>NZ_JARXWD010000002.1:0-361071 GCF_029892765.1 Stenotrophomonas sp. 1278
CGGGGTCAGTTCGCGGGGGTGTCCGCGGCATGGATGCCGCGGCCAAGCCTCCAGGGACGGATTAACGGCGTCCCCCGCGAACTGACCCCGCCCGGGACCATTCAGAAAGGTTCGGGTGCCAGCCGCGAGGGGGCTCAGCCCGTTGGCCGGAAATCCCTCACCACTTGAACAGCACCAGGCTGATCGCCAGCGTACCCATGCCGGCCACCAGGCCATACACGGTTTCGTGGCCCTTGGCGTAGCGCTTGGCCGCCGGCAGCAGCTCGTCCAGCGCCAGGAACACCATCACACCGGCAATCAGGCCGAACACCCAGCCGAACGTGGCGTGGGACAGCGAGCCGGACAGCAGTACATAGCCGATCGCCGCGCCGACCGGCTCGGCCAGGCCTGACAGCAGGCTGGCGGCGAACGCATAGAACTTGTTCTGCGTGGCGAAGTACACCGGTACCGCAATGGCGATGCCCTCGGGAATGTTGTGGATGGCGATGGCGAAGGCCAGCGGCATGCCCACCGACGGGCTCTCCAGCGTCGCGAAGAACGTCGCCAGCCCCTCCGGGAAGTTGTGCGCGGTGATCGCCACCGACGTCAGCAGGGCGACCCGCTTCAGGTATTCGCGGCTGTTCTCGCGGAAGGCCGGGTCCTGCTTGTCCAGGCTGTCATGCGGGTTGGGAATGAAGTGGTCGATCAGCACGATCACCACCACGCCCAGCAGGAAGGCGAGGGTGCCGTAGGTGAAGCCGGTGCGCTCACCATAGGCCAGCGCAAACGAGGCGATGGATTTGTTGAGGATCTCCGACAGCGAGACGTACACCATCGCGCCGCCGGCAAAGGCCAGGCCGAAGGCCAGCAGGCGCGGATTGGGGCGACGCGAGAACAGCACCAGCAGGCTGCCGATGGCGGTGGCAAGGCCCGCAGCGAGGGTGACCGCCAGGGCGATCCAGATGTTTTCGTGGGGAATCTGCAGCATGTACCGACGCGTTCCTTGTCATCAAGCAATCGCCCCGGCACGGGCCGGGGCGGCAAAGGCGAGGCGGGCGTCGGCTGGCCTCGTCACCGGCAGGCGATCAGCCGCCGCGGCGCAGGCTTTCTTCGATGGCGAAGCACTGGTCCGGCTTGGGCTGCGGCGGGTTGAAGCTGACCGGCACCTGGATCGTGGCCGGCACGGCCTCGCCATTGCGGGTGGCTGCCTTGAACTGCCAGCCCTGCACGGCGGTCTTGGCCAGATCGTCCAGCTGCGGGTTGCCCGCGCCGGTCAGCAGGGTGACCTCGCTGGGTTTGCCGTCGGTGCCGATCACCACCTTGAAGGTGCTGGTGCCGCCCACGCCGGTGCAGGCCAGTTCCAGCGGATACTGCGGCGGCGGGGTCTTCACCGCAGCCACTTCGGTGGGTGCGGCAGCCGGTGCTGCCGGCGGTTCGGAGGTGCCGCAGCCGGCCAGGCCGGTCACGGCAAGCAGGGACAGGCTCAGCAATCGCACGTTCATTTCAGTTGCTCCGTCAGGGCCGAAGTCTTCGCTGCGCAGATGAAGTCGTTCTCGCTCAGGCCGCCCACGTCGTGGGTGGAGTAGCGGACGACGGCACGGTCGTAGTGGACGCCGAGGTCCGGGTGATGGTCCTCGCCGTGGGCGATCCAGGCCAGCGCGTTCACGAAGGCCATGGTGGCGTAGTAATCCTTGAAGCGGAACGTGCGCACCAGCGCCTGGCCGGCCTCGGCCAGCTCCCAGCCGGGAACCTGCGGCAGCAGTTCGGCCAGCCGGGCCTCGCCCAGCTTGTGGTCGCTGCCTTTGCGCGGCACGCAACGGGCCTGTGCCAGCGGAATCAGGTCGGCCATGGGTTCCTCCACCTCGTGTTGACTGAACAATGCGCCGGCCGGTGTATAAAACGAATGAGCGGCTGACGCCTACTTGGCTAGAATAGCCTGATGATCCAGATCTCCGACACTGCCCAGACCCATTTCCGCAAGCTGATCGAACGCGAGGGCGTGCCCGGCATGGGCGTGCGCTTGAGTGCGGTCGATCCTGGCACCCCGCGTGCCGACGCCCGGCTGGAGTTCGCCGAGCCGACCGATCTGCTCGGCGACGAGTGGGCGGTGGACTGTGATGGCTTCACGCTCTATGTCGACGCAAGCAGCGTTGGCTGGCTCGATGGCGCGGAGATCGACATCGTGCCCGGTACCGCTGGTACCCAGCAGCTGACGATCAAGGCGCCGCGGATCAAGGGCGAAGCGCCCGGCGATGCCGCCTCGCTGGTCGAGCGCGTGCATTGGGTGGTGGAAAACGAAGTCAATCCGCAGCTCGCTTCGCACGGTGGCAAGGTCGCCGTGCAGGAAGTCTCGGCCGACGGCGTGGTGCTGCTGCGCTTCGGCGGTGGCTGCCAGGGTTGCGGCATGGCCGACGTCACCCTCAAGCAGGGCATCGAGAAGACCTTGATGGGCCGTGTGCCGGGGGTGACTGCGGTGCGTGATGCTACCGATCACGACAGCGGCCACGCTCCGTATATTCCGCGCGGCAACGCCGCCTGATCGCCAACGCGTGCCTCTGCCCAGAGCCGAGCAACTCATCGACCTGCTGCTGGCGCGCCAGCAGCGACCGCCCATCCTCGAGAAGAGCACTGGCCTGCCGTACGGCTGGGCGATCTGGCTGCGGACGCTGACGCCGCTGCCGCGTCCGTTCCACGCGCGCGAGGTGATCGCAGTGCTGCTGCCGCGGCCGCTGCCCGGGCCTCCGGGGCGCGTGCCGGGGCTGGGGCCATGGGCGTCCCTGCGCCGCCTGTTCTGGCAGGACTGGGATCCGGCGCCGCGCGACCAGCGCTGGATGCGCTGGACCTCGGCACTGCTCAGCGCGTTGCTGCATCTGTTGTTCTTCCTGCTGCTGCTCTGGGTGGCGGTGATCCGCACGTCTTCGCCGGACGAGCAGGGCAGCGAGGGTGAGCGCGTGCAGATTGAATTCGTCGGCCGTGCTGCACAGGAAGGCGGCGGCGACCAACCCGGTGCCGAGGCGGCTGCCGCCGCAGAGGCCGGTGCCGCAACCGCAGGCCAGGATGCCGGAGCGGCGACAGCGCCCCGGCCGCAACCGTCTGCACCTGCGCCGTCTTCCACTGCCGCTGCCACGGCACCGACCGCCAGCGTGCCGCCGCCGCCCGAGGTGGAGCCGGCGCCGGTGGCCGCACCGCCGCCCTCACCGGTACAGGCCACCGAAGTTGCAGAGGCGACCGCCGAATTCGTGGTGCCGCCGGTCGCACTGCCGCGCACCGAGGTCAGCATCGTGCCTCGCGAAACCATTCCGACCGTGCGCGAGCGCAGCGTGCAGCCGGTACAGGCTGCGCCGATAGCAACGCCGGTACGCACGCCCGAGGTGGCAGTGCAGGCTCCCCGCGTGCGCGATGTACAGGTGCAGGAGCGCGAAATCAGCACGGTTGAAGCGCCGGTGGCGCCGCAGCCGATGCGCACCACCGACATCCAGGTACGCGTGCCGCAGCGCGACGTGCAGGTGCGCGAGCGCGAAGTGCAGGCGATGACCGATCCGCAGGTGCGCATGGCCACCGTCGCAGGGCGCGAGCCCACGGTGCGTGCGCCTGCCGGGCGCGAGGTGCAGGTGCGCGAACGGGAGGTTGCTGCCGCTCCGCAACCTGCCGCGTCGACTGCGGCAGGCAGTGCGACCACGCCGACGCCGGCACCCGCCGGCAGTTCGGCCCAGAACAGCGCCAGCGTGGCGCGTCCTGCGACGACCAGTACCGCCGCCGCACAGGCGGGCGCCCGTCCGGCACCGGCCCCGGGCAACTGGGCAACGCCCGCCCGCGGTGACGACTGGGGCGCCTCCAGCCGCAATCGCGACGGTGCCAACCAAGGCGCCGCGCAAACCAGTGCGGGCAAGGGCGATGGTCTGTTCAACGCTGACGGCAGCGTACGCGTGGCCGGCCAGGACGGGGCCGGCAAGGCCGAGCGTGGCGCACCCGGTGGGGCCAACGACGGGTGGAGCAAGGAGCGCATCGCCGAGTCCGGCAAATGGCTGAAGCGGCCGCCGTACGACTACACGCCTACCTCGTTCGACAAGTATTGGGTGCCGCAGGAATCGCTGCTCGCCGAGTGGGTGCGCAAGGGCGTCAAGGCAATGGAGATTCCGTTGCCGGGTACCAGCACGAAGATTTCCTGCGTGATCTCGATCCTGCAGGCCGGTGGCGGCTGTGGCCTCACCGATCCGAACATGCAGGACCAGCCGGCAGTGGCACGTCCGCCGCCGGATATCCCGTTCAAGAAAGAGCTGCAGGAAGATAACGGCAGCCGGTAGGGTGCCGCATCCACGCATGGCGTGGATCTACCGTGCATCCAGCTGCGCCGGGTAGATCCACGCCATGCGTGGATGATCCATGGGCTTCACGTGCATGCCGACCGGCCGGCCTCTACCAGGTCATTCGCTCTGTGACAGGAACACCCAGAACGGGACGTCGCGACCTACCCAGTCACGGCTGGCTTCATCCAGGATGTCCAGCAGCGTGTCGAACTCCTTGCCTGCACCGGCGCGCAGGGCATCGACGTCGGCCAGGAACAGCGCATAGCCATGGGCCGGCAGCCATTGCAGGTCGCGCAGGTTGTCAGACAGGGCATCCCAGTTGCCGCCGAAGCCGGCAGGGAAATCAAGCTGGGCGGCCAGCCGCGCCAGCAGGGTGCGCTTGTCGCCCACGCCCTCCAGGTCGATCCGGATCACCTTCAGGTCGGCATCGCGCATCGCTGCCGACAGCGCGCTGATATCGGAGCTGTCGATCGCGTAGACGCCGGCATTGTTGATGTCATGCAGGCCGAGGCCGAAATCATCGTGGCTCATGGGCGTTCTCCGGAGGCCGGTACGGTGAAGCTGCGGAACGACTCGTAGTGATCATCGGTGTAGTACCAGGCATCGGGCGGGTTGCCACCGGTGACGATGCGCCGCGCGCCGCGGTTGCCTGCACCGGGCGTGTCGACGGTGTACTCGCGGTAGTAGCCACGCGGGCGCTGTGGCAGCTGTTGTTCGCGGTTGCCGAAGGTGCTGCCGTCCTGCCGATGCGGGAACGGGCCGCCGCGCTGGATCAGCGCGATGGTCTGGCGGGCCTCGGCCGGAAGGAAGCCGGGCAGGCCGCTGTCGCTGTCGCTGTTGCTGCGCAGCGCCGGTGCGTTGGCCGCCGGAGTGCCCTGCAGGTCGGGCGCGAACTGCGGCGGCGGCGGCCGCTGCAGGAAATGATTGACGACCAGGCCGAGCAGCAGCAGGACGATGGCAGTGATCAACAGCCGGGGGTTGCGCATGGGCAGGAGCAGGCAAGGGTGGTGCGCCCACTGTAGCGCCTGCGCGCTGCACCCTGCATGAGGGCGCGCGCCGCGTCACCGCTGCGTAACAATTGCCGGCATGCTCACCTGCAGGACGCAATTTCCTTTACATCCCCCTTGGTAATCTGGAGGCCTGTCCCCATCATTCACCGCGCAACGCCCGACACCGTCGGGTGCCCTCGCAATCAGGAGATGCATCATGGCCTACACCCTGCCCAAGCTGTCCTACGCCTACGACGCGCTGGAACCGCATATCGATGCGGCGACGATGGAAATCCATCACACCAAGCATCACCAGACCTACATCAACAACGTCAACGCGGCGCTGGAAGGCACCGAGTACGCTGACCTGCCGGTCGAAGAACTGGTGAAGAAGCTGAAGTCGCTGCCCGAGAACCTGCAGGGTCCGGTGCGCAACAACGGTGGCGGCCATGCCAACCACTCGCTGTTCTGGACCGTGATGGCTCCGAATGCTGGCGGCAACCCGGTGGGCGACGTGGCCAAGGCCATCGACAAGGACCTGGGCGGCTTCGACAAGTTCAAGGACGCCTTCACCAAGGCTGCGCTGACCCGTTTCGGCAGCGGCTGGGCATGGCTGAGCGTGACCCCGGACAAGAAGGTCGTGGTCGAGAGCACCGGCAACCAGGACAGCCCGCTGATGGAAGGCAACACCCCCATCCTCGGCCTGGACGTGTGGGAACACGCGTACTACCTGAAGTACCAGAACCGTCGTCCGGAATACATCGGCGCGTTCTTCAACGTCATCGACTGGAACGAAGTCGAGCGCCGTTACCAGGAAGCGATCGCCTGAGAACGGTAGCGCCGGGCCATGCCCGGCGGCTTCAACAGAAGGCCGGGGGAGACCCCGGCCTTTTTTTTTGCGCATCGGTAGTGCCGGCCGCTGGCCGGCAACCTCATGGTTCTCATTCGGTGGTGGCAGCCACGTCCTGCAGCCGCAGCGTCGCCATCACGCCCAGGCGCAGGCCGGGCAGGTCGCCATCGGCGGGCAGCATGATCGCCTGCTGGCGGATGCCGCCGAAATGCTTGACCTGGAACAGCACATCCAGCCCATGGCCACTGGCGCCGCCGCCGCTGGCCGCCGGTGCGCCGGGATTGCGCCGGGCCGGCTGGAAGCCGGGCGTGCTGCGCACCAGCTCGACGGTGCTTGCGGAAAAATCCCCGGCGATCAGGCTCGGCATGCCCTCGGCCGTGGCGCCGATCCAGGTCATCAGGTCGCTGGTCTGATGCTGTCGGGCCGTGGCCTCATCCGGCTCCGGCCGCAGGCGCGCGACGTAGACGTTGACGTCGTTGTCGCCCAGCCGCAGGCGCATCATGCCGGCGGCACTGAAGGTGCCCGGCGGATGCAGCAGGGTGACGCCGTCCTCGCTGACCGGCAGCCGGCTGAGCATCGCGTTGCCATGCCGGACCGGCTGGCTCGGCGGGTCTGCGGTGACGAAATCGCAGCTGTAGCGCAGCCGGCTGGCCAACCAGCAGGCCGGGTTGCGCCCTTGCTGCTGCAGGACCTGCTGCACCGAGATCACATCCGGCTGCAGATCGGTCAGCAGCTGCAGCACCTGTTCGCGGCGCTGCTTCCATTGCCCTTCATCACGGCTGGGCAGTTCCAGCGCGGCGACGGTCAATTGCCGCACCTCCGTGGCAAGGCCGGCGGCCGGCGGCGCCTGCGGTCGTGCCAATGCAGGCACGGCCAGCATGAGGGCAAGGCAGCTGGACAGGATGCGGGCAAAGGGGAGGGGGCGCATAACGATAAGTTTACGCTTTTGCCGTGCAGGTTCCGTGACTTCCGGCAGGGCCGCACATGCCTGCCATGCTTTGGCGCGCCTGTCATGCAGCCCTGCAGCGTGCTTCGCACGCACAGGTTCCGGTACTCTTGCGCCTTTCGTTTTGCAGGAATGCCTTACAGGATGAGCCACGACGCAGTCGCCCCCATCGCCGGCCAGGGAAAGATGCCGCGCCAGATCCCGTACATCATCGGCAATGAGGCCTGCGAGCGGTTCAGTTTCTACGGGATGCGCAACATCCTGGTGCAGTTCCTGATCACCTCCCTGCTGCTGCAGGAAATCACGGCCGAAGGCCGTGCCGGTGAAGCCAAGGACATCATGCACAGCTTCATGATCGGCGTGTATTTCTTCCCGCTGCTCGGTGGCTGGCTGGCCGACAAGTTCTTCGGCAAGTACCACACCATCCTGTGGTTCAGCCTGGTCTACTGCATGGGCCATCTGTGCCTTGCGCTGTTCGAGGGCAGCCGTGGCGGCTTCTTCCTCGGGCTGGGCCTGATCGCGCTGGGCGCCGGTGGCATCAAGCCGCTGGTGGCCTCGTTCATGGGCGACCAGTTCGACCAGAGCAACAAGCACCTGGCCAAGATCGTCTTCGACGCCTTCTACTGGATCATCAATTTCGGCTCGTTGTTCGCCTCGCTGCTGATCCCGCTGGTGCTGAAGAACTGGGGCCCGCAGTGGGCGTTCGGTATTCCGGGCATCCTGATGTTCATCGCCACCTTCGTGTTCTGGCTGGGCCGCAAGCGCTACGTGCTGGTGCCGTTGCCGCCGAAGGACCCGCATTCGTTCGCCAATGTGGTGCGCACCGCGCTGACCACGCGGGTGGCCGGCCAGGGCCGTCCGGGCCTGGTGATCGCCGTGCTCGGCCTGGTGCTGGCGGTGGCCTCGTTCGGCCTGGTCGGCTCGCTCGGCATCGTGATCTGCCTGTGCCTGGCGCTGGTCTCGATCCTGGCAGGCATCGGTGGTGGCACCTGGCTGCAGCTGGACCGCGCGCGCGGCCAGCATCCGGCCGAAGCCGTGGAAGGCGTGCGCTCGGTGCTGCGCGTGCTGGTGATCTTCGCCCTGACCACGCCGTTCTTCTCGCTGTTCGACCAGAAAGCCTCGACCTGGGTGCTGCAGGGCCAGCAGATGCAGATGCCGAGCTGGTTCACCGCCTCGCAGATGCAGGCGCTGAACCCGCTGCTGGTGATGATCCTGATTCCGTTCAACAACCTGGTGCTGTACCCGGCCCTGCGCCGCTTCGGTTTCGAGCCCACTGCGCTGCGCCGGATGACCGCCGGCATCGCTTTCAGCGGCCTGGCCTGGATCGTGGTGGGTGGCATCCAGGTGGTGATGGATGGCGGCAATGCGATGTCGATCTTCTGGCAGATGCTGCCGTACGCGCTGCTGACCTTCGGTGAGGTGCTGGTCTCGGCCACCGGCCTGGAGTTCGCCTACAGCCAGGCCCCGCAGGCGATGAAGGGCGTGGTGATGAGCTTCTGGAACCTGACCACCACCATCGGCAACCTGTGGGTGCTGCTGTCCAATGCGGCCGTACGCAACGAGACGGTGACCCACCAGATCGCGGGGACCGGGTTGAGCGAGGCGGCATTCCTGATGTTCTTCTTCGCCGGCTTCGCCTTCATCGCGGCGTTGGCCTTTGGTTGGTATGCACGACGCTATCGTATGGTCGACAACTACCGCACCGCCTGAGCCTGACATGACCCCCGTCAATCTGCTGTTGATCGCCATCACCGCCATCCTGTCGTGGATGGCGTTCAACAACCGCAAGCTGGCCGACCGCCTGATCCTGTGGCCGCCGGCGGTGGATCGCCACCGCCAGTACGACCGCCTGATCACCTACGGCTTCATCCATGCCGACTGGTCGCACCTGATCTTCAACATGATCACCCTGTTCTTCTTCGGGGGGTTCATCGAGAGCGTGATGGTGCAGCTGACCGGCAGCTACCTGGTCTATCCGGCGTTCTACGTCGGTGCGTTGCTGGTCTCGATCCTGCCCAGCTACCTGAAGAACCAGAAGAACCCGAACTACCTCAGCCTCGGTGCGTCCGGGGCGGTGTCGGCGGTGCTGTTCGCCTTCATCCTGATCAAGCCGTGGTCGATCATCCTGGTGTTCTTCATCCCGGCGCCGGCGATCGTCTATGCCGCGTTCTACGTCGGCTACAGCATCTGGATGGACAAGCGCGGTGGCGATCGCATCAACCACAGCGCGCACCTGGCCGGTGCGGCGTTCGGCGTGATCTTCATGCTGGCCATGCAGCCGAGCATCTTCAGTCACTTCCTGCGCGAACTGTCCAACCCGACCTTCCGCCTCGGCGGCGGCTGAGGGTGGCCGGGGTCGGATCCACTGGATCCGACCCCCGGGGCTGCGGCCCCGCTCCGGGTCAGGCCCGGGTCTGCTGACCGTAGGTATCGAGCAGGCGGGAGAACACTTCCTCGCCGATGCTCTGGAACGCCTGGTCTTCGGTCTGTCCCTCCACGGCCAGTTGCAGCAGGCCCTCCAGCAGGGCGTGATCGGTATCGGATTGGGAATCGCTGGGGTGCATCACGGGCCTCCACGGCAGATCGCTTGGTCAACTGTCGCAAGGGGCATGCCAGGCTGGCGCACCCCTGCAGAGGGGTTAGCGGCCGGTTGGTCTGAAGCTTGAGGGCAACAACTGACGCAACGGGCGCAGACTTGTCCCTGTTCAGACTTCACGCGATCATGGCGCCCGCGTGCGCACCATCCACGCAGTCGCCGCAGGAGACAGTCCCATGGCTTCGGTCACGCCCCCCGGTCTGGCTTACGAGGTCGAACACGATCAGGTCAACCACCGTTTCACCGCCCGTGTGCGTGGGCAGGTGGCACTGTTGGAGTACCAGATCAAGCGCAGGCGGATGTTCATCACCCATACCGAAGTGCCCGAGCCGATCGCTGGCCGCGGCATTGCCGGTGAGTTGACCCGGGTCGCACTGCGTTTCGCCCGTGAGCAGAAGTACAAGGTGGTGCCGGCATGTGCCTATGCCGAGGCCTTCCTGCAGCGGCACGAGGAGTACCACGATCTGCTTGTGGGCTGAATCCAGCGGGCCACCCTTCAGCCAGGGCAGGCGATGATGCATGAACATGAACAGGGGATCCCGATGAAGATTGGAAACAACCGGCCACTGCACGCCAGCGTGCTGGCCGGCGCTATGGGCGTGCTGTTGCTGGCCGGTTGCCAGCGCGAGAACGAGGCGGCTCCGGCCACCGATGCCGCACCTGCGGCCGAAGCCACCGGCACCGCCGAGGCACCCGCGGCGGAGGCGCCGTTGGATCTGCGCGATGTGATCGAGAACAACGAACGTGAAGTGGTTGGCATCAGCTACCCGGCGGGCATCGATCGTTATCCGGGCCTGGCACGCGCGCTGCAGGCCTATGCCACCTCCGCCCGCAGCGATCTGCAGCAGGCGCTGGACGGGCTGGGCAACGACAAGCCGACCATGCCCTATGAGCTGTCGCTGAGCTTCGAGAAGCTGCTGGAGACGCCGCAGCTGGTGGTGGTCAGTGCCGACGGCAGCCGCTACACCGGCGGCGCCCATGGCGAACCGCTGGTTGCTCGTTTCGTGTGGCTGCCGGCGCAGCAGCAGATGCTGAGCGCCGAGAAGCTGGTGGCCGATGCCAAGGGCTGGAAAGCGATCAGCGATTTCGTCGCCGACCAGCTGCGCGAGCGTGTGGCCACCCGCCTCAGCGGCGAGGACATGGACCCGTCGCAGCTGCAGGAATCGCTGCGCAATGCCTCGCGGATGATCGCCGACGGCACCGGTCCGCAGGCCGACAACTTCAGCCAGTTCCAGCCGCTGACCGACGACAAGGGACAGATCACCGCGCTGCGCTTCGTGTTCCCGCCCTACCAGGTGGGTCCATACTCGGACGGCACCCAGACCGCCGATGTGCCGGCTTCGGTGTTGTTGCCACACGTGGCCAAGGACTACGTGGAGCTGTTCGCACGCGGGTAACCGTAGACGAGGAGGTGACGTGGATACAGGGTTGCAGGAGCGGGTCACCGGCCTGCTCCACGAGGCCGGGGTCCATATCGATGGAACCCGGCCGCAGGATATCCAGGTGCATGACCCGCGCTTCTTCGCGCGGGTCATCGCGCACGGGTCACTCGGCCTGGGCGAGAGCTACATGGACGGCTGGTGGGATGCCAACGTCCTCGACGAGTTCCTGTACCACCTGATGCAGGCGCACCTGGACGAACGGGTGCACGGCTGGCGCGAGGTGGCCGACGCCTTGAAGGCGCGCCTGTTCAACCTGCAGTCCGGGGCGGGCAGCTACGAAGTCGGCCGCCGCCACTATGACCTTGGCAATGACCTGTACCAGGCGATGCTCGGCCAGCGCCTGGTCTACAGCTGTGGTTACTGGCGCAATGCCGACGATCTGGATGGCGCGCAGGAAGCCAAGCTGGACCTGGTGTGCCGCAAGCTGGCGCTGCGTCGCGGGCAACGCGTGCTGGACATCGGCTGCGGTTGGGGTGAGGCGCTGAAGTTCGCCGCCGAGCGATACGGTGTCAGTGGCGTGGGCATCACCATCTCGCAGGAGCAGGCCGACTTCGCCCGCGAGCTGTGCGCTGGCCTGCCGATCGAGATCCGGCTGCAGGACTATCGCGAACTTGACGAACCTTTCGATGCGATCTTCTCGATCGGCATGTTCGAACACGTTGGCGACAAGAACTACCGCCGCTTTTTCGACGTGGCCCGGCGCTGTCTCTCGCCGCGGGGACTGCTGCTGTTGCATACCATCGGCAGCAACATTTCGCGTCACCGCACCGATCCGTGGATCGCCCGCTACATCTTCCCCAATTCAATGCTGCCGTCGGCGGTGCAGATCAGCCGGGCGTTCGAAGGGCGTTTCGTGCTGGAGGACTGGCACAACTTCGGTACCGACTACGACCTGACGCTGCAAGCCTGGCGGCGCAACGTGGAAGCGGCGTGGCCACGGCTGGACGCACGCTATGACGAGCATTTCCGGCGCATGTGGCGGTTCTATCTGGCCGGATCGATGGCCAGCTTCCGCTGCCGGCATGCGCAGCTGTGGCAGCTGGTGCTGTCGCCGGAGGGCGTGCCCGGGGGATATGTGGCGCCGCGGTGATCGCCAGGAATATCCATGCATGGCGTGGATCTACTGGGATCACGCAACCCTGCGGTAGATCCACGCCATGCGTGGATGGCGTACAAAAAAACCGCCCGGTCTCCCGGGCGGTTTTCGTTTCACGCTATGCGGTGCCGTCGATCAGTTGCCGGTGCCGGTCAGGCCACGCTTTTCCAGCAGCGGTTCGATCTGCGGCTCGTGGCCGGCAAAATCGCGGAACAGCTGCATCGCATCCACGCTGCCACCCTTGGACAGCAGGGTCGCGCGGAAGTGGTCGCCGTTCTTGCGGCTCAGGCCGCCGTTGTCGCGGAACCACTTCTGGGTGTTGGCGTCGAGCACTTCCGACCAGATGTAGGCGTAGTAGCCGGCCGAGTAGCCGCCCATGATGTGGCTGAAATACGGGGTCTTGTAGCGCGGCGGCACCGGCGCGTAGTAGATGCCGTCCTTCTCCAGCGCGGCGCGCTCGAAGGCCATCACGTCCTTGGCGGCCGGCACCTGGTCCGGGCCAATCTGGTGCCAGCGCTGGTCGAGCATGGCGGCACCGAGGTACTCGGTGGTGGCAAAGCCCTGGTTGAACTTGGCCGCGGCCAGCACCTTGTCCAGCAGTGCCTGCGGCATTGCCGAGCCGTTCTGGTAGTGCTTGGCGTAGTTCTTCAGGATGGCCGGATTGTCGGCCCACATCTCGTTGACCTGCGAGGGGAACTCGACGAAGTCGCGCGGCACCGCGGTGCCCGAGAAGTACGGATACTTCACGTTCGAGAACATGCCGTGCAGGGCATGGCCGAACTCGTGGAAGGTGGTGCTCACTTCATCCCAGGTCAGCAGGGTCGGCTGGCCGGCCGGCGGCTTGGGAATGTTCAGGTGATTGGCCACCACCGGCTTGAAACCGGTCAGCTTGGACTGCGAGACGTACGAGTTCATCCACGCACCGCCGCGCTTGGAGGCGCGTGCGTACGGGTCGAAGATGAAGATCGCCAGCTGGCTGCCGTCGGCATCGAACACGTCATAGACGGTGACGTCATCGTGGTAGACCGGCAGGTCGGTGCGCTGCTTGAACGTCAGGCCGAATTCCTGGTTGGCGGCGAAGAACACGCCGTTCTCCAGCACGTTCTTCATCTCGAAGTACGGCTTCAGCTGCGATTCGTCGAAGTTGTACTTGGCCTGGCGCACCTTCTCGCTGTAGAAGGCCCAGTCCCACGGCTCCAGCTTGAAGGTCGGCTTGCCGGCGGCCTTCTGTTCCTGGTCGATCATTGCCTGCAGGTCGGCGGCTTCGCGCTTGGCGTTGGCCACCGCTGCCGGGGCCAGCTTGCCGAGCATCGCATTGACCGCTTCAGGGGTCTTGGCGGTCTGGTTGGTCAGGTTGTAGGCGGCGAAGTTGGCAAAGCCCATCAGCTTGGCCTTGTCGGCGCGCAGCTGCATGATGCGCGCGACCAGCGCGGTGTTGTCGAACTCACCGCCGCGGCTGCCGCGGGTGGTGGACGCTTCGTAGATCTTCTGGCGCAGGGCACGGTTGGCCAGGTTGGTCAGCGGCGGCTGGCCGGTGGTGTTGAGCAGGGTGATCACGTACTTGCCGTCCAGGCCACGGGCCTTGGCGGCTTCGGCGGCAGCGGCGATCTGCTCCTTGGACAGGCCGTCCAGTTCCTTGACGTCGTTGACGGTGATCGCCGAAGCGTTCACTTCCGACTGCACGTTCTGGCTGAACTTGGTGCCGAGGTTGGCCAGCTCGGCGTTCATTTCCTTCAGCTTGGTCTTGTCGGCCTCGGACAGCTTGGCGCCGGCGCGCACGTAGTTGTCGTAGTACTTCTCGACCAGGCGCACGCCTTCAGCGTCCAGGCCCAGGGTGGTGCGGCTGTCATACAGCGCCTGGATGCGTGCGAACAGCTTGCCGTTCAGCGCGATCGCATCGCTGTGCGCGGCGAACTTCGCCGAATAGTCGGCCTGCAGCTTCTTGCGGGTGTCGTTGGTGTCGGCGCCGACCAGGCTGAAGAACACGGTGGTCGCGCGGTCCAGGGTGTCACCGCTCTTTTCCAGGGCGATGATGGTGTTGTCGAAGGTCGGCTTGGCCTTGGTGTTGGCGATCGCCTCCACTTCCTTCAGCTGCTGCGCCATGCCGGCGTCGAAGGCCGGGGCGAAGTCGCTGTCCTTGATCTTGTCGAACTGCGGGAAATGCAGCGGCAGCGGGCTGTCGGCGAAGAACGGATTGGCCTGCTGGGCATTGGCAGCGGCGGCCGGGGCGGCGGCGCTGGCCGAATAGGCGGGCAGGGCAAGGCCGAGGGTCATGGCCACGGCAAGGGCAAGGCGGGTGGTCAAGGTCGATACTCCGGTAAGGCAAACAAGGGCCCGAGGGTAACCCGGCCCGGCGCGCCCGCACTTGTGTCAAAAGGCATGTTGGCAAAGCCGCCCCGCAGCAGGGCCACCCCCCTGGGTGGCTGCCCGGGTACCATGCAATCACCGCCCACGGCCATCCGCCATGACCACTGCCTACGATTTCAGCTTCCGTGACCTTGAAGGCCAGCCGCAGGCGTTGGCGCAGTACCAGGGCCGTCCGCTGCTGCTGGTCAACGTGGCCAGCCGCTGTGGCTTTACCCCGCAGTACACCGGGTTGGAACAGCTGTGGCAGGACTATCGTGATCGCGGCCTGGTGGTGATCGGATTTCCCTGCAACCAGTTCGGCGCGCAGGAGCCGGGCGATGCCGCGCAGATCCGCCAGTTCTGTTCGATCGATTACCCGGTCAGCTTCCCGCTGTCGCAGAAGATCGAGGTCAATGGCGAGGGTGCCGACCCGCTGTGGGCATGGCTGTCGCAGCAGAAGCGCGGGCTGCTGGGTATCGCCCGCATCAAGTGGAACTTCAGCAAGTTCCTGGTCGATCGCCAGGGCCAGGTGGTGGATCGCTATGCGCCGACCACCAAGCCGGAGCAGCTGCGCGGCGGCATCGAGGCGCTGCTCTGACCGGTAGCGCCGGGCCATGCCCGGCGACCGATATCCGCCGGGCATGGCCCGGCGCTAACGAGGCGGCTTATTTCTCGACGAACGCGCGCTCGAACACGTAGTGCCCGGGCGTACCGATGCGCGGCGAAGTCTGGAAGCCACGGCTGTCCAGCACGGTGCGCAGGTCGGCCAGCATCTGCGGGCTGCCGCAGATCATCGCGCGGTCGTTTTCCGGGCTCAGCTCGGGCAGGCCGAGCGTGCGCTGCATCTCGCCGCTTTCCATCAGCGAGGTCAGGCGGCCCTGGTTCGGGAACGGCTCGCGGGTCACCGCCGGGTAGTACAGCAGCTTGTCGCCGACCATTTCGCCCAGGAACTCATGCTCGCGCAGTTCCTTCTCGAAATAATCGCGATAGGCCAGGTCCTTTTCGTAGCGCACACCGTGGCACAGGATCACCTTGTCGAAGCGCTCGTAGGTCTCCGGGTCCTTGATCACCGACAGCCACGGCGCCAGGCCGGTGCCGGTGCCCAGCAGGTACAGGTGCTTGCCCGGGTGCAGGTCGCTGATCAGCAGGGTGCCGGTGGGCTTCCTGCCGACCAGCACCTTGTCGCCTGGCTTGATGTGCTGCAGGCGCGAGGTCAGCGGACCGTCCTGCACCTTGATGCTGAAGAATTCCAGCTGTTCTTCCCAGTTGGCACTGGCGATGGAGTACGCGCGCAGCAGCGGCCGCGCATCGGTCTCCAGGCCGATCATCACGAACTGGCCGTTCTCGAAGCGGAAACCGCTGTCACGGGTGAGGGTGAAGCTGAAGTAGGCGTCGGTCCAGTGGCGGACCTCAAGCACCGTTTCGGCGCCGAAAGCGGAGGACATGGGCGTATCTATCGGAAGTCGTCGGGACAATTCTATCTCAAATGAGACAGGTTCTCATTAGGCGGAACGAGAGGCGTTCTCAGCGATAACCGGCCGCTTGCAGTTCGAACAGTTCGGCATAGCGGCCGCCCTGTGCCATCAGCTGCTCGTGTGTGCCGCTGGCTTCGATCCGGCCATCGGCCAGCACCAGGATGCGGTCGGCCATGCGTACTGAAGAGAAGCGGTGGGAGATCAGCACTGCCGTACGATTATCCGCCAATTCCCTGAACCGCTGGAACACCTCGAACTCGGCGCGGGCGTCCAGTGCCGCGGTGGGCTCGTCCAGAATCATCACCTGTGCATCGCGCATCCACGCACGGGCAATGGCGATCTTCTGCCACTGCCCACCAGACAGGTCCACGCCCTGCTGGAAGCGGCGGCCGATCTGCTGGTCATAGCCGCCGGGCAGGGCAGCGATCACTTCCTCGGCCATGCCGCGGCGGGCGGCATCGGAGATCCGCGCGCGGTCGTCCATCGCTTCGACCTGGCCGACACCGATGTTCTCGCCGGCGCTGAGGTTGTAGCGCACGAAATCCTGGAAGATCACGCCCAGATTGGCGCGCAGGTCGTCCAGGTCGTAGTCGCGCAGGTCGCGCCCATCCAGCAGGATGCGGCCTTCGTCCGGTTCGTACAGGCGTGCCAGCAGCTTGACCAGGGTGGTCTTGCCCGCGCCGTTCTCGCCGACCAGCGCCAGTACTTCGCCCGCGTGCAGGTGGAAATCCAGGTGGCGCACGGCCCATTGCTCGGCATCGGGGTAGCGGAAGCCCACGTCCTCGAACACGAAGCCCTCGCGGATCGGCTGCGGCACGCGCACCGCGTCCTTTCGCGAATGGATTTCCGGTTCGATCTGGAAGAACGAATACAGGTCGTCCAGGTACAGCGCCTGGCTGGCTACCTGCGAGAACCCGATCAGCAGGCCTTCCAGCAACTGGCGCAGGCGCAGGAAGCTGCCGGCGAGAAAGGTCAGGTCACCGATCGAGAAATCGCCACGCACCGTGCGCCAGGCGATATACGCATACGCGGTGTAGTAGCCCAGCGTGCCCAGCGCGGCCAGCAACGTGCCCCAGAACGCCCGCCGCCGGGCAAGCGCGCGGTTGGCCAGGAACAGTGCCGCCGACAGGCTGCGGTAGCGGTCGACCAGGAACCGGTGCAGGTTGAAGATCTTTACTTCCTTGGCCGTCTCCACGCTGGCACCGAGCTGGCGCAGGTAGTCCAGCTGGCGGCGCTCCGGCGTCCACAGGAAGTTGAGGCTGTAGCCGGCCGCATTGAAGTGCGACTCGCCGATGAAGGCCGGCACCAGCGCCAGCGCCAGCAGCAGGATCAGCCACGGTGCGTAGACCAGCAGGCCGACGGCCAGGCTGGCAACGGTGATCGCATCCTGCACCTGGCCGAACAGCTGGCTCATCAGGTTCATCCGGCCCATGGTCTGCCGCCGTGCGCGGTCCAGCTTGTCCTGCAGGTCCGGGTCCTCGAAATCCTCCAGGTCCAAGGTCGCCGCATGTTCCATCAGGCGCACGCTGGTGGCGTTGGCGAACAGCTCCGACAACAGCGCATCGGCGTAGCTGACCAGCCGACCGAGCAGGTCCGAGGCGATCGCCAGGCCGAATTCCAGTGCCAGCAGGCCGAGCAGTGGATTGAGCAGGCCGCTGGACAGCGCCTCGCCCATCGGCGGAAAACCGGCTCCGTGTTGGCTCAGGTGCAGGGCGGTATCGATGATCAGCTTGCCGACGTACAACATCGCCACCGGCAGCAGCGCACGGATCAGGCGCAGGCCGAGGCTGGCCAGGGTCAGCGCGCGGCTGGTCTGCCACACCTGGCGCAGGAACGGTGGCAGGTTGCGCATCGCCTTGAAGCGTTGGCGCAGGCTGGGTTTCTTGGCGCCGGCAGCGCCGGCAATGGGAGAGGCGGGCATGCCGCCATTGTGCGCGCCTGATACGTGCAGGTGGGGTCAGGGCAGCCGTGTGGCCGCACGGGGTCGGATCCCTTTGCTGTGCAAAGGGCTCTGACCCCATCGGCCCGAATCGGGTCAGAGCCCTTCGCAATGCGAAGGGCTGGACCCACCCGCATCCACGCATGGCGTGGATCTACCGAGGCCAGCGCGAGACTGGCCCCGCCGAGAATCACGGCAGCGGCGGGAGCAGCCCAGCCCCCAGCCGGTTCCAGGCATTGATCACTGCAATGCCCATGCTCAGGTCACTGATGCCTTTTTCATCAAAGTGAGGTGCCAGCGCATCGAACGCCGCCTGCGACGGTGCGCCATCGGTCAACCGGGTCAGCGCCTCGGCCCAGCCCAGCGCCGCGCGCTCGCGGTCGTCGAAGAACCGGCTTTCGTGCCAGGCGGGCAGCGTATCCAGCTTGCGCGGCTCGATGCCGCCCTTGCGCAGCGCCGTGCCGTGCATGTCCATGCAGTAGCCGCAGCCGTTGAGCTGCGAAACGCGCAGGAACACCAGTTCCATCAACGTCGGATCGATCGAACTGTCATGCACCGCCTTGCTGGTGGCCAGCAGGCCCTTGAAGGCCTCGGCGGCCAGGCGGGTGTAGGGAACGCGGGGAGAGGCGTGGTCGGACATTTTCGGCTCCACGGCGGCCACGGTGGCCGCCTTTCACTACAAGGACGCCGGGGTATCGCGGCGCGTGACAACCGCAGGCAGTTTTTCTGGATTGAGCACGCTGTAGAGATTGGCGATGCGGCCATCGACCACCTCGATGGTGGTGATCGAGTGCAGGTGGTCGCCTTCGAAACGCAGGATCGCCGGTTCGCCATTGACGTAGCCGAGCTGTGCCGGATGCGCCGCGCCGCGACGGGCGATGGCCCAGTACAGGCGGCCGATACGCTCGGCACCCCGCAGTGGTCGCACCGCTGCGGTGACCACGCCACCGCCATCGGAAACCAGCAGCGCGTTGGCATGCAGCAGCGCCTGGATGGCCTCGCTGTCGCCACGCTGGGAAGCGTCCATGAAACGCGCCAGCAGCTGCCGGTGCTGGCTGGCATCGGCATTGAAGCGCGGCCGACCAGACTGCAGGCGCTGCCGGGCCCGGTGCACCAGCTGGCGGCAATTGGCCTCGCTGTGGCCGATCAGCTCGGCAATCTCGCGGTAGTCGTGGTCGAAGGCTTCCTTCAGCAGGAAGGCGGCGCGCTCCTCCGGTCCGAGCTGTTCGAGCAGGGTCAGGAAGGCCACGGAGACGTCGTCGGCCAGCGCGTGCAGCTGCGCGGGGCCGGGCGCCGGGTCGGGTTCGAGGGTGATCGCCAGCGGTTCGGCCAGCCACGGCCCGACATAGTGGGTGCGTTCACGCTTGGCTGCCCGCAGCCGGTCCAGCCCCAGCCGGGTGGTGGTGGTCACCAGCCAGGCCTCGGGGTCGACGATGGCGGCCGCATCGCTGCCGGCCCAGCGCAGCCAGGCGTCCTGGACCACGTCCTCGGCGTCGCTGCGGCTGCCAAGAAGGCGGTAGGCCAGCGCCATCAGGCGTGGGCGGTGGGTCTGGAAGGCGGTTTCGGCGTTCATGTGGGCAAGGACGCGCCAGCGGGGCGCAGCGTGACAGAGGGCAGGTCAGATCTTGCCGGCCAGCGGCCGGCACCACCACCCCACGGTCGAGGGAGGGGGTAAAATGGGCGGATTACCCCCGCCAGCCTTCAGCAAGCGAGCAATCCGTGACATCGATCAAGCAGGAAGACCTCATCCAGTCCGTCGCCGACGCGCTGCAGTACATCTCGTACTACCACCCGGTCGACTACATCAAGAACCTTGCCGCCGCCTATGAGCGCGAGGAGTCGCCGGCAGCGAAGGAGGCGATCGCGCAGATCCTGATCAACTCGCGGATGTGCGCCGAAGGCCATCGGCCGATCTGCCAGGACACCGGCATCGTCACCGTGTTCCTGGAAATCGGCATGGACGTGCGCTGGGATGACGCCACCATGGGCGTGGAGGACATGGCCAACGAAGGCATCCGCCGCGCCTACCTGTACCCGGACAACAAGCTGCGCGCTTCGGTGCTGGCCGATCCGGCCGGCAAGCGCATCAATACCAAGGACAACACCCCGGGCGTGGTCAACGTCAAGGTGGTGCCGGGCAACACCGTGGAGGTGATCGTTGCCGCCAAGGGCGGTGGCTCGGAAGCCAAGACCAAGTTCGCCATGCTCAACCCGTCCGACTCGATCGTCGACTGGGTGCTGAAGACCGTGCCGACCATGGGCGCGGGCTGGTGCCCGCCGGGCATGCTCGGCATCGGCATCGGCGGCACTGCCGAGAAGGCGATGCTGCTGGCCAAGGAAGCGCTGATGGAGCCGATCGACATCACCGAGCTGCAGGCCCGTGGTGCGTCCAACCGCATCGAGGAACTGCGTCTGGAGCTGTACGAGAAGGTCAACGCACTGGGTATCGGTGCGCAGGGCCTGGGTGGCCTGACCACCGTGCTCGACATCAAGATCAACGACTACCCGACCCACGCGGCCAACCTGCCGGTGGCGATGATCCCGAACTGCGCCGCCACCCGCCATGCGCACTTCACCCTGGATGGCAGCGGCCCGGTGATGCTGGATCCGCCGTCGCTGGAAGACTGGCCGAAGCTGACCTACGACGCGTCCAAGGGCACCCGCGTGGACCTGGACACGATCACCCCGGAAGACGTGGCCAGCTGGAAGCCGGGCCAGACCCTGCTGCTCAACGGCAAGCTGCTGACCGGCCGCGACGCCGCGCACAAGCGCATGGTCGACATGCTCAACAAGGGCGAGGAACTGCCGGTCGATCTGAAGGGGCGCTTCATCTACTACGTCGGCCCGGTCGATCCGGTGCGCGACGAAGTGGTAGGCCCGGCCGGTCCGACCACCGCCACCCGCATGGACAAGTTCACCGAGCAGGTGCTGGCACAGACCGGCCTGCTGGGCATGGTCGGCAAGGCCGAGCGCGGTCCGGCCGCGATCGAGGCCATCAAGAAGCACAAGTCGGCCTACCTGATGGCCGTCGGTGGTTCGGCCTATCTGGTGTCCAAGGCGATCAAGGCGGCCAAGGTCGTCGGCTTTGCGGACCTGGGCATGGAAGCGATCTACGAGTTCACCGTGGAAGACATGCCGGTGACCGTGGCCGTCGATTCCACCGGCGAGTCGGTGCACAAGACCGGCCCGCGCGAGTGGCAGGCCCGCATCGGCAAGATTCCTGTCGTGGTGGAGTGATCGGCGCGGCGTCGACCACGCCCGTCCGATTTCAGAACGGCGCCCGGGTGGCGCCGTTCTTCGTTTAACGATTGCAACCGCGCGGCTTTGCTAGGGTGTGCACGTTGCCAGGCAAGGGAAGCTGTTTGTGCGTCAAGGAATACGCAATGTTTTCGCCGCAGTCGCCCTTGCCTTGATGGTGGGCTGCGCGCCGCAGTATTACGTCAAGCAACCCACCAGCGAGGCCGGCCGCGTGTGTGCAGCGGGGTGTACGCAGCGGCACATGCAGTGCGCGGGTCAGGCACGTTCGATGGCCGAGATGGCGCAGCAGAGCTGTCAGTCGGACAAGGAGCGCGTCATCGACAGATGCAGTGACATCGCTGACGAGAAGATGCGGCATCGTTGCGAGGGCGCACGTGGCGCCGGCGCATACTGCGCCACCGCAGCCAACACGCGCGCCTGCGATGCGACCCGGGCGCAGTGTGTACTCGACTGCGGCGGATCGGTGAGCGAAACCCGTTCTTCTGGCAGTCTTCCGGTCTATTGAACAAGGAGCGTCCTGTGAACCTGTTGCGTAGCCTTTCCCTTGTCACCCTGCTGGTCATGGCCGGCTGCAGTACGTCGTCCTCGTCGTATGGCGGTGGGGGCGGCTTCAGCGCCGGTGCCCAGTGCCAGATGCAGTGCCAGGCCAGCTATCGCAGCTGCATGGCCGAAGGCCAGGGGATCGGCAGCCGCCAGTCCAGCTGCGAGCAGCAGGTGGCACCGACGCCGGACCAGCGCTGCAAGGACATCGAGCATCCGGAACTGCGCCGTTCCTGCGAGTTGAAGGCGCGCGACTGCACGCTGCGCGCACCGATGATGGGCTGCGGCGAGCGTCGTGATACCTGCATGAGCACCTGCGGCTGACCACGCCGGGGACAGCGCGCATAATCAGCCGTTCCCCGCCCAGGACAGGTCCTATGCGCACCACCTTGTATGGTTCCACCAGCACCGCCTCGCTGGTGGTGCATTGGCTGCTGATCGAGCTCGGCATCGAGCACGAACTGGTGCTGCTCGATTTCGAAACGCGCGAGCACAAATCAGCTGCCTACCTGGCGCTCAATCCGGCGGGCAGGGTGCCGACCCTGTTGATCGACGGCCAGGTACTGACCGAGGCGGCCGCGATCGCGCTGTATCTGGCAGACCGTCATCCGCAGGCAGGGTTGTTGCCTGCCGTCGGCACGCCGGCACGCGGCGAGGCCTATCGCTGGATGTTCTGGTGCGCCAACACCGTGCAGCCGGCCTACCGCGCCTGGTTCTATCCGCATGAAGCAGCGGGTGGCGAGTGCATCGAGGCCGTGCGTACGATGGCCCGGCAGCAGTTGGAGGCGGCGTGGCAGCACGTTGCCGCACACCTGCAGGACGGCGGTCCCTACCTGCTCGGCGATGCGCCGGGCGTGGTCGATTTCATGCTGGTGATGTTGATGCGCTGGTCACGCAACATGCCCACGCCCAGCGACCACTGGCCGGTATTGAAGGCGTATGCGGATCGCTTGAAGGCGCGCCCGGCGTTCGCCGAGGTCTATCGCCGCGAAGGCATCACCGACTGGCGGTAACCCGTTCTGTAGAGCCGAGCATGGCTCGGCTCTACCAAAGCGGGGCGGGTTACAGGATCTCCAGCACCGTTTCCGGGGGCCGGCACAGGCGGGTGCCCTTCGCGGTGCGTACCACCGGGCGGTTGATCAGCCGTGGGTGGGTGGCCATCGCGGCCAGCAGGGCGTCGTCATCGCTTCCCTGCAGGCCCAGTGCGGCAAACTCGGGTTCCTTGCTGCGCACCAGCCCGGTCGCGGCCAGGCCGGATTCGGCCAGTACCTGGCGCAGCGTGGCCACGTCGGGCGGGCTGCCGAGATAGTCGATCACCACCGGTTCGAAACCGGCGTCGCGGATCAGCTTAAGCGCCCCGCGCGAGTTGCTGCACGCGGGGTTGTGCCAGATCGTCACATCCATCAGAACCACTCCAGCAGGGACACGCCCACGCCGACGTAGGTCGCCTTGTGGTTGTAATCGATCAGGCTCTCGCCATAGCCGTCGAAGATCTGCACATGGCCGCGCAGCAGGTTGCTGATCGGGAAGCCGTAGTCCAGCTGCAGCGCGCCGTGCGAGCGGTCACCGGTGCGCAGCGAATGACGTGCCATCAACGAGACCTCATGACCCTTGTGGTTCCAGGTCAGGGTCGCGTCGCCGCGGCCCATGTAGTCCTCGATGTCCGGGTTGTTGTCGTCGCTGCGGGTCTCGGGAATGCGGTACCAGGGACGCAGCACCAGTGCCCAGTTCTCGCGGTCGAGGCCGACGTTGAGGATCACCCGGTTCCAGCTGCGCGACAGCGGATCGGCACGGCCGTTGGACTGGTGGTTGAGGCTGATGCCGGTCATCCGCCCACGCCAGCCACCGATCGAGTAGCCGTTGCGGAACACCATCATCACTTCCGGCTCGTAGTTGGTCTCGCGGAACGGGCGCGAGTCCTCGCCGTTGTAGGCCTGCCAGCGCGAACTCTGGGTGTAGCCCGCCCAGATATCGCCGTTGTCGCCGAACAGGTTCTCGGCGATCTTGGTCTTGAAGCTGATCTGGAACTTCAGCTCAGCGCTGTCCAGCACCTGCGGGGTGGTCACGCTGTTGGCCGGGTTCGGCGAGTGCGGCATGGTGTTGCGGTCGCTGGTCCAGAATGCCGGCAGCAGGTAGACAGGCTTGTACGCGCGCAGCTGGAACGGGCCCAGCTTGGAGTCCTCGGCCAGTTCCCAGCGGCTGTCCAGCAGCGAACCGCGGCCGGCATTGGCAAGTGCGCTGTCCGGCGCTTCGGACCGGAACAGATCGCTGACACGCTCGCGCAGCTTCTCCTCGCCCTGGCTCACCCGCGTGGTGTCGCGCTGCTCGCGACGTGCCTGTGCGGCGGCTTCGGCGGCCGCATCAGCTTCGGCGGTGGCCTGAGGCGTGCGCCCGAACTGGCGGTCGTAGCAGGCCAGACGGGCAGCATCGGTCGTGATGGCCGCGCAGGCGGCCGGCGAGGCTTCGGCGCTGGGCGCGAATTCCTGCGCTGCCAGTGGCGCGCTGGCCAGGGCCAACGCCAGCGGTGCAAGGCGGGGAAACAACGGAGAGAGGGTCATTGCAGCAGGCCCTTCGGAATGAATGCGGAAAGAGGGACAGTGTGGCGGCTGCATCCGGTAACGGCCAGCCCCACGGGTTTATGCCCGGCGTGTGCGTGCGCGCTGCGTGAAGGCCGCATGCCTCACAGGAACCAGGCGAAGGCGAACAGGCCCAGCATCGCGATCACCAGCGCCAGCTTCAGCGCCAGGCCCAGCAGGATGCCAAGCCAGGTGGCCAGCCCGACCTTGGTCGAGCGGCCGAGCTCGCGGGTATGCCAGTACTCGCCCAGCAGCGCGCCCAGCAACGGCCCGGCGAACAATCCGATCGGCATGAAGAACAGGCCGACGATGCTGCCGATGAAGGTGCCCCAGAGCGCTTTGCGGCTGGCGCCCACGCGCTTGGCGCCAACCACGGTCGCCAGCACGTCGACCAGCAGCGACAGCGCGGTCAGCACGCCGAGGATCAGCAGAGTGGGCCAGCCGACATGGACGAAGCCGTCTGCCCAGGCCGCCAGCACCAGCCCGATGAAGACCAGCGGGATGCCCGGCAGGGCCGGCAGGACGATGCCGGCGATGCCGATGAGGACAAAAATGACCGCTAGCAGATACAAGATGAATGAGAGGTCCATGCTGTCCAGTATGGTTGTCTTTTTGGGGTTGACAGTGAAAGGTTTTTGCCAGTTGCTTTTTCGTTTTGGTCGGGTTAAGTTGCAGTCGCTGAGCTTGGCAAGGTCACCGTGGATCGTGGCCTGATGAAGCAAGATCGTTCCGATCCGCTGCATCGATGCACCTCGCTTCCCCCTTGCTTGTCAGCCGCCCAACAGGCGTATCCAACAACAAGTAGAGAGTCAAAGGGAGTTAGTGAGATGGCTGATCGCGAGAACGGTACCGTGAAGTGGTTCAATGATGCCAAGGGCTTCGGCTTCATCAGCCGGCAGAATGGCGAGGACGTGTTCGTGCACTTCCGTGCCATCGAGACCCAGGGCTTCAAGAGCCTCAAGGAAGGCCAGGCTGTGAGCTTTGAAGTGGTGCAGGGCCAGAAGGGCCTGCAGGCTGACAAGGTCCAGCCGGCGTAATACCTGCCGCTTGCCGGCATGAAAAAGGCCCGCGCAAGCGGGCCTTTTTTTGTTGCTCCGGTTCTGATCGGCCGGGGCCCGCTGCGGTTCAGCGCAGGATGACCTTGCCGTTGACCACGCGGACATAGGTGTTTTCGCGGATGCCGCCGAGGTCGCGCTGGTTGACCACGATGGTGCGGCCGTCATCCATGCGCACGCTGATGTCATACGTATCGCTGGTGACGTTCTTCTGGATCTGGTTGCCCGCCAATGCGCCACCCACGGCGCCGGCGGCGGCGGCGATGTTCTTGTTGCCGCGGCTGCCGCCGGTGTGGTCGGAGATCTCATGGCCGGCAACCGCGCCGACGATGCCGCCGAGGATCGCGCCGGTGGCGGAGGGCGCGGTACGGCCGGACTGCACGGCATTGATGCGGGTGACGATGCCGCAGTCGGCGCAGCGGCCCTGGTTGTAACCGGAGTTGTTGCCGTAGCCACCGTTGTTGTAACCGTTGTTGTAACCACCACCGCCGTAGCCCGGCGAGGTGGCACAGCCGGCCAGGCCGACGGTTGCAATGACACTGGCGGCGATGAGCTGGATCTTCATGGGGCATCTCCTGGCCGTGAAGGCGGGTGCGTTGGGTGGTACTGCGTCATGCAGCAGGGTGAGCGAATCCTCCTCTTTCCAACGTGAACAAGGCGCCAACCACCTCGGCCTTTGCCCACTCGAAGATGAATCAGCGGAAGTCCTGATGACAGGCCCGGCAATCGTCCTGCAGTGCCTGGACCTGCTGCGCCAACGCGTTGCAGTCGATGGGCGGGCTGGCCAATGCCGCATTGAGATCGGCCCGGTACTGGCTGGCGTGCTGCTGGAACTGCCGGCTGTCCTTCAATCCGGGGAAGGCCTGGTCCAGATCGTTGGACAGCAGGCGCAGCACCTGCAGGCGCGGGACGCTGTCGGCCAGGCTGCAGCGGTTCTGCTGCTGAGCCTGCTGCAGCAGATCCGCCTGCCGCTGCATCACCTGCATCAGGCTGTCCGGGAACGGATCGCGGCGTGCCTGCAGTGCGCGGCCGACCATCACCGTGGCAATCAGGCCGATCAGCAGGCCCAGGCCGAGCACGAACAGATAGCGGTAGGCGGTGGACGGGCGGCGGGGTGGGCTGGCACTCATGGCGGGCGCTCCGGGCGTGCAACGGTGGGTTCGGCGTCGTCGTGCTGTAGTCAGGGGACCTGCACGTTAAAATAGCCCGATGAACGAACAGGTCAAACAACGCTTCGCCGGTATTGAACGGCTGTATGGCGTCGGCGCGCTCGAGCGCCTGCAGGGCAGCCGTGTTGCCGTGGTCGGCATGGGCGGCGTAGGCTCGTGGGTGGTGGAGGCGCTGGCGCGCTCGGCGGTGGGCCATCTGGCCCTGATCGATGCCGATGACATCTGCGTATCCAATACCAACCGCCAGCTGCCGGCGCTGGAAGGCAACTACGGCCGCAACAAGGCCGAGGCCATGGCCGAGCGCTGCCGGGCGATCAATCCGCAGATCGAGGTCGACGCCGTGCAGGCGTTCCTGACCCCGGCCAACATGGCCGAACTGCTGGACCGCGGTTTCGACCTGGTGATCGATGCCTGCGACAGCTTCCGGGTGAAGGTGGAAACCATCGCCTGGTGCCGCCGCCGCAAGCTGCCGTTGCTGACCGTCGGCGCGGCCGGCGGTCGTACCGATCCCACCCTGGTGCGCATCCGCGACGTCTCGCGCACCGAGCATGACGCGATGCTGGCGCTGATCCGCAAGAAGCTGCGCAGCGAATTCAACTTCCCGAAGAATGCCAAGCGCTATTTCGGCGTGCCGGCGGTGTATTCGCTGGAAAACGTGAAATATCCGCAGGCCGATGGCAGCGTCTGTGGCCTGCGGCCGAACCTGGGCGCGGATGCGGCCCTGAAGCTCGATTGCGGCGCCGGCCTGGGCGCGGCCACCCACATCACCGGTGCATTTGCATTCGCGGCCGTGGGCAAGGCGCTGGAGATGCTGCTGGAGCCGAAGAAGGTGAAGGCCGAAGGGGCCGAGGATCACGCCGACGCGTGATCGGTAGCGCCGGGCCATGTCCGGCGAGCGTACAGCGCGACCAGCACAATGCCGCCGGGCATGGCCCGGCGCTACCGGTCAGGCGGGCAGGTTGAACAGCCGCCGGGCGTTGTCCGTGGTGGCCCGCGCCACGTCTTCAATGTCCATTCCGCGCAGTGCGGCGATGTGGCGGGCGATGACCGCCAGCCGCGCCGGCTCGTTGCGCTGGCCACGGATACCCGCGTCGGGCTGGTCCGGCGCATCGGTCTCCAGCAGCAACTGTTCCAGTGGCATCGTGCGGACAAGCCGCTGCAGGCGCTGCGCTCGCTCGTAGGTCAACGGTCCGCCCAGGCCAAGCAGGAATCCCAGCTTGTGCAATTGTGCGGCCTGTTCCGGGCTGCCGGAAAAACTGTGCACCACCCCGCGCAGGCCACCGATGTGGCGGATCGCGGTGATCACCGCATCCACTGCACGGCGGGCATGCACGATCACCGGCAGGTCAAACTCGCGCGCCAGCGTCAGCTGGCCGAGGAAATACTCATGCTGGACCTCGGCATCCAGGCCCTCGACGAAGAAATCCAGCCCGCATTCGCCGATCGCGCAGGGCCGCTCCTGGTCGATCCATTCACGCAGCTGCGGCAGGTGTTCGGGCCGGTGCTGGTCAAGGAACATCGGGTGCAGGCCATAGGCGGGGTAGAGGCCCGTCGCCTGCTGGCAGACCTCGCGCAGCTTTGGCCAGCTGGCCGCAGTGACCGCCGGAACCACCTGCATCTGCACGCCGGCAGCGCGCGCGCGCTCGATGACCGCCGCGCGGTCGCCATCGAATTCGCTGGCATCCAGATGGCAGTGGCTGTCGACCAGCAGGTTCAACGCTGCTCCAGGGGCGGTGGCGTGGTCGCGCTGCGATTCTTCCAGTTGGCCAGCAGCAGGGTGCCCAAGCCCAGCATCAGTTCGTCGACGAACGGAATCGGGTCGGGGATGAACAGGGTCAGCGCGAACAGGCCCGCGGTCAGCTTGAACAGGGTGGGGTAGCGCAGCCGGCGTGCCCATTGCAGGACCGGCAGCAGCATCGGGTTGGCCATGGCGGAGGTCCTCCTGGGGAATGTGCAAACGCTACCACGGGCCCAGCATTTCCAGATGCTGAATGGGTTACGGCGGTGAGCAGGAAATGTGGAGATTCCGTTCAGGCACCGCATGCTGCAATCTGGCCTGAGAACGTTGCGGACGGTCCGCAAGGAGCAGGTCATGAAAAGCACAACTACAACTGTCCTGGTCGCAGCGGGCGCGCTGCTGGTCGGTGGTATCGCCACCGCCGCCTTCATGAAGAGCGGCGACAAGTCGCCGGAGCAGCTGAGCGCCGGAAACCCGAGTGAATCGCGCCTGGTCGATGGCAATGCCACCGACGATGGCGCACGTGGCGACGCAGTGGACGCCAGTGCGCCGCGTGGCCTGGAATACGCCGATGTGCTGAAGGTCGATCCGATCACCGAGAAGCAGAAGGCCTATGCCACCGTGATCGGCACCGATCCGGTACGCGAGACGTCCACCACCCAGACCCCGCATGAGGTCTGCCAGGACGTGGTGGTGCAGGAACGCCTGCCCGAGCGTGACGGCAACGTCGGTGGCACCGTGGTCGGTGCCGTGGTCGGTGGCCTGCTGGGCAACCAGGTGGGCGGCGGCAATGGCAAGAAGGCCGCGACCGCTGCCGGTGCCGTGGCCGGTGGCTTCATCGGCAACCAGGTCGACAAGCGCCATGTGGGTGGCCGTGTGGTCAACCGCACCGAGCGCCAGTGCCACACCGAAACGGCGACCTCCGAGTCGAGCCGTGTCACCGGCTACAACGTGACCTACCGCAATGAAGACGGCACCACCGGCACCATGCGCATGGGCAGCAAGCCGGGCAACCGCATTGCCATGGGCACCAGTGACGTGGTCAAGGGCTACAACGTGACCTACCGCTACGACGGCGCAGAGAAGACCGTGCGTATGGACAACAAGCCGGCCAGCGATCGCCTGCCGGTGGTGGATGGGCAGCTGGTCACCCAGACGGCTGCAGCCGGCGACGCGACCGCGAACCGTCAGTAATCCTCCGGCAACATCGGTAACGAACAGGCCAGCCGCTGCTGGCCTGTTTTTTTATGGGTGGGGTTCATCCACGCGTGGTGTGGCTCTACCATGACGCCATGAGCATCTTTGACCTGCGCATCGAAACCGAACGCCTGATCCTGCGTCCGCCGCAGCGGCAGGACTACGCCCCCTATCTGGCGTTCTGCGCTGATGAGGAGGTGATGCGCACGCTGGGCGGTGTGCAGGCACCCTCGGTGGCATGGCGCAGCTTCTGCAGCCTGGCCGGCGCATGGCAGCTGTTCGGCTTCTCGATGTTCAGCGTGATCGAGAAATCCAGCGGTGAATGGATCGGTCGCATGGGGCCGTGGCAGCCGCAGGACTGGCCCGGCACCGAGGTCGGCTGGAGCATCCGACGGGCCAGCTGGGGCAAGGGCTACGCACCGGAGGCGGCGATCGCGGCCATCGACTGGGCGTTCGATACGCTGGGCTGGGACGAGGTGATCCACACCATCGCCGAAGACAACGAGAACTCGAAAGTGGTTGCGCGCAAGCTGGGCAGCACGTTGCTGCGCATGGGGCAGTTGCCATCGCCCTATGAAGGCAAGCCGCTGGAAATCTGGGGGCAATCGCGCGCGCAGTGGCAGCAGCGCGCACGCTGAGCACTGCCCGGGAGTGTCGGCCGCTGGCCGGCAATCGCACGAATCCAGCTGCATCAAGGTTGCCGGCCAGCGGCCGGCACTACCGAATCGCCATGCTGCACCCGCGCTTGGCAATCGCCAAGCTGCTTGCCAGACTGCGGACAGCCGGCTGCAGGCCGGGACCTCCCTGGAGCAGGCAATGGTGGAAGAACGCATTGCGTTGACGGTGCATGGCATGTCGGTCTCGGGCAATTGCCACAAGGTGCGCCTGCTGCTGGAACAGCTTGGCAGCCGCTACCGCTGGGTGGAGGTGGACAGTGCCCACGGCCAGACCCATACCGCGGAATTTCTCGCTCTCAACCCCAATGCCAAGGTGCCGTTGATCGTGCGCGACGATGGCCGCGTGCTGACCGAGTCCAATGCGATCCTGTTCTGGCTGGCCGAGGGGACGCCGTATCTTCCCGCCGACGGTTGGCAGCGTGCGCAGGCATTGAGCTGGATGTTCTTCGAGCAGTACACGCATGAACCCTGCGTGGCGGTGGCACGCTTCATCCGCGGTTGGACACCGGCCGACTCGCCACGCCGTGCTGAACTGCCGCGCCTGCATGAGCGCGCTGCCAGCGCGCTGGCGGTGATGGAGCAACATCTGCGCCAGGCGCAGTGGTTCACCGGCGATGACTACGGCATCGCCGATATCGCCTTGTTTGCCTATTCCGATGTCGCCGCCGACGGTGGCATCGCACTGGATCCATTCCCGCAGGTGCGGGCCTGGTTGCAGCGGGTGCGAGCGCAGCCTCGCTTCGTGCCCATGCCTGCGGTGACCGCCGAGGTGCGCGCGCGGTTCAACGCACCGGATTGATTCCCCTGCAGCGTCGGGCGTGCTCGACCAGCGGAAGGGTCGGGCAGCCTTGGCGTTGCGGTCTGCAACAACGACACGGAGGGTGTTCGATGTTCGCTGTGGTTCCTGATCCCATTCCCGCACGCATGCGCGGTCTCAATCGCGCCGAGGTCTGTGACGTCAATTTCCTCGAGGCCGTACGCGCCTGGCGCGGCATCCCGCGTCCGCGTCCGGCGCCGGATGCGCCGATCCTGCCGGGCAGCACCCTCACCGCCGCCGCCTTCGGCGAACTGTTCGAATCGCAGCTGCTCAGTCGCCAGCTGGACCTGATGGCGCGCGTGCTGCGCGTGCAGAACAAGGTCTTCTACACCATCGGCTCGTCCGGTCATGAAGGCAATGCGCTGCTTGCGCGCGCCTGCCGCCACACCGACCCCGCCTTCCTGCACTACCGTTCCGGCGCGTTCATGGCCGAGCGTGCGCGGCTGGTGCCCGGCATGGATCCGGTGCGCGACGCCGCGTTGTCCTTCGCCGCCAGTGCCGAGGATCCGGCCAGCGGCGGCCGTCACAAAGTGTGGGGCAGCAAGCCGCTGTGGGTGCTGCCGCAGACCTCGACCATCGCCTCGCACCTGCCCAAGGCGGTGGGTACCGCGCTGGCGATCGAGAGTGGCAGGCGCCTGAGCCAGCCGCTGCCGATTCCCGCCGACAGCATCGTGATGTGCTCTTTCGGCGACGCTTCGGCCAACCATGCCACCGCGCAGACCGCGTTCAATACCGCGATGTGGTCGGCCTACCAGAAACTGCCGGTGCCGATCCTGTTCGTCTGCGAGGACAACGGCCTGGGTATTTCGGTGAAGACCCCTAAAGGATGGATCGCAGAGCGCTTCAGCCGGCAACCGGGCCTGGACTATTTCTTTGCCGATGGCCTGGACCTGGCGGCCGGACACGCGCAGGTGCAGGCGGCGGTCGAGCATTGCCGGCGCATGCGTCGGCCCACCTTCCTGCACCTGCGCACCACGCGGTTGATGGGCCACGCCGGTACCGACTTCGAAGTGGAATGGCGCGCATTGGCCGAGCTGTGCGCGGCCGAGGCGCAGGACCCGCTGCTGCGCTCGGCGCAGATCGCGCTGGAATCGGGCTGGATGGATGCGGCGGGCGTCGAGGCCGCCTATGAAACCCTGCGCGCGCGCTGCATGGCCGCCGCCATCGATGCTGATACGCGGCCGAAGCTGCAGACATTGCAGGAAGTGGTCACGCCGTTGGCACCCTATACGCCCGCAGCGGTGCAGGCCGAGGCCGAGCGCGTGGCGCCCATCGAGGCCCGGCAGGCGCTGTACGGTGGCGCCGATGCGCTGCCCGAACGGCAACCACCGCGGCATCTGGCGATACAGATCAACCATGCGCTGCAGGAGCTGCTGGGCAAGTACCCGCAGGCGCTGTTGTTTGGCGAGGACGTGGCGCAGAAAGGCGGCGTCTACACGGTGACGCGCGACCTGCTGCGCCGTTTCGGCCCGCGCCGGGTGTTCAACACGCTGCTGGACGAGACCATGATCCTGGGCATGGCCCAGGGGCTGGCCAACATGGGTATGCTGCCGATTCCGGAAATCCAGTACCTGGCCTACCTGCACAACGCCATCGACCAGGTACGTGGCGAGGCCTGCTCTCTGCAGTTCTTCTCCAACGACCAGTTCCGCAACCCGATGCTGGTACGGGTGGCCGGGCTGGGCTACCAGAAGGGGTTCGGCGGCCATTTCCACAACGACAATTCGATCACGGCGCTGCGTGACATCCCGGGGCTGGTGGTGGGCTGTCCGTCGCGTGGCGATGATGCGGTGATGATGCTGCGCACATTGGCTGCATTGGCCCGCGTGGATGGCCGGGTAGCGGTGTTCCTTGAACCGATCGCCCTCTACATGACCAAGGATCTGCACGCGGCCGGCGACGGCCAGTGGTTGTTCGACTACCCCGCACCCGGGCACGCGCTGGTGCTGGGCGAGGGCAGGGTGTACGCGCCGGATGCCAGCGATCTGGTGATCTTCACCTATGGCAACGGTGTGCCGATGGCGCTGCGCGCAGCGGTCGCCATCGAGCAGCAGCTGGGCTGGCAGGTGCGTGTGGTCGACCTGCGCTGGCTGGTGCCGTTGAATGCGGCCTTCATCGGCGCCCAGGCCGCCACCGCGCAACGGGTGCTGGTGCTGGATGAGGGGCGCCAGAGCGGCGGCGTGGGTGAGGGCGTGATCACCGCGCTGGTCGAGGCCGGCCATGGCCATCTGCCCGTGCGCCGGGTCTGCGGTGCCGATACCTATACGCCGCTGGCGGGGGCAGCAATGTTCGGGCTTCCAAGCGACAATGCGGTGATTGGCGCCGCCCTCGACCTGGCGCAGGAACCCTGATGCATGTGTGGATTGGCAGGTATGTTGTTGCCGGCGGCACAGACGCCGGCCGAGGTCCTGCAGGCGCAGGCGCTGGCCATGGGCCAGGCGCTGCACCATCGCGGGCCGGATGACGGCGGTACCTGGATCGATGCCGCCGCTGGCATTGCCCTGGCCCACCGGCGCCTGAGCATCCTCGATCTTTCACCGCTGGGCCACCAGCCGATGGCCTCGGCCGACGGCCGCTATGTGATGGCCTACAACGGCGAGGTCTACAACTTCGCCACGCTGCGCGCCGAACTGGAGCCGCTGGGGCATGCGTTCCGTGGCCATTCCGATACCGAGGTGCTGTTGGCCGCGATCCTGCAGTGGGGCGTCGAGGACACCCTGCAGCGCGCCAACGGCATGTTCGCCATCGCCCTGTGGGACCGCCAGGAACAGTGCCTGTGGCTGGCCCGTGACCGGGTCGGCAAGAAGCCGCTGTACTACGGCTGGGCCGGTGATGCCCTGGTGTTCGGCTCGGAGCTGAAGGCGCTGTGGCAGCACCCGGATTTCGACAACGACATCGACCGCGATGCGCTGACGCTGCTGCTGCGGCTGGATTACATCCCGGCACCGCACAGCATCCACCAGCGCTGCTACAAGCTGATGCCCGGGCGCGTGCTGCGTCTGGATGCGGCGGCGGTGGCGGCTGGAGCCAGCGCACATCGCCCTGAGCAGGCGCAGCGTCCGTACTGGGACGCGCGCGCGCGCATGCAGGCGGCACTGGCCGCACCGTTCCAGGGCCGCATCGAGGAGGCCGAAGAGCAGCTGGATGGCCTGCTGCGCGATGCCGTCGCACTGCGCATGGTTGCCGATGTGCCGGTGGGCGTGTTCCTGTCCGGCGGCACCGATTCGTCGCTGGTGGCGGCGCTGATGCAGGCGCAGAGCGGGCAGCCGGTGCACAGCTTCAGCATCGGCTTCAGCGGCTCGCACCACGACGAGGCACCGTTGGCCAGGGAACTGGCTACCCACCTTGGCTGCGATCACACCGAGCTGTATGTCAGTGGCGCCGATGCGCTGGCGGTGGTGCCGCAGCTGCCGGCGATGTTCGACGAACCCTTTGCCGATGCCTCGCAGGTGCCGACCGCGCTGGTCGCCCGCCTCGCCCGCCAGGGCGTGACCGTCGCACTGTCCGGCGATGGCGGCGATGAGCTGTTCTTCGGCTATACCCGCTATGTACGCGCGCTGCGCAACTGGCAGATGCTGGGACGGGTGCCCGCGCCGCTGCGGCGCTGGATGGGCGCGCGTGCGCACCAGCAGGGCGAGGCGTCGCGCACCGGTGGGCTGGCCGCGTTGCTGGCCGAAACCGGCGCACGTGGCATCGGCGATGTGTATCGCAACCGCATCTCGCGCTGGCGCGATCCGGCGGCGGCGGTGATCGGTGCACGCGAGGCGGGCAGCTTCTACGATCTGGCCGATCCGCTGCATGGTGCCGGTACGCCGGCCGACGCGATGATGCTGGCCGACTTCGTCAGCTATCTGCCCGACGATCTGCTGTGCAAGGTCGACCGCACCTCGATGGCGGTCAGCCTGGAGGCACGTGCGCCCTTGCTGGACTGGCGCGTGGCCGAGTTCGCCTGGTCGCTGCCGCTGGGCTTCAAGCGCAGTGAGTCGACCAGCAAGGTGCTGCTCAAGCGCGTGCTGGGGCGGTACGTGCCGCAGTCGATGGTGCACCGGCCCAAGCGTGGATTCGGCGCACCGGTCAGTGATTGGCTGAAGGGCGATCTGAAGCCCTGGGCGGACGAACTGTTGCAGCCGGCGCGACTGGAGCGCGAAGGCGTGCTGTCGGCCGCCGCCGTGCAGCCACTGTGGCAGCAGTTCCTGGGCGGCCAGCGCAAGTGGCACACGCACCTGTGGAACGTGCTGATGTTCCAGGCCTGGCAGGACCACTGGCGGCAGGTGCGTGCAGGCGTGAAGCGCGCTTGATCTTCACCGGCGGGGAAGGGCGCGGCGGCTAGGCTGGCCCTCCCGCACCGTGAGGAGTATGTCCTGATGTCCGTCCCCACCATTGCTGTATTCGTCGGCAGCCTGCGCAAGGACTCATGCAACCGCAAGCTGGCCCGCGCGCTGGAGAAACTTGCGGGTGACAAGGCGCGCTTCCAGTACGTGCAGATCGGCGACCTGCCGCTGTACGACCAGGATTTCGACGCCAGCTACCCCGCGCAGGGCACGCGCCTGAAGGACCAGGTACGCGCGGCTGACGCCGTGCTGTTCGTGACCCCCGAGTACAACCGTTCCGTGCCGGGCGTGTTGAAGAATGCCATCGACATCGGCTCGCGCCCCTACGGCGACAGCGCTTTTGCGGGCAAGCCAGCGGCGGTGATCGGCGCTTCCATCGGCCAGATCGGCACGGCGGTGGCCCAGCAGCACCTGCGCAACAGCCTGGCCTTCCTGGACATGCACGTGCTTGGCCAGCCCGAGGCGTTCATCCACTTCAAGGATGGCCTGATCGATGCCGACGGCACGATCCACAACGAGGGCACGCAGACGTTCCTGCAGGGCTATGTGGACCGGTTCCTGGCCCTGATCGCGGTACATGCCAAGGGCGATTGACGCCAGCAGCGGCGGTTCCCATCTGCGATAATGGTCCGCTTCGGGCGTCGCAACGACGCCCGTCGCAGGCAATGCGACGCCCTCGCGCCAGTCTGGACAGGCTCAGGCGGATATCCCCCGTTCTTCCACGGCTTATCCACAGGTTTGTCCATGGCCGCCAGGCTCGGCGCATGCCTACACTCGTCTGGCCCCTTTTGCAGGAAACACCGCAGCATGTCCGCCCGTTCCGGCTTCCGTTCCAACCGCAGAGAGCGCGGCGATGGCTTCGATCGCGATCGCGATGAATCGCGAATCGACCAGTTGCGCGTGCCGCCGCACTCGGTGGAGGCCGAACAGGCAGTGCTGGGCGGCCTGATGCTGGCACCGGAGGCCTACGACCGGGTCAACGACCAGTTGACCGAGGGCGACTTCTACCGCCGCGACCACCAGATGATCTACCGGGCGATCCGCGAGTTGTCCGAGCGCGAGCGCCCCTTCGATGCGGTGACCCTGGGCGAGTGGTTCGAATCGCAGGGCAAGATGGAGCTGGTGGGCGATGGCGCCTATCTGATCGAACTGGCCAGCACCACGCCGTCGGCGGCCAACATCGTGGCCTATGCCGAGATCGTGCGCGACAAGGCGGTGCTGCGGCAGCTGATCCAGGTCGGCACCGACATCGTCAACGATGGTTTCCAGCCCGAGGGCCGCGACAGCAGCGAGCTGCTGTCCGCTGCGGAAAAGAGCGTATTTGCCATCGCCGAGCAGGGCGCGCGCGGCCGTACCGACTTCGTGGCCATGCCCGGTGCGTTGAAGGACGCATTCGAAGAGCTGCGCAACCGCTTCGAGAATGGCGGCAACATCACCGGCCTGCCGACCGGCTATACCGATTTCGATGCGATGACCGCCGGCCTGCAGCCGACCGACCTGATCATCCTTGCCGCGCGTCCTGCGATGGGCAAGACCACCTTCGCCCTGAACATCGCCGAGTACGCGGCGATCAAGTCGAAGAAGGGCGTGGCGGTGTTCTCGATGGAAATGTCCGCATCGCAGCTGGCGATGCGCCTGATCTCGTCCAATGGCCGCATCAACGCGCAGCGCCTGCGTACCGGCCAGCTGGAGGACGAGGACTGGAGCCGGGTAACCGGTGCGATCAAGATGTTGAAGGAAACCAAGATCTTCATCGACGATACGCCCGGCGTGTCGCCGGAGATCCTGCGTTCCAAGTGCCGCCGCCTCAAGCGCGAGCACGACCTGGGCCTGATCGTGATCGACTACCTGCAGCTGATGAGCGTGCCGGGCAACAGCGAGAACCGCGCGACCGAAATTTCCGAGATCTCGCGTTCGCTGAAGGGCCTGGCCAAGGAACTGCACGTGCCGGTCATTGCACTGTCCCAGCTCAACCGCTCGCTGGAAACACGTACCGACAAGCGCCCGGTGATGGCCGACCTTCGCGAATCGGGCGCAATCGAGCAGGATGCGGACATGATCGTCTTCATCTACCGCGACGATTACTACAACAAGGAAAATTCGCCGGACAAGGGCCTGGCCGAGATCATCATCGGCAAGCACCGCGGTGGCCCCACCGGCTCGTGCAAGCTGAAGTTCTTCGGCGAATACACCCGTTTCGACAACCTGGCCCACGACTCGGTCGGTTCGTTCGAATAGCGCCGACGGCGTTACGGTAGCGCCGGGCCATGCCCGGCGGATTTTCCGGTTTCATCGCCCCCCAACCGGGTTTCGTCGCAAACCGTTTGCGGGCGACAGGGCGGGGCAGCAACGTGGTTGCAGGCGGCGGGGTGCCGCCGAGGGAGCCTCTGATGAAGACCTTGTTTGCGCTTGGTGTCTGGTGCCTGCTGTTCGTGCTGTGCTGGCCGTTGGCGATCCTGGCGCTGGTCGCCTGGCCGTTCGTGTGGCTGCTGAGCCTGCCGTTCCGCCTGCTCGGCGTCACCTTCTCGGCACTGTTCGCCTTCCTGCGCGCGCTGTTCATGCTGCCGGCACGCCTGCTGGGCGGCGGCCCAGTGACCGCATGAGGCCGCGCGTCATTGCGATGGTGGCGCTGCTGGTGGCGGCGCCCGCGTCCGCCAAGGAGCCGCCGTCGGCCTACCTGGAGCGCGGGCATGATCCTGCTTTGGCCGCCACCGCCGCGACTGCAGAGGATGCGCCCAAGGAATCCTGCCGGGTGGTGAAGGAGTGGAAGGCGGGGGAAATGGTCGTCCAGCACCGCATCTGTGACGATCCGCCGAAGAGGGCTGCCGCCAAGCCGGCACCGCGGCCGGTGCAGCGTTGATCCGCCATCTGCCGGTACGGCGGTGGTTTCAGGATGAGGGCGCCGCGGCCGCCGGCGGTGCCGGGAACACCTGTTCGCGCAGATCGCGGTAGACCATGATGATGCGGCCACGCGGGCGCACTACGAATTCAACCTGCAGCGGCGCGCCAGCGGTGGCTGCCGCCGGATGGGTCACCGTGCAGGGCTGCCTGATCCCACAGCGCCGCAGGGATACTTCCAGGCTGCCATCGCTGGCCGTGCGCACATCCGCGCCGGGTGAGTGGAAGAGCGTCTCGGCAGGCACGTGGTAGCGGATCAGCACGTCGCCATCGCGTTGCGGCATCACTTCGACCGGCTGCACCTCGGCTGCGCGGTAGTCGGTTCTGGCTGGGGTGGCAGTGCACCCGGCCAAGGCGAAGCCGAGCAGCAATGGCAGGCGGTAGAAGCGGGACAGGTGCATGATCGTACGGCTCCATGGAAATCGGCGGCGGCCACAGCATTCCCTGGCCGGTTGCATTGGGCCGGGTTGCAGGCGGGCGGTCAAGCGGCCAACAAAAAACCCCGCCGAGGCGGGGTTTTTTGTATCCAGCAACGCGGGCCAGTGGCCGACACTACCCGATGGCTCAGTTCGCCTTGTGGATCGCGCGCTTGCTCACGGCCATCGCCGCGTCGTGCACCACTTCCGACAGCGACGGGTGAGCGTGGCAGATCCGCGCCAGGTCGTCGGCCGAACCGCTGAACTCCATGGTCAGCACGCCTTCGTGCACCAGCTCGGACACGTTGGCGCCCACCAGGTGCATGCCCAGGATGCGATCGGTTTCGGCGTGGGCCAGAACCTTCACGAAGCCTGCCGGCTCGATCATCGCCACGGCACGGCCGTTGGCGGCGAACGGGAAGCTGCCGGCCTTGTACGGGATGCCCTCGGCCTTCAGCTGCTGCTCGGTCTTGCCGACCCAGGCCAGCTCCGGCTCGGTGTAGATGACCCACGGAATGGTGTCGAAGTTGACGTGGCCCGGCAGGCCGGCGATCAGTTCGGCAACCGCGATGCCTTCCTCGAAGCCCTTGTGCGCCAGCATCGGGCCGCGCACGCAGTCACCGACCGCCCAGACGCCATTGACGCCGGTGTGGCAGTGCGCGTCGACTTCGATCTGGCCACGCTCGTTGATCTTGACGCCGGTACCTTCGGCCAGCAGGCCCTTGGTGGCGGCGCGACGGCCGACGGCCACCAGCAGCTTGTCCACGACCAGCGACTTCTCGCCTTCGGCGTCGGTGTAGGTCAGGGCGACTTCCTTCTTCTTGCCCTTGCCGGTCACTTCGGCCTTGGAGACCTTGGCACCCAGGCGGATGTCCAGGCCCTGCTTCTTGAATTCCTTGGCGGCGGTCTTGGCCACTTCGGTATCGGCCGCAGCCAGGAAGTCCGGCAGCGCTTCCAGGATGGTCACTTCCGAACCCAGGCGCTTCCACACGCTGCCCAGTTCCAGGCCGATCACACCGGCGCCGATCACGGCCAGGCGCGCCGGCACTTCGGTGAAGTCCAGGCCGCCGACGTTGTCGACGATGGTCTCGCCGTCGAACTTGGCGAACGGCAGTTCGATCGAATCCGAGCCGGCGGCGATGATGACGTTGGTGCCCTTCAGCTCGACGACCGAGCCGTCATGCTGGGTGACCTTGACCACGTTGCCCGGCTGCAGTTCGCCGAAGCCGTAATAGGCGGCGACCTTGTTGGCCTTGAACAGCATGGCGATGCCGCCGGTGAACTGCTTGACGATCTTGTCCTTGCGGCCAACCATCGCTTCGACGTCCATCTTGGCATCCTTGAAGCTGATGCCGTGGTCGCCAAAGATGTGGCCCATGTTCCAGAACTGGCGCGAGGAATCCAGCAGCGCCTTGGACGGGATGCAGCCCACGCGCAGGCAGGTGCCACCCAGGGCCGGCTTGCCGTCCTTGCCCAGCGCTGCGTCGATGCAGGCGGTCTTCAGGCCAAGCTGGGCCGCGCGGATGGCAGCGTGGTAACCGGCCGGGCCGGCACCGATGACGACGACGTCGAATTGTTCAGCCATTGAAATAGTCCTTGTTGCATTACCAGAACCCCTCCGCGCAGGCGCGGAGGGGCGGGAGGTCTCTTACAGGCCGAACAGCATGCGGCCCGGGTTTTCCAGCTGGTTCTTGATGTCCACCAGGAACTGCACCGAGTCCTTGCCGTCGATGATGCGGTGATCGTAGGACAGCGCCAGGTACATCATCGGCGCGATCACGACCTGGCCGTTCTGGGCGATCGGGCGCTCCTTGATGGCGTGCATGCCGAGGATGGCGCTCTGCGGCGGGTTGATGATCGGGGTCGACAGCAGCGAACCGAAGGTGCCGCCGTTGGTCACGGTGAAGGTGCCGCCCTGCAGTTCTTCCAGGCTCAGCTTGCCGTCACGGGCCTTCTTGGCGTAGTCGGCGATGGTCTTTTCGATGTCGGCGAACGACATGCGCTCGACGTTGCGCAGCACCGGCGTGACCAGGCCCTTCTCGGTCGACACGGCGATCGAGATGTCCGAGTAGCCGTGGTAGATGATGTCGTCGCCGTCGATGGAGGCATTGACCAGCGGGAAGCGCTGCAGCGCGTTGGCGGCGGCCTTCACGAAGAAGCTCATGAAGCCGAGCTTGATGCCGTGCGCCTTGACGAACTCGTCCTGCAGTTCCTTGCGCGCCGCCGACACCTTGGACAGGTCGACTTCGTTGAAGGTGGTCAGCATGGCGGTGGAGTTCTTCGACTCCATCAGGCGCTCGGCGATGCGCTTGCGGATGCGGGTCATCGGCACGCGTTCTTCCGGACGTGCGCCACCGGCCTTGCCGACGCCGCCGTTGCGGGCGAAGTTGACGATGTCTTCCTTGGTGACGGCGCCACGACGGCCGGTGCCGTCGACGTCGGCCGGGTTCACGCCTTCGGTGATGGCGGTGAAGCGGGCGCCCGGCGGCAGCGCGTCGGCAGCCGACTTGGCAGCCGGGGCCGGGGCAGCGGCTGCGGTCGGAGCAGCAGCGGCCGGAGCGGCCTCAGCCTTCTTCTCTTCGGCAGCCGGGGCCGGTGCAGCAGCCACGGCGCCTTCTTCGATGATCGCCACGACCTGGCTGGAAGTGACGGTGTCGCCTTCCTTGAACTTGATTTCCTTGATCACGCCATCGACCGGCGACGGCACTTCCAGGACGACCTTGTCGGTTTCCAGGTCAAGCAGGTTTTCGTCGCGCTTGACGGCGTCGCCCACCTTCTTGTGCCAGGTGGCGATGGTGCCGTCGGCGACGGATTCGGGCAGTACCGGGGCTTTGACTTCGGTGGCCATGCGGGAGCTTCCTGGTTTGTCTTCTAAATAGGGGGAGAGTTATTCAGCGAACGAGTCGTTGAACGGGTTGACCAGTGCATCGGCGACCAGCTGCTGCTGTTCGCGGACATGGTCAGCCATGTGACCGGCAGCCGGCGAAGCCGAACGTGCGCGACCGGCGTAGTGCAGGCTCTGGCCATCGGCCAGGCAGAACTGCAGGTGGTGGCGGATCTGGTACCACGCGCCCTGGTTCTGCGGTTCTTCCTGCGTCCACACCACGTCGGTGGCCTTGCCGTACTTCTTCAGTTCGGCAGCCAGCAGCGCACGCGGGAACGGGTACAGCTGCTCCACGCGGATGATCGCCACGTCGTCCTGGCCACGCTTGGTCTGGTCTTCCAGCAGGTCGTAGTAGACCTTGCCCGAGCACAGCACCACGCGCTTGACCTTCTTGGCATCTGCATTGGCATCGCCGATCAGGTGCTGGAACTCGCCATTGGCCAGCTCGTCCAGGGTCGACACGGCCAGCTTGTGGCGCAGCAGCGACTTGGGCGACATCACCACCAGCGGCTTGCGGGTGGTCAGGTGCTGCTGGCGACGCAGCATGTGGAAGGCCTGCGCCGGGGTCGACGGCACCACCACCAGCATGTTCTCCAGCGCGCACAGCTGCAGGAAGCGCTCCAGGCGCGCCGAGCTGTGTTCCGGGCCCTGACCTTCATAGCCATGCGGCAGCAGCAGGGTCAGGCCGGAGATGCGGCCCCACTTTGCTTCGCCGGCGGCGATGAACTGATCGATCACCACCTGGGCGCCGTTGGCGAAGTCGCCGAACTGGCCTTCCCAGATGCACAGGGTGTTCGGATCGGTGGTCGAGAAACCGTACTCGTAGGCCATCACTGCTTCTTCGCTGAGCAGCGAATCGATGACGGTGGCCTTCTCCGGCGAATCCACCAGCTGCCGCAGCGGCAGGTAGTAGTTGTCGGTCTTCTGGTCGTGCAGGATCGCGTGGCGGTGAGTGAACGTGCCTCGGCCGACGTCCTGGCCGACCAGGCGCAGCGCACTGCCTTCATCCAGCAGGGTGGCGTAGGCCAGGTTCTCGGCAAAGCCCCAGTCGCCCGGGATCTCGCCGGCAGCCATCTTGCGGCGGTCGTCGTATACCTTGGACACGCGCGAGTGCAGCTGCACTTCTTCGGGCACGGTGTTGATCAGCTTGGCCAGCGCGACCAGCTTGTCCTTGTCGACCTTCGTCGACACCGGATCGGACAGCTTGCCTTCCAGCAGCTTCGGCCAATCAACGAACAGCGGGCTGGTCGGCGGGGTCTTTTCGACCTTGGCCAGCTCGGTGGTCACTTCACCGGCATCGAGCTTCTCGCGGTACGCATCGACCATCGCCTTGCCGGCGCCGGCGGCGATCACGCCTGCCTTTTCCAGCTGCTCGGCGTACATCTCGCGGGTGGTAGCGTGCTTGCGGATCACCTGGTACATCAGCGGCTGGGTGATCGCCGGCTCGTCGGCCTCGTTGTGGCCCCAACGGCGGTAGCACATCAGGTCGATGACCACGTCCTTGGCGAACTTCTGGCGGAACTCGAACGCCAGCTGCGCGGCGAACACCACCGCTTCCGGATCATCGCCGTTCACGTGCAGCACCGGGGCGGCGATCATCTTCGCCACGTCGGTGGCATAGCGCGTGGAGCGCGTGTCCTGCGGATTGGAGGTGGTGAAGCCGACCTGGTTGTTGACCACGATGTGCACGGTGCCGCCAACGGCGAAGCCGCGGGCCTGCGACATCTGGAACAGCTCCATGACCACGCCCTGGCCGGAGAAGGCCGCGTCGCCGTGGATCAGGATCGGCATCACCTGCTTGCGCGCGGTGTCCTTGCGGCGCTCCTGGCGCGAACGCACCGAGCCGGCAACCACCGGGTCGGCGATTTCCAGGTGCGACGGGTTGAACGCCAGGGCCAGATGCACCGGGCCACCCTCGGTGGCCACGTCGGCGGAGAAGCCCATGTGGTATTTCACATCGCCGGCCGAAGCGTGCTCGTCGTGCTCGAACTTGCCTTCGAATTCGTCGAACAGCTTGCGCGGGTTCTTGCCGAGGGTGTTGACCAGCACGTTCAGGCGGCCGCGGTGGGCCATGCCGATCACCACGTCCTTGACGCCATCCTTGCCGGCGCTGCGGATGATGGTGTCCATCATCGGGATCAGCGAGTCGCCGCCTTCCAGCGAGAAGCGCTTCTGGCCGACGTACTTGGTGTGCAGGTAGCGCTCGAGGCCTTCGGCGGCGGTCAGGCGCTCCAGCGTGCGGCGCTGGGTGTCAGCGTCCAGCTGGTAGTTGCCACCGGCCAGTTCCAGCTTCTTGTAGATCCACTGGCGCTGCTCGACCTCGGAGATGTGCATGAACTCCGCACCGATCGAACCGGTGTAGGTCGCCTTCAGGCGCGCCAGCAGGTCACGCAGCTTCATGCGCGGCTGGCCACCCACGCCGCCGGTGCTGAACTCGCTGTTGAGGTCAGCATCGGACAGGTTGTGGAAGGGCAGGCCGAGGTCCGGGGTGTTGACCGGAGAGGCCAGGCCCAGCGGGTCCAGGCGGGCGTCCAGATGACCACGCGAACGGTAGGCGGTGATCAGACGACCGACATTGCGCTCGCGCTCATCGCCTGCACCGGTGCCGGTGCCTGCTTTCAGCGCATCCTTGGCCGCGTCCGCGATGTGGGAAATGACGGCCGAGTGCGGAATGTCGCCCGCTTCGCGGCCCTTGAAGCCGTCGAAGTAGGTTTTCCATTTGGGATCGACACTATCCGGGGAGACCAGGTACTGCTCGTACAGGTCCTCGACATAGGAGGCGTTGCCGCCGGCGAGTTGCGAAGATTGCGCAAACTGCTTCAGTTGATTGTCCACGATGGAGGGTGCTGATTCGCTTTGTGGGGTATGGCTTCAGAAGGACCCGGCACGAAGATGAATAGCCATGCACGGGCGCGTTCAAACGGCCAAATTGTACCCCCATCCGGACACGAAGGGGCAGCGACGAGGGCATCGGGCGTCCCCCGGTGTCGGTCCCAGACAGGTTGAGCGCACCCCGTCGCGGTCAGATGCCGAGTGCGCGCAATTCGCTGCATTCGCGCGAACGGTCCCAGACACGCTGCAATTGCTGCTCGAACGGCTGCGAACGTGCCGGCAGCGCGATTGCCGATTCGCCGTCGAGGCGATGGCCGATGAGACGAAAGTAGAAGTCGCCTGCATCGTTGAGCAGGCAGGCCGAGGCCAGGGCGCGATCGATCGGATCGGCGACCTCGCGGAACTGGATCACACTGGGAAGGCGCTGGAACAGCGCCAGCAGCGGCGCACCGGCACTGGCGATGGCTGCGGCGTCATGCACGATCACCCGCAGCTGCTTGTCGTGGCGGGCGGTGACGAAGCGGCGCAGGGCCGCCTGTACCGGTGGCGCATCCAGCAGGCCGGGGTCCAGCTGCCGGCTGTGCAGCCACAATCGACGGCGGGCGCGGTGGATGATCGCCGTGGTGATCGCCACCGCTTCAGCGCGGCTGTCGATGGCGGAAACGGCCTGCAGGCGGCGCCGCATCTGCTGGTGGCCAATGCCAGCTTCTTCGAATTCGGGGCCTTCCGGAAGGAAGCCCTGGCGGGCGTAGAAGTCGCGTGCCGGCAGCTGCGCATGCAGGTGCAGCTCGGCCAGGCCGAGCTGGCGCCCGGCCTGCACCAGTGCCTCAAGCAGGGCCTCGCCAATGCCGTGGCCGCGATACGCCGCCAGCACCGCCATGCGGCCGATGCGGCCATCCGGCGACAGCCGCCCGGTGCCGACCGGATGCCCGTCGGCATCCAGCGCCAGCACGTGGGCACAGACCGGATCCAGGGCATCGCGCTCCAGGGCGGCGTCGATGCCCTGTTCCTGCACGAACACCCGCTGGCGCACGTCGTGGATGGCGACGTGGGCCTCGGCGTGACTGACCTGCTGGACCCGCAGCGGGCTCATGGCTCAGCCGCGGCCGGCGTCGCTGTCGTCTTCGTCGTGGTCATCGAAGTTGACGATCACTTCAATACCGTCGTCGTGCACGGTCACCAGATGGACGTCATCGGACATCGAGTCAGCCTCGATCACCTCGACCTGCTCGTGGCCCTCGATCACTTCACCCAGCACCTCTTCCTCCTCGTCGGAGTACACCTCGTTCGGATCGATCAGCTGGAACACGCCGCCGACCAGCAACTGCTGGACCACCGCACGGCCCTTGTCGGACAGGCCGCGGTAGGCGGCGGCGTCGAGCTGCTCGGCACCTGCCAGGCGCTGCGCGTCCTTGACCGGCAGGGCGAAGTCCTGGCCACTGACATACAGGCTGGCACCGCGCTTGGCCCGGCGCCAGGCCAGGCGCGACCACGGGTGACGCTGCAGCAGCAGGCCCGACTGCAGGGCCTCCAGCACTTCTTCCTGCGGCGGCGCGGCCTGGTGGGCCATCACCTCGCCGGCGGCGCGGTAGGTGGTGATGAAGCGGCCGAACCAGTCACCCAGCTTGTCCGGATCGTTCATGCGGATGGCGTTGAGCGCGGTGATCACCCGCGCCATCGCCACGGTGTCGATCTCGTTCGGGTCGGCCGGTGCCTTCAGGTCGGCGTCCTGGTAGCGGATGTTCTCGTCGGCGTCGGCGATCAACGTGTCCAGATAGTCACTGATCAGCTCGGCCGAAGACGGTGCGCGCATGCCGAACGAGAACGTCAGGCACGGGTCTTCGGCAACGCCGTGATGCGGCACGTTCGGCGGCAGGTACAGCATGTCGCCCGGCGCCAGCACCCAGTCGTGGGTCGGCTTGAACACTTCCAGCAGCTTCAGTTCCACGTCGGGGCGGAAGCCCAGCGGCGGGCGCTTGCCCTTGATCGATTCACTGGCATCGATCTGCCAGCGGCGGTGGCCGTGGGCCTGCAGCAGGAACACGTCGTACTGGTCGACATGGGCACCGACCGAGCCACCGGTAGCGGCGAAGCTGATCATCACATCGTCCATGCGCCAGCGCGGCAGGAAGCTGAAGTGTTCGATCAGGGCGCGCACGTCCTTGTCCCATTTGTCCACGTCCTGCACCAGCAGGGTCCAGTCGTGGTCGGGCAGGGCGGGGAAGATGTCTTCCTGGAACGGGCCGCTGCGCACGCGCCAGCTGTCCTGGGCCTTGTCATGCTCGATCAGGCGGGCCAGCACGCCCTCTTCGCAGGCCAGGCCGGCCAGGTCTTCCGGCTGTACCGGGGTCTGGAAATCCGGGAAGGCATTGCGGATCAGCAGCGGGCGTTTCTGCCAGAAGTCACGCAGGAAGGTGGCCGGTGCCATGCCCAGCGGCTGGCCGCGGCGGGCGGTGACTTCGATCAGGGGGGAGGAGGACTTGCGGGCGGCCATGGGGGAGTTCCTTGCAGCGGAAAGCGGGAGGGGCGGCGTGGCGGGCCGCCAAGGGCTCCATTGTCCGACGTTCGATGGGATTGCGCACGTGTGCTGGTTTGTCGCGGGGTGTCCGGCCAACGGCGGAGCCCCTCGTGGCGGTCAGGCTCACAAGCAAAAGCCGAGCTTGGCCGGGCGGGTGGGCCATGCAGGGGACGCTGCAAGTACGTCCCTGTAAGCTCGATGGCGCCATCCATGGCGCCAACGCCCCTGCATGGCCCACCCCCCCGGCCCCTGACAGTTTCCTGCGGGGTCCGCCACGGAATGGAAGAAGAAAATCAAAGGCAACAGCGGGTCGCGCGCTGCGCTTGCTCCAACTGCCTTCGCCATAAACAAAGAGGGACGCGGCGAAGCCGCGTCCCTCTCTCAATTCCGTCCCGACAACCCAACGCTCTTCGATCCGTCACCGGGAATCTGTCAGAGGTGGGGCGGGATGGGCCAGCGGGACCGTTGGCGCCATGGATGGCGCCATCGAGCCCCCATGGATGGGTTCACGGCGTGTCCCGCTGGCCCATCCCGACCCGCCCAGCTAGCAGTAATCCAGAGCCGCTTTTGACGTTGCTGTTGCCGTTGCTGTTGCCTGCCGCAGGCAGCGCCCGCGGCCGCCGCCGCAAGGAAAACCCTTAAATCTTCTTCGCCAGCGACTCGGCCAGGCCGGTGTAGCTGCCCGGGGTCATCTCCAGCAGGCGCTGCTTGGCATCGGCCGGCAGCTCCAGCCCCTGCACGAAGGTGCGCATCGACTCGGCCGTGATGCCCTGGCCACGGGTGAGCGCCTTCAGCTGCTCGTACGGGTTCGGCAGCCCATGGCGGCGCATCACCGTCTGCACGGCCTCGGCCAGCACTTCCCACGCCGCATCCAGATCGGCGTCCAGGCGCTGCGGGTTCACCTCCAGCTTGCCCAGGCCCTTGGCCAGCGAATCCAGCGCCACCTGGCTGTGACCGAACGCGGTGCCCAGCGCGCGCAGCACGGTGGAATCGGTCAGGTCACGCTGCCAGCGGCTGATCGGCAGCTTCGCGCTGAAATGCTCGAATAGCGCGTTGGCAATGCCGAAGTTGCCTTCGGCGTTCTCGAAATCGATCGGGTTGACCTTGTGCGGCATCGTCGACGAACCGACTTCGCCTTCCTTCAGGCGCTGCTTGAAATAGCCCAGCGAGACGTAGCCCCAGATGTCGCGGGCCAGGTCGATCAGGATGATGTTGGCGCGGCGGGCGGCATCACCGATCTCGGCGATGTTGTCGTGCGGCTCGATCTGGGTGGTGTACGGGTTGAACACCAGCCCCAGCCCGGTCACGAAGCGCTCGGCGAAGGCCGGCCAGTCCACATCCGGGTAGCTGGCGATGTGCGCGTTGTAGTTGCCGACGGCGCCGTTGATCTTGCCGGTCAGTTCAACCGCGGCGATCTGCCGGCGCTGGCGCTCCAGGCGGGCGACCACGTTGGCCAGCTCCTTGCCCAGCGTGGTCGGCGAGGCGGTCTGGCCGTGGGTGCGCGACAGCATCGGCTGGCCGGCCTGGGCATGGGCCAGCGTGCGCAGTGCAGTGGCGATGCCGTCCAGGGTCGGCAGCAGCACCTCGCGACGGGCCTGTTCCAGCATCAGGCCGTAGCTGAGGTTGTTGATGTCTTCGCTGGTGCAGGCGAAATGCACGAACTCCAGCGCCGGCGCCAGCTCGGCATCGTCCTTCAGCTGTTCCTTGATGAAGTACTCCACCGCCTTGACGTCATGGTTGGTGGTGCGCTCGATCTCCTTCACGCGCGCGGCCTGGGCCGGGCTGAAGCCGTTGGCCAGTGCACGCAGGCGGACGATGGCAGCGTCGGAGAACGCGGCCAGCTCGACGATGCCCGGCTCGGCGGCCAGGGCCAACAGCCACTCCACTTCGACCGTGACACGGGCCTTGATCAGGCCGTACTCGGAGAAGATCGGGCGCAGGGCGTCGACCTTGCCGGCATAGCGGCCATCGAGCGGGGACAGGGCGAGCAGGGCGGATTCGGACATGTCGGCAGGGCTGGGACGAGCGGCGGGGCCGATATTCTACGACGCGTGGCCTTCGCATGCTCGGTAGCGCCGGGCCATGCCCGGCGGATGGTGGCCGCGCTGCGCGCTCGCCGGGCGCGGCCCGGCGCTACCCGTTCAATCGGCCCTGCGGATGAAACGATCTGGCCCGTCCTCGCCATCCCACGCTGCGGACAAGGGAGTATCGTTGTCGCAGCCGCCAGCCCGGGAAGCGACACCCTGCCAGCCGCCGCTTTCCTTTCCCCAACTGAAGTAGTGCGGAGTTGATGCAATGAGCAAAGCTGCAAGCAAGAGTGCCCCCAAGGGATTCCGGATCGAGCACGACAGCATGGGCGAGCTGCAGGTGCCTGCCGACGCCCTGTGGGGCGCGCAGACCCAGCGCGCTGTACAGAATTTCCCGGTGTCGGGCCAGCGCATGCCGCGCGGTTTCATCCGTGCGCTGGGCCTGGTCAAGGGCGCTGCCGCCGGCGTCAATGCCGAGCTGGGCCATCTGCCGAAGACCGTGGCCAAGGCCATCCAGTCTGCCGCGGCTGAAGTGGCGGACGGCACGTGGGACGCGCAGTTCCCGATCGACGTCTACCAGACCGGCTCGGGTACGTCCTCGAACATGAATGCCAACGAGGTCATCGCCACCCTGGCCAATCGCGCCGGCAAGGCCGGCAAGACCACGGTGCACCCGAACGATCACGTCAACCAGGGGCAGAGCTCCAACGACGTGATTCCAACGGCGCTGCGCGTGTCGGCCGTGCTGGCCACCCATGAGCAGCTGCTGCCGGCGCTGGTGCACCTGCGCAGGACGCTGGACAAGAAGGGCCGCAGCCTGCGCAAGGTGGTCAAGACCGGCCGCACCCATCTGATGGATGCGATGCCGCTGACCTTCGAACAGGAATTCGGTGCATGGTCGGCGCAGCTGGCCTCGGCCCAGGAGCGCATCGAGGACAGCCTCAAGCGCGTGCGCCGCCTGCCGCTCGGCGGTACCGCCATCGGCACCGGCATCAATGCCGACCCGCGCTTTGGTGCACAGGTTGCCAAGGCGCTGAAGCAGCAGACCGGCTTCAAGTTCGACAGCGCCGAGAACAAGTTCGAAGGCCTGGCCGCGCAGGACGATGCAGTGGAGCTGTCGGGCCAGCTCAATGCACTGGCGGTAGCCCTGATCAAGATCGCCAACGACCTGCGCTGGATGAACGCCGGCCCGCTGGCGGGCCTGGGCGAGATCGAACTGCCGGCACTGCAGCCGGGGTCCTCGATCATGCCGGGCAAGGTCAATCCGGTGATCCCGGAGGCGACGGTGATGGCCTGCGCGCAGGTGATCGGCCACCACACGGCGATCACCGTGGCCGGCCAGACCGGCAACTTCCAGCTCAACGTGACGCTGCCGCTGATCGCGGTGAACCTGCTCGATGGCATCGGCCTGCTGGCCAATGTGTCGACCCTGCTGGCCGACAGCGCCATTGCCGGCCTGAAGGTGCGCGAGGACCGTGTGGCCGAGGCGCTGGCGCGCAATCCGATCCTGGTGACCGCGCTGAACCCGATCATCGGTTACGAGAAGGCCGCAGCGATTGCCAAGCGTGCCTACAAGGAGCAGCGCCCGGTGCTGGACGTGGCGCTGGAAGACAGTGGCCTGGCCGAAGCCGAGCTGCGCCGCCTGCTGGATCCGGCCGCGTTGACGGCCGGTGGCATCCAGGCCGGTGGCGGTGGTGCCGGCGGCTGATCGAGCGGTGTGCGGGCCGAGGTCCGCACCCACTACAGGCGAGAAAGAAGAACGCCGCCCGGGAGGGCGGCGTTGTTCGTTTCAGCGACGGTCGGCGACGATGTTGCCGAAGGTCTCGGTGTAATCCTTGAACTCGGGAATGGTCTGCACCAGGTCCGGCGGAATCACCTGCATGCCCTCCGGCGGCACGATCTTCACCGGCTGCATGTTGGGGTCGGCCGGTGCGGCCACCAGCGTGTTCTGGCGCAGCACCTGCAGCTTGCCGAACATCGTCTGCAGCATCTGCTTCTGTTCGGCGTTGAGCGGGATCAGGATCTCGTCGATCTTCATCTGCCCGTCGGGCAGGATGATGATGTTCGGTGCCGGCTGGCGGCGCACGGTCACGATGCTCTCGCTGACGGAAATCTTGGGTTTGCCACGCTCGGCGCGGTGGTTGCGGTAGTCCTGGTCACAGCCGACCAGGCCCAGGCAGAGCAGGGCGGCCAACAGCAGAAACAGCTTTTTCATGGCGGTTCGATGAAGTGCATCCGGGGCTGCCATTGTAAGCCCGCCGGGGCGCAGCGGCCGGCAACGCAGGTGCGCGGCCGGCCGGGTGCGCTGATCTGTCACAGGGGTCAGCGGTTGACGACGGTGTCCTTGCCGCAGTCGTCCACATCGCTCTGGTCCATCGTGGCGTAGGGCTTGAACGCCGGCAGCGAAGCAGCCAGGGCCTGCTGGCTGGCCAGCATGGCCGGCATGCGGTCGCAGATGCGCTTGGCCTGCGCTTCGATCTTGGCGGCCTCGGCGTTGATCCGTTTCTCGATGCCTTCGCTGTCACCGCTGAAGATGCCCTTCAGTGCTTCACCGGCGGCGTTGGCGCCGAGCTTGGCGCCTGCCAGGCCGACATCCATGCCGTCCATCGCCACCGCCACCACGTGGCCGCGGTAATCAAGCAGCTGGCGACGCTGGCCATCGTCCAGCGCCACCGGCTTGCCACCGATCAGCAGCTGTCCCTGCGGGGTGATCTCCGCGCGTGGCTGGTTGTCGGCCGAGATATTGATGTTGCCTTCGGCGATTTCCCTGCGGGCGTCATCCATCGCCTCCTTGACGGTCTGGCCGGCGCCGCCCGCGGTCTCGGCCACCGCCTTGCCGGCGGTCTTGTCGGGGCTGGACGTGTCGCCACAGGCGATCAGCGGCAGGCACAGCAGGGCAGCAGGCAGCAGGCGCAGCAGACTCATGGCATTCCCCTCGGATCGGATGGTTGGACGTTACTTGCCGCGCGGCAGGGTGATGGTGCCGGACACGTTGCGATGCTGGACATCGCCGCTGCCGCTGTGCTCGACGGTGAGGTTGCCGCGCACGCCGTCGACATCGATGTCGCCCGAGCCGTGGCTGCGCACGCGGACGTTGCCGCCGACCTGCTCGATATCGACGTTGCCGGAGCCGACCACGCCGACCTCGACGTTGCCCTGCACCTGCTTGAAGCCGATGTCGCCCGAACCGACGGTATCCAGCCGCGCGTTGCCACGCACGTCGGTCACCTTCAGGTCACCGGAGCCGACGGTGCCGACGCTGGCATCACCGCCGATGTTGCGCGCGTTGACGTCGCCCGAACCCAGCGAGAGCAGGTTGAACGACGCGGCGCCATCAACGTCCAGGTCGCCCGAACCCACGGCGGCATGCACGCTGCCACGGGTGCCGCGGGCGATGCCATCACCGGAGCCCACGTCCATGCTCAGCGACTGCGCGTTCTCGATGCTGCCATCGCCCGAGCCGATCTTGAACTGCAGCGGCAGGTTGTCCGGCACGCTGCCACGGATGTCCAGCCAGGCGTAGCTGTTACCCATCGACAGCGCGTCGCGGCTGTCGCGGCGCAGGCTCACCACCAGCTTGTCGCCCACGCGGCGCTGGTCCAGCACCAGCTGGTCCAGCCAGTCCTTGTTGGACGCGCACGCGCGGCCTTCGAGCTGGCCGCCACCGGTGCTGGCGACCACCTTCAGGTCATGCTGGTTGATCTCGAACACCACCGCTTTGGCACCGGCCGCGTCGATCTTCAACGCGCGCGGCGCGGAGAACTTGCAGTTCGGTGCATCGGCGGCCAGCGCCGACAGCGGCAACAGCAACAGTGCAGTACAGGCAATCAAGGAACGCATGGATGGTGCCTCCAGGTTGACGATCAGATTTCGCCAGCGCGCTTGCGCAGGCGGATGGCGATGAAGATGAAGGCCACGCCGAAGGCCGCGCCGATCCACAGGTCGGGCATCGCCAGCGACTTGAGCTGGGCAGAGGGCGCCATCAGCGCCACGATCGAGTCCAGATCCTGCCTGGATTCACCGCCACCGGCGCGGTACAGCAGATCCATTCCCGGCATCGCACCCAGCAGCAGACGGCCGACGATGTGTTGCCAGAACCAGCCGGTGGTCAGGTCGAACAGGTGCATCAGCTTGGTGGTGCTGACGATGATGCCGGCGAACAGCGGCAGCATCACTGCCCAAAGGAACGGCTTGCTCCGTGCCCAGGCCGAGCACAGCAGCAGCCAGCCGGCAGTGGGCAGCGCCCACAGGGCGTACACCGGGATGGACACGAACATGCCCATGACCAGGCTCATCGGATTGGCAGGTCCCACGATCAACTGCATCGCATCGCCGCCGTGGGAGACCACCACCAGGCACAGTATCAGCATGAAAACGAGCAGGGTCAGGCTGGAAGCGATGATGGCGATGAGCGGTGCGACGATCAGTGCACTGAGCACCTTGGACAGTACGGTCTGGGTGTCCGACAGCGGCAGCGACTTCCAGAACAGGATGCTGCGGTCGCGGCGATCGTCATACAGGGCGCCCAGGCAATAGAAGAACACCACAAAGGCAAGCACGATCAGTGGCCAGGACGAGGTCAATACCATCGCCAGGTCCAGGCCGTTGCCCAGGTCGGCCATGTCCTTGGCGCTGATGTCGCGGGTCAGCACGGCCAGATCCAGGCCGTTGATGTTCACGCTCTCGCCGTCGATGTGCAGGCCGCCGTCGCGGGCGGCACGATGCAGGGCGAACAGGCCCAGGCCGATGCCGATGCCGCTCATCAGCAGCGAGACGATGCCGGCGATCACCGGGGCGTACAGGAAACCACCGCGGTTTTCCCAGTATTCGCGCTTGAGCAGCCAGCGCAGGGTGCCTGCGGGACTGACAGGATGGTTGACGGCATTCATGCGTAGGTCCCCTTCATGACAGCGACGAACAGATCGGCAAGGCCGGCGTTGCGGGTTTCACCCAGGCTGGCCAGCTGGCTGCGTGGCACCCCGTCGAACAGCAGGACGGTCTTGCCGAAGGCCTGGCTGCGCTCGTCGATGGGCTTCAGTGCGCGGGCGGTTTCAAGCTGGTCGGCACCGACCAGCAGTTCGGTATAGCGGTCGCCGACTTCGTCCATTTCCGCATTGAGGACGATGCGACCATCGCGGATGAACATCACGTCGGTGAGGATGTGCTCGATCTCTTCCACCTGGTGGGTGGTGACGATGATCGTCTTCTGCTCGTCGAAGTAGTCTTCCAGCAGGCGCTGGTAGAACTCCTTGCGGTACAGGATGTCCAGGCCGAGCGTGGGTTCGTCCAGCACCAGCACCTTGGCGTCGATGGCCATCACCAGGGCCAGGTGCAGCTGCACGATCATGCCCTTGGACAGTTCGCGCACGCGCTGCTTCGGCTGCAGCTTGGTGTTGGCCAGGAAGCGTTCGCAACGGGCGCGATCGAAGCGGGGGTGCACGCCGGCGACGAAGTCGATCGCCTCACGCACCTTCAGCCAGCGCGGCAGCACGGCGACATCGGCGATGAAGCAGATGTCGTTCATCAGATCGTCGCGGTGCACGCGCGGGTCGCGGCCGAGCACGCTCAGCTCGCCTTCCACCGAGGTCAGGCCGAGCACCGCCTTCAGCGCGGTGGTCTTGCCGGCACCATTGGGGCCGATCAGGCCGATGATGCGGCCTGCCGGAATGGAGAAGCTGGCGTTGTCGAGCGCGAGCGTGTTCTTGTAAGCCTTGCGAAGGCCACGGGCGGTAATGACAGCGTCGCTTGGCACAGCGGTAGTGGGACTGGCATTCATCAGAATTTCCCCTGGGGCAACAATTCGTCGAGACTCAGGCCCAGTCGCTGGATGCGTTCCAGTACGGCCGGCCATTCTTCATTGAGGAAGCGTTCGCGCTCGCTGCTGCGCAGCTGCGTGGCCGCCTGTTCGGTCATGAACATGCCCAGCCCGCGGCGCTTCTCGACCAGGCCTTCATCGGCCAGCTCCTGGTAGGCGCGCGAAACGGTGATGGGGTTGAGCTGGTAATCGGCGGCCACCTGGCGCACCGAAGGAAGGGCATCGCCCGGCTTGAGGATTCCGTCAAGCATCATGGCGATCACGCGTTCCTTCAGCTGGCGGTAGATGGGAGCGCCGTCGCTCCACTGGATGTCGCTCATATTCAGCTCCGTGGGGTCAGCGGCTGTGCGAACGAGAAATACGGCATGGACAGGGAGCTGTGCAGCCGACGCGGGGGGGAGGGGGAGGGAGCGGCATTCCCTGCCGTGGGTGCTGCTGCGTCCTGCGTACTGTCTTCGGAGAGGGTGGGGGAGGACGCGGCCGGCGGTGCCGGCATGGCCAGCCAGACCAGCACGAACAGGGTTGATACCGCGGTGACCGCGGGGGCGGCAAGGCTGCGACGCATCCGGCTGTTCATGGTTCCCCCTGTCTCAGGTGACTGGTGTTGTATGCAACTATAACACCGGCACGCCTGTGTGCAAGTCCTGCCCCCACCCAACTGATGGCAGGGGTGGTCACGGCACCGCAATGTTCGTTCAACCGCTTGATATGCATCGAAAAAGAGAAACTGCGGAGGCGCGTTTTCAGTCCGCCTCCCATTCAGCCATGTCCATGCTATGTCATCAGCAGCGGGCTGGGACGCGCGGCAGACTGCTTCCGCCACGCCGTGCAAAGCGCGACAACGCATGCGCTCCAGAGACGTGCAGACCCCGGTGCTATAGTTCGGCCGATTCCCGGCCGGTCACGGCCGGACCCCTGGAATGGCTACCGCGGACCGTCTCCCATGCCTTTGTCGACTGCCTCCTCGCGCCGCCTTCGCGGCCTGTCCCTGTTGACCCTGCTGGCCGCAGGCCTGGCCACGTCGGCCGCCGCTTCGGCCGCCGATCTGCTGGATCTGTCGTACCGGCCGCTGGCGGGCAAGCAGCAGGTCAACCTGCAGCAGCGTTACCACGGGCAGGTGCTGCTGGTGGTCAATACGGCAAGCAAGTGCGGCTATACCCCGCAGTACGAGGGTCTGGAAGCGCTGCAGAAGCAGTACGCCGGCAAGGGGTTTGCCGTGCTCGGCTTCCCGTCCAACGATTTCAAGGGGCAGGAGCCGGGTGATGAAAAGCAGATCCAGGATTTCTGCACGCTTACCTATGGTGTGAAGTTCCCGATGTTCGAAAAGGTGCACGTGACCGGCGCGCAGGCCACGCCGCTGTATCAGCGCTTGACCGCCGCCACCGGCGTGGCGCCGGCCTGGAATTTCCACAAGTATCTGGTCGGACGCGATGGCACGGTCATTGCCCAGTTCGCCAGCAAGGTCACCCCGGATGATCCGCAGCTGAAAGCGGCCATCGACAAGGCGCTGGCGGCACCGGCCGCACATTGAATGCCGGCACGGATGCCTCGACATCGACGGCATGCGTGCGACAATACGTGTTTTCGCGCCGACGTCGGCGTCCAGTCACTTCCAGGAATGCAGCGAATGAAAATGGGAATGCGCGGCGCCGCGGCGTCGGTTCTGATTCTGGCGATGGGCACCTCCGGTGTCGCCCTGTCGCAACAACCGGCCGCTCCTTCGGCCGCCAAGGAGACCGCACCCTTGAATTCCCCCAAGCAGAAGCTCGGCTACGCCATTGGTCTGGATGTGGCCAAGTCGTTCGCGCCGATCGCCGATGAAATCGATGCAGCCGCGCTGCGCACTGCCGTGGAGCGTTCCTTCGAAGGCCTGCAGCCGCAGATCACCCAGGAACAGGCCAAGGCGACCGATGCCGCCCTGCGCCAGGTGGTGATGGCCCGCAGCGGCCAGCAGGTGCCGGGCGTCGCGCCGGGCTCGCAGCCGGCGAAGGTTGATCGGGTCAAGGTCGCGCAGATGATCGGTGCTTATTCGGTGGGTCCGTCGCTGGCACAGCTGAAGGACGATATCGATACCGCTTCGCTGTTTGACGCAATCAACACTGGCCTGAGCAAGGGCCAGCCGAAGATGAGCGAAGCCGATGCCACTGCCACCATCCAGTCGTTCATGGGTGCCAAGCAGGCCGAGATGCAGGCAAAGGCCGCACAGGCAGCGCAGACCAACCGTCAGGAAGGCAACGCGTTCCTGGCCAAGAACAAGACCCAGCCGGGCGTGGTGACCACCCCGTCGGGCCTGCAGTACCAGGTGATCCGTCCGGGCAGTGGCGAGCGTCCGTTGCCCTCCAGCAAGGTGCGCGTGAACTACGAAGGCAAGCTGCTCAACGGCACGGTGTTCGACAGTTCCGCGGGCCGTGGCCCGGCCGAATTCGGTCTGGACCAGGTCATCAAGGGCTGGACCGAGGGCGTGGCCCTGATGCCGGTCGGCTCGAAGTACCGCTTCTGGATCCCGGGTGAACTGGCATACGGCGAGAACGGCACCCCGGGTGGTCCGATCGGTCCGAACTCCACCCTGACCTTCGACGTCGAGCTGCTGGGCGTTCTGCCGTAAGCCAACACGGAGTCAGCACGGATATGCGCGTTGCGATTTTTGGTACCGGCTACGTAGGTCTGGTGACCGGCACCTGCCTGGCCGACGTTGGCCACCAGGTGGTCTGCGTCGATATCGACCAGGCCAAGGTGGATGGCCTCAACCGGGGCATCATCCCGATCTACGAGCCCGGCCTGGAGCCGATGGTGAAGGCCAACCACGCCGCGTCGCGGTTGGTGTTCACCACCGACGCGGCGACCGCCATCGGCCACGGCCAGGTGGTGTTCATCGCCGTGGGCACGCCGCCGGACGAGGATGGCAGCGCCGATCTGCAGTACGTGCTGGCCGTGGCCCGCACCATCGGTCGGTACATTTCGGTGCCGACCGTGGTGGTCAACAAGTCGACGGTGCCGGTAGGCACCGCCGACAAAGTGCGTGCGGCCATTGCCGAGGAGCTGGCGGCGCGTGGGGCGGATATCGCCTTCGATGTGGTGTCCAACCCCGAATTCCTGAAGGAAGGCGACGCCGTTGCCGACTGCATGCGGCCTGACCGCATCATCATCGGTGCGACCAGCGCCGAGTCGGTCGCCGTGATGCGTCGCCTGTACGCACCGTTCAATCGCAACCACGATCGCGTGGTGGAGATGGACGTGCGTTCGGCCGAGCTGACCAAGTACGCCGCCAATGCAATGCTGGCAACCAAGATTTCGTTCATGAATGAAATCGCCAACATCGCCGAGCGCGTGGGCGCCGACGTCGAGCAGGTCCGCCAGGGCATCGGTTCGGATCCGCGTATTGGCTGGCACTTCATCTATCCGGGTGCCGGTTATGGCGGTTCGTGTTTCCCCAAGGACGTGCAGGCACTGGCGCGCACCGCGCAGCAGGCCGGCCTGGAGCCGAAGCTGCTGAACGCGGTGGAGGCGGTCAATGAATCGCAGAAGGGGCACCTGTTTGCCCTGATCCAGCGCCACTACGACAAGGGCGAAGACGAAGGCGTGCGCGGCAGGACGTTCGCCGTGTGGGGCCTGGCGTTCAAGCCGAACACCGATGACATGCGCGAGGCCTCCAGCCGCCGCCTGCTGGCCCAGTTGTGGGAAGGCGGTGCGACAGTGCGCGCCTACGATCCGGAGGCGATGCATGAATCGCAGCGGATCTTCGGCGAGCGCGACGATCTGGTGTTCTGTGACAGCGCCGACGATGCGCTGCAGGGCGCCGATGCACTGGTCGTGGTGACCGAGTGGAAGCAGTTCCGCAGCCCCGATTTCCAGATGCTGCGCGAGCGGCTGAAGGATGCGGTGGTGTTCGACGGCCGCAATCTGTACGAGCCGGCTGAAGTCGAGGCCGCCGGCCTTGCGTATTACGGCATTGGCCGGGGGCGTTCGCTGCATGTCTGAAGTACCGACCGAACGCGAGCAGGCGCTGGAAGCGCGCCTGGTCGAGCTGGAGATGCGCGTGTCCTTCCAGGAGCACGCGCTGGCCGAACTGAGCGATGCACTTGCAGACGCGCGCATGGAAGGCAGCCGCAATGCCGGCATCCTGCGCGTGCTGCTGGAAGACCTGGGCAAGGTCCGCAATGCATTGAATTCTTCTGATCCGGCGAGCGAACCGCCGCCGCCGCACTACTGATCCATATCCTATGAGCGATACCCTCCGCGACCAGCTGATGGGCCTGGGCTTCAAGCCCGCGCCCAAGCCCGAGCGCAAGAATGATGCCCCCCGCCGTGATGGCCGCCCGCAGGGCAAGGGTGGCGCTGGCAATGGAAAGCCGCAGCACGCTGGCAAGGGCGAACACAAACCCGGCGAGCGGCGGGCGCATGGCAATGGCGGCCCGGGCAAGCCTGGCCAGCAGCGTGGCCAGGGCCACGGGCAGGGGCCGCGCAAGCCGCGTACCGCCGAGGAAATGGATCTGGCCAAGGCTTACGCGATCCGTGCGCAGCGGGAGAAGGAAGAGCGCATCGAGACCGAGCGCCTGAAGCAGGAAGAAGCCCGCCAGCGCCGCGAGGCCAAGGTGAAGCTGGAAGAACTGCTGAAGGACAAGAGCCTGAATGCCGAAGCGGCCGATATCGCGCGCCACTTCCCGTACGGCGGCAAGATCAAGCGCATCTACGTCACCGCCGAGCAGCTCAAGGCACTCAATGCAGGTGAACTGGGCGTGGTCCAGCTCAACGGTCGCTACCTGCTGGTGACGGCTGAAGTCCTCGCCCAGTCTGAGGCGGTGTTCGCCGCTTCGGTGGCGTTGAAGGTCGACCCGAATGCACCGGCCGAGGACGATCCGTACGCCGACCCGCAGTACCAGGTGCCCGACGACCTGGTCTGGTAAGCACCGACAAAAAGGGGACGGAGGGGATTAAGTCGTTTGTGCCAAGAACGACTTAATCCCCTCCGTCCCCTTTTTTCATTCCGGATCGTAGTCGAGGTTGGACGCCAGCCAGCGTTCGGCCTGGGCACGATCCACGCCCTTGCGGCGAGCGTAGTCGGCGACCTGCTCGCGACCGAGGCGGCCGACCACGAAATACTGGCTCTGCGGGTGGCTGAAGTAGTAGCCCGACACCGCCGCGGTCGGCAGCATCGCGAAGCTCTCGGTCAGTTGCATGCCGGCGTTGGTTTCCGCGCCCAGCAGATCGAACAACCGGCGTTTTTCGCTGTGCTCGGGGCAGGCGGGGTAACCGGGCGCGGGGCGGATGCCGCGGTACTTTTCGTCGATCAGCGCTTCGTTGTCGAGCGTTTCGGCGTGGTCGTACCCCCAGAATCCGGTACGTACCCGCTGGTGCAGGCGTTCGGCCAGGGCTTCGGCAAAGCGGTCGGCGAGGGCCTTCAGCAGGATTGCGTTGTAGTCGTCGTGGTCGGCCTCGAAACGGGCCACGTGCGCGTCGATGCCGATCCCGGCGGTCACTGCGAAGGCGCCGATCCAGTCCTGCTTGCCGCTGTCGGCCGGGGCGATGAAATCGGCCAGGCAGAAATCCGGGCGTTCGGCCGGCTTGTCCACCTGTTGCCGCAGGAAGTGCAGGGTGGCCTCGCCATCAGGATGCTGCACACGTACGTCGTCGCCGATGCTGTTGGCAGGCCACAGGCCGAACACGGCCTTGGCCCGCAGCCACTTCTCGTTGACGATGCGGTCGAGCATCGCGCGCGCGTCCTGGTACAGCTCGCTGGCCTGGGTGCCGACGATCTCATCGGTGAGGATCGCCGGATATTTGCCGGCCAGCTCCCACGCCTGGAAGAACGGCGTCCAGTCGATGTAGGGGACCAGCTCGGCGAGTGGGTAGTCATCGAATACATGCAGGCCCGGCTGCTTCGGTGCGGGTGGCGTGTACGCCTGCCAGTCGCACTGGAACTTCTGGCCACGTGCATGTTCCAGCGACACCAGGCGCTTGGCGTCACCGCGGTTGCGGTGGCGGGTGCGGATCTCAGCGTAGTCCGCCTCGTTGGCGGCGACGAACGCATCCCGCAGCTCGCGCGAGATCAGCGACTGCGCCACGCCCACGGCGCGCGAGGCGTCCTTCACCCAGACCGTCGGGGCTTTGTAGTGCGGGTCGATCTTCAGCGCGGTGTGCGCACGCGAGGTGGTCGCGCCGCCGATCATCAGTGGCAGGTCAAAGCCCTGCCGCTGCATTTCACGGGCGACATGGCTCATTTCTTCCAGTGACGGCGTGATCAGGCCGGACAGGCCGATGATGTCGGCCTGGTGCTCGCGGGCGGCATCGAGGATCTTCTGCGCCGGCACCATCACGCCCAGATCGATCACTTCGAAGTTGTTGCAGGCCAGCACCACGCCCACGATGTTCTTGCCGATGTCGTGCACATCGCCCTTCACCGTGGCCATGATGATCTTGCCGTTGCTCTTGGCGGTGTCGCCGCTGCGGGCCTTTTCGGCTTCGATGTAGGGCAGCAGGTAGGCCACTGCCTTCTTCATCACACGTGCCGATTTCACCACCTGCGGCAGGAACATCTTGCCGGCACCGAACAGGTCTCCGACCACGTTCATGCCGGCCATCAGCGGGCCTTCAATGACGTCCAGCGGGCGGCTGGAACGTTGCCGGGCTTCTTCGGTATCGGCGTCGACCCAGGCATCCAGGCCATGCACCAGCGCATGCGCCAACCGTGCGTCCACCGGCTTCTCGCGCCAGGCCAGGTCTTCGGTCTTCGCCGCGCCCTTGCTGCCCTTGTAGCGCTCGGCGATTTCAAGCAGGCGCTCGGTGGCATCAGAGCGGCGGTTGAGGATCACGTCCTCCACGCACTCGCGCAGTTCCGGCTCCAGCTCGTCGTAGATCGGCATGGCGCCGGCGTTGACGATGCCCATGTCCATGCCCGCGGCGATCGCGTGGTACAGGAACACCGAGTGGATCGCCTGGCGCACGGTTTCGTTGCCGCGGAACGAGAACGAAACGTTGGACACGCCGCCGGACACATGGCAGTGCGGCAGCGTCTGCTTGATGATGCGGGTGGCTTCGATGAAGTCGACCGCGTAGTTGTCATGCTCCTCAATGCCGGTGGCGACGGCGAAGATGTTCGGGTCGAAGATGATGTCCTGTGGCGGAAAGCCGATTTCATCGACCAGCAGGCGATAGGCGCGGGTGCAGATTTCAACCTTGCGTGCGCAGGTGTCGGCCTGCCCGCTCTCATCGAAGGCCATCACCACTGCCGCCGCACCGTAGCGCAGCACTTTGCGCGCATGCTCGCGGAACAGCTCCTCGCCTTCCTTCAGCGAAATCGAATTGACCACGCTCTTGCCCTGCAGGCACTTCAGGCCAGCCTCGATCACGCTCCACTTGGAGGAATCGACCATTACCGGGATGCGGGCGATGTCCGGCTCGGACATGATCAGGTTGAGGTAGCGGGTCATCGCCGCTTCCGAATCGATCAGGCCCTCGTCCATGTTGACGTCGAGTATCTGTGCGCCGCTGGCCACCTGCTGCCGGGCCACGTCCACCGCTTCTTCGTAACGGCCTTCCTTGATCAGCTTGCGGAACTGCGCGCTGCCGGTGACGTTGGTGCGTTCGCCGACATTGACGAACAGCAGATCCGGGGTGATGACCAGCGGTTCCAGGCCGGACAGGCGGGTAGGGCGGACAGGCGTCATGATCGGCGGCAACTCAACGGCAACAGGGGGACGTGCGGGAGGGGGCGGAGGTGTTCATGCCGCCTGCACCTGGGCGGCAGGCAGGGCGCGGGGCGGCAGCCCGGCCACCGCCAGCGCGATCGCGCGGATGTGGTCCGGTGTGGAGCCACAGCAGCCGCCGACCAGGTTGAGCAGGCCATCTTCGGCAAAGCCACGCAGGGTGGCGGCCATTTCCTCGGGTGTTTCGTCGTACTCACCGAATGCATTGGGCAGGCCGGCGTTGGGATGGGCACTGACGTAGCAGTCCGACACCTGCGACAGGGTTTCCACGTGCGGACGCATGGCATCGGCGCCGAGTGCGCAGTTCAGGCCGATCGACAACGGCCGTGCATGCGCGAGTGACGCCTGGAACGCCTCGGCGGTCTGTCCGGACAGGGTGCGCCCGGAAGCATCGGTGATGGTGCCGGAAATCATGATCGGCAGCCGCGCGCCACGTGCATCGAAGGCCTCCTCGATGGCGTACAGCGCAGCCTTGGCGTTGAGCGTATCGAAGATGGTCTCGACCATGATCGTGTCGGCGCCACCATCGATCAGGCCATCGATGGCTTCGCGGTAGGTGCCGCGCAGCTCATCGAAACTGGTGTTGCGGAAGCCGGGATCGTTGACGTCCGGGCTGATCGAAGCGGTGCGGCTGGTCGGGCCGAGAACGCCGATGACGAAGCGCGGCTTGTCCGGTGTGGTGGCCGCCACCGCATCGCAGCAGGCACGTGCGACGGCCGCACCTGCCTTGTTCAGCTCGTACACCAGGTGTTCGAGGTGGTAGTCGGCCTGGCTGACCGAGGTGGCGTTGAAGGTGTTGGTTTCCACCAGGTCCGCGCCCGCTTCCAGGTAGGCGGTGTGGATGCCGGCGATGACCTCCGGCCGGGTCAGCAGCAACAGGTCGTTGTTGCCCTTCAGGTCGTGGCCTTCGGGTGTGCCGCCGTGGTCGCAGCCGGGCCCATGGGCGTGGTCGTAACCGCCGGCGAAGCGCTCGCCCCGGTAATCCTCTTCCTGCAGGCCGTGGCGCTGGATCATCGTGCCCATCGCGCCGTCGATGATCAGGATCCGATCACGCAGGGCAGCGAGCAGCGATTCCACGCGTTCCGGGTGCAGCCAGGGCAATGCGGGCATATCGACCTCAGGGTTTGTTGGCGATCAGCGAGATCACTTCGAAATGCGGCGGGCGTTTTTCGCGGGTGACCGTTTCCAGGTTGGAGACCTGCAGGCCGGCCTTGTCGACGAACTTCTTCAGCTCCTTGTCGCTGAAGCCGAGGTTGACATGGCCATAAGCATCGACCGCGGCTTTGTGCTCGTGGCGGGCCAGGCTGCACAGCAGCAGGCGACCGCCCGGGCGCAGCACGCGCGCGGCTTCGGTGACCGCCTGCGCCGGCTTGCTGGCGTAGGTCAGGGCGTGCATCAGCACCACAAGGTCGAAGCTGCGGTCCTTGAAGGGCAGGGCATGCATGTCGCCCTCGCGGACTTCCACGTTCGGCAGGCGGCGCAGGCGTTCGCTGGCGGCGGCCACCACGCGCGCACTGGTATCGATGCAGATGTAGCGCCTGGCGTGCGGGGCGACCAGTTCGGCCAGCACACCGTCGCCGGAGGCGATATCCAGCACGTCGCCGGTTTCCAGCAATGGCAGCGCGGTGCGCGCCAGCGCTTCCCAGGTGCGGCCCGGGGAGTAGTGGCGCTCCATGTCGCCGGCCACGCTGTCGGCCCAGTTCTGGTCGGCAGCGCGGTGGGCGAGCACCGCCGCTACCCGTTCAGCATCCTGGCGCAGCAACGGGTCGTCGCTTCCGTTGCTCAGGGCATGCCACAATGCACGCTGCGCCGGGTCCAGCTGGGCCTCGTCGAAGCGGTAGTAGGCCGACACGCCCGCACGGCGGTCGCGCACAAGGCCGGCTTCCTTCAGGCGCGCCAGATGAGTCGATACCCGCGGTTGCGCCAACCGGGTGATGGCCGAAAGCTCGGCCACGGTCAGCTCTTCCTGCTCCAGCAGCGCCAGCAGGCGCACGCGGGTAGCATCGGCGAACACCTTCAGGCGGGTCGACCAGTCTTCCAGATCCATAAACATCTACCTATCGCGATATAGAGATATATTCGCTGACGGCGCCCCTTCCGGTCAAGTCGCAGCTCCCCACGAGTCAGCCGCCGATGTCCGGCCCCCGGTACAATCGGCGAACCATTTTCCCGGGAGGGTGTTGTGGATTTCAGCTTTACCGAAGAGCAGTTGATGCTGCAGGACGTTGCGCGCCGGATCGCGCAGGAGAAGATCGCCCCGAGCGCGGAGCACCATGACCGTACCGGTGAGTTCCCGCTGGACAACATCCGCCTGCTGGGCGAGAACGGCCTGATGGGCATCGAAGTGCCGACCGAATACGGTGGCGCGGGCATGGACCCGATCGCGTACGTGCTGGCGATGGTGGAGGTCGCCGCCGGTGATGCTGCGCATTCGACCATCATGTCGGTCAACAATTCGCTGTTCTGCAATGGCATCCTGACCCATGGCAGCGAAGCGCAGAAGCAGAAGTACGTGCGCGCCATCGCCGAAGGCGAGGCCATCGGTGCATTCGCGCTGACCGAGCCACAGTCGGGCTCGGACGCCACTGCCATGCGTTGCCGCGCGGTCAAGCAGGCCGACGGCAGCTATGTCATCAATGGCAAGAAGAGCTGGATCACTTCCGGCCCGGTGGCCAAGTACATCGTGCTGTTCGCGATGAGCGAGCCGGACAAGGGCGCACGTGGCATCACCGCGTTCATGATCGACACCGACAAGGCCGGTTTCGGCCGCGGCAAGACCGAACCGAAGCTGGGCATCCGTGCCTCGGCCACCTGCGAGATCGAGTTCAACGATTACGTGGCGCAGCCCGAAGACGTGCTGGGGCAGGAAGGGGAGGGCTTCAAGATCGCCATGGGCGTGCTTGACGCCGGCCGCATCGGCATTGCCTCGCAGGCGATCGGCATCGCGCGCGCCGCCTATGAAGCGACCCTGGAGTATGTGAAGGACCGCAAGGCCTTCGGTGCGGCCATCGGTACCTTCCAGATGACCCAGGCGAAAATTGCCGACATGAAGTGCAAGCTGGATGCGGCGCTGCTGCTGACCCTGCGTGCGGCATGGGTGAAGGGCGAGGGCAAGCGCTTCAGCAACGAGGCCGCCATCGCCAAGCTGACTGCTTCGGAAGCGGCAATGTGGATCACCCACCAGGCCGTACAGATCCATGGTGGCATGGGCTACTCCAAGGAAATGCCGCTGGAGCGCTACTTCCGTGATGCCAAGATCACCGAGATCTACGAAGGCACTTCGGAAATCCAGCGCCTGGTGATTGCCCGCAACGAAACCGGGCTGCGTTGATTTTCCCGTGCCGCGCCGCTGCAATGGCGGCGCGGCAGCGGCAGTAGATCCACGCCATGCGTGGATGGCGTTGTGCCCAGATGGCATGCCCCTCTGGCTTTCCAGGATGCATGCTGCTGCAATGCGGATCGTTTTTTCTGGAGATACCGCATGATCTACCGCGGCTGGGGCTTCATGACGCTGGTGACGCCGATTGCAGGCATCCTGTTGCTGGCTTACTTCTTCCCGCACGACGGCGCCAAGGGCAACATCCCGCTGCAGCAGGTGCTGCTGGGTGGTGGCATCGGTGCGGCAGTGAACGTGCTGCTGGGGCTGTGGCTCAACCGTGCGCCGCGGCTGAAGGGGGAGGCCGCGCCCCATCATTTCTTCTTCGTGCCCATGCAATGGGTCGCATTGGTGATCGTTGCAGTGTGCGTGATGATCTCGCTGCTGCGCTGACACGTCGCCTTGGAGAGCGCCAACCGAGGTTGGCGGCTACCTGGCATGCCGCTGCTTTTGAATCCATGCCAACCTTGGTTGGCATGGATTCAAAAGCAGCAAAGAAAAAGGCCCCGGATCGCTCCGGGGCCTTTCTCGTTTCAATTTACCGCCGGATCAACGATCCGGGCGGTGGGCGCTTTCCGCATCACGCTGGCGGCCGAGGAATTCCTTCGACGGTTCATCCAGCTTGTCGCCCAGCATGCGGCGCACGACCACGAAGAACACCGGGATCATCAGCAGGCCGAGCAGGGTGGCGAACAGCATGCCGCCGATCACGCCGGTACCGATGGCGTGGCGCGAGTTGGCGCCGGCACCGGTGGAGATCGCCATCGGGATGACGCCCATGATGAACGCGAAGGACGTCATCAGGATCGGGCGGAATCGCAGGCGCGCCGCTTCGATGGTGGCATCGCGCAGGGTCTTGCCCGCCGCACGCTGCTCCACCGCGAACTCCACGATCAGGATCGCGTTCTTCGCGGCCAGGCCGATCACCGTGATCAGGCCGATCTTGAAGAACAGATCGTTCGGCAGGCCACGCATCATCGACAGGGCGAGTGCGCCCAGAACGCCAAGCGGTACCACCAGCAGCACCGCCACCGGGATCGACCAGCTTTCATACAGCGCGGCCAGGCACAGGAACACCACCACGATGGACAGCACCAGCAGCAGCGTCGCGGCGTTGCCTGCCAGGATTTCCTGGTAGGACAGGCCGGACCAGTCGTAGCCAAAGCCTGCCGGCAGGTCGTCGTTGACGATGCCTTCCATGGTCTGCATCGCTTCACCCGAGCTGGTGCCCGGTGCCTGCGAGCCGACGATGTTGATCGCCGAGTAGCCGTTGTAGCGGCTCAGCGACGGCGGTGCCGAGACCCATTCGGACTTGACCACCGTGCTCAACGGAATCATAGCGTTGGTGCCATCGGCATTGGTGGTCAGGCTGGACGGGCTGTAGAAGCTCTTCAGCGATTCCTGGCCAGTGCGGTACGGACCATCAGCCTGCATGGTCACGCGCTTGATGCGGCCTTCGTAGAAGAAGTCGTTGACGTACACCGGGGCCAGCATCAGCTGGATGGTGCTGTACACGTCCGACACCGACATGCCCATCGACTGCGCCTGCACGCGGTCCACGTGCAGCTGCAGCTGCGGGGCGTTTTCCAGGCCGTTCGGGCGCACGCCCACCAGGTGGTCCGGCTTCTGCGCGGCCTGGCCGAGCAGGATGTTGCGGGCCTGGGTCAGCTGCTCGTAACCGGCACCGCTGCGGTCCTGCAGCCACATGTCGAAGCCACCGAACTGGCCAAGGCCCTGCACGGTCGGCAGGTTGACCACGAAGATCTGCGCTTCCTTGATGCCGTAGAACGCGCCGTTCATGTTCTGGATGAATTCCGGAGCAGTGAACTTGCGCTCTTCCCACGGCTTCAGGCGGATGAAGCCCATGCCCACGTTCTCGCCGGAGCCGACGAAGCTGAAGCCGGCCACCTGCAGCATGCCTTCATAGCCATCCTGCTTTTCCAGGATGCCGCGCATCTGTGCGAACGCTTCGTTGGTCTGGCTCTTGGTCGAGCCGGGCGGCAACTGCACGATCGCCAGTGCATAGCCCTGGTCTTCCTCAGGCAGGAAGCTGCCCGGCATGCGGGTGAACAGGAAACCGCACAGCGCGGTCAGCACCACGAACAGGATCATCCAGCGTGGTGCATGGCGCACCGCGGAGGTGATGTGGCCCACATAGGTGTGGCTGATCTTGTCGTAGTACTTGTTGAAGGTGCGGTAGACGATGTTCGGGTTGTCGTTGTGCGTCGGCTTGAGGAACGTGGCGCACAGCGCGGGGGTGAAGCCCAGTGCGAGGAACGCCGAGAACGCCATCGAGATGGCGATGGTCAGGGCGAACTGCTTGTAGATCTCACCGGCCGCACCGCCCTGCAGGGCGGAGGGGATGAACACCGCCGCCAGCACGACGGTGATGGCCACCACCGCACCGGTGATCTGGGTCATCGCCTTCTGCGTGGCCGGCTTCGGCGCCAGGCCTTCCTCGGTCATGATGCGTTCGACGTTCTCGATCACCACGATCGCGTCATCGACCACGATGCCGATCGCCAGCACCATCGCAAACAGGGTCAGCTGGTTGATCGTGAAGCCGATCATCCACATGCCCAGGAACGTACCCAGCAGGGCCACCGGGATGACCAGGGTCGGGATCAGGGTGGCGCGGAAGTTCTGCAGGAAGATCAGCATCACCAGGAACACCAGCAACACCGCTTCGAACAGGGTCTTGACCACTTCCTGGATCGAGATCTTGACGAAGGTGGTGCTGTCGTACGGCGAGAACCAGGTGACGCCGGCCGGGAAGCTGGGCTGCAGCTCGTCCATCTTGCCGCGCACCGCCTCGGCCACGTTCAGGGCGTTGGCGCCCGGCAGCAGCTGGATGGCGAAGGCACCGGTGGGCTTGCCGTTGTACTGGGTATCAAAGCCGTAGTTGTTGGCACCGAAGGCGACGCGGGCGATGTCCTTCAGCAGCACGCGCGAGCCATCGGCATTGGCGCGCAGGATGATGTTCTCGAACTCCTGCGGCGAGCTGAAGCGGCCTTCGGCCGACACCGTGGCGGTGAAGTGCTGGCCTTCCGGCGACGGGTCGGAGCCCAGCGCACCGGCGGCGAACTGCACGTTCTGCGCGCGTACTGCCGCCAGCACCTGGCTGGCCGACAGGCCATAGCCCTGCATCTTTTCCGGGTTGAGCCAGATGTTCATGGCGTACTCGGAACCGAACTGCTGGGTGCTGCCGACGCCGGGGATGCGCGAGACCTGGTCGAGCACGCGCGAACCGACGATGTCGTTCAGTGCGTCACGGTTGATCGTCGGCGTATCGGACTGCAGCGCCACCACCATCAGGAAGCCGGCGTTGGCCTTGGCCACCACCACACCCTGCTGGGTGACTTCCGAAGGCAGTCGCGGCGTGGCCAGCGAGACCTTGTTCTGCACCTGCACCTGGGCGATGTCCGGATCGGTACCGGTCTCGAAGGTCAGGGTGATCGAGGCGCGGCCGTTGGAGGCCGATGAGGAGCTGAAGTACAGCAGGTGATCGATGCCGGTCAGCTGCTGCTCGATCACCTGGGTGACCGATTTCTCCGTGGTATCCGCACTTGCGCCCGGGTAGGTGGCCGAGACGGTCACCTGCGGCGGGGCGATGTTGGGGTAGGACTCCACGCCGAGGTTGAGGATCGCGATCACGCCGCTGAGCGAGATCAGGATCGCCACCACCCAGGCGAAGACTGGATGTTCGATGAAAAATTTAGGCATGACGGAAGGTCCCGTTACTGCTTGTTCGATTCGGTGGCGGCCGGCTCGGCCTTGTCGGCCTGGTCAGCCTTGGCCGGTGCCTTGGCGTCGGCCGGAGCTGCGGCAGGCGCGCCCGGAGCAGCGCCGCCGGCGGCAGGCTTGCCGTTGGCGTCCTGGCCCGGGGTCCACGGCTTGGCCGTGGCCGGCGTGCCTTCCTTGACCTTCTGCACGCCGGCGACGACCACCTTGTCACCCGCGGCCAGGCCCTCGCTGACCAGCCAGTTGCCGTTCTGCGCGCCGTCGGTCTTGACGTTCTTGCGGACGACCTTGCCGTCGGCACCCACCACCATCACATAGCCGCCGTTGGTGTCACGCAGCAGGGCCTGCTGCGGCACCAGGTAGGCATTGTTGCGCTCGCCCAGGTTGGCCTGGAAGCTGACGAAGGCGCCCGGCAGCAGGATCTTCTGCGGGTTCGGCAGCACCGCGCGCAGCGACACCGCGCCGGTGGCCGGGTCGACCGTGGTCGAAGAGAAGTCCAGCGTGCCCGGCTCGCTGTAGGTGCTGCCGTCGGCCAGTTTGACGTTGACCGTGGCCTTGCCGTCGCCGGACAGGGCCAGGGTGCCCTTGGCCTGCTGCGCACGCAGCTGGGTCAGTTCATCCACGCTCAGCGAGAAGTTCACATACAGCGGGTCGAGCTGGTCCACGGTGGTCAGCAGGGTCACATCGCCCTGGCCCACCAGCGCGCCTTCGGTGACCTGCTGCTTGTTGGCCACGCCACTGATCGGGGCGGTGACTTCGGTGTAGCCCAGGCTGATGCGCGAGGACGTAACGGTGGCTTCGGCCTGCTTGACCGCGGCCAGCGCGGTGCGCTCGGCCGACTCGGCATTGTCCAGGTCGGCCTTGGACACGAACTTCTGCGGCGCCAGCGAACGGGCGCGGTCAGCGGCGACCTTGGCGTTGGCGTAGGTCGCGCGGGCCGAAGCCAGCTGGGCCTCGGAGGCGTTGAGCGAGGCGCGCAGGGGCGCCGGGTCGATCAGGAACAGGGTCTGGCCCTGCTTGACCTCGCTGCCTTCCTGATAGACGCGCTTGAGCAGCACGCCGGGCACGCGGGCGCGCACATCGGCGCTGCGGAACGGCGACAGGCGACCGACCAGCTCGCGCTGCAGCGGCAGGGTCTGCGGCTTGGCGTCGATCACGCCCACCTCCGGCGGTGGGGGCGTCGGCTGTTCCGGCTTCTTGCAGGCAGCTACGGCGACAGCAACGGCGCACGTCAAGGCAAGGGTGCGGAGTGGGGCGGTCATCAGGAGGAACTCCGGGGTTGGTTTGAAGACGGGGCCGGCGAGGGCTGCGGCGCGAACGCGCGCAGGAAGCCATCGACGGAGAACTCTGCCCAGCGCCGACGCAATGCAGCGTCATCACGATGGGGGGTATGGAAGCGCTGTTTGTCGAAATCCTGACCGGCAATCATGCTCAGCAGCAGTTCGGCCATGAAGTGCGGGTCGTCATGCCGCAGCAGCCCGCGACTGCAAACGGTTTCAATCCATTCAGCAAGATGAAGTGTCAGCGCGCCGGCGCCATGCCGGTACAGCGTACGCGCCTCTTCGGGAAACTGTGCTGCATCGGCGGCGATCAGGCGGCAGGCCTGGCCGACGTGGGGCTGGTTGAAGTGCTCCAGGAAGTCGGTGGCGAACTGCAGCAGGCTGCCACGCAGGTCGTCACCGCGGAGTGCACGCAGCATGGCCCCGGTGGCGTGACCGACGTGGCGTTGCATGACCCGCCGCAGCAGGGCCTGCTTGTTGCCGTAGCGCGAATACAGGGTCTGCTTCGAGCAGCCTGCATGCTGGGCGACCGCGTCCATGCTCATCTGCATGCCCTGTCGGGCAAGCAGTTCGCGCACGGCGTCGAACACGCGCTCATCACGCGCGTCGAGGGCGACAGGAAGGTAGGCCGGATTCACGCGGTGGACTATACCGTCCAGTTCAGGATTGTGGAATCGCGCCGATGTTGCCGCATGTGTCTTCCGGTAACACGTTTTGCCGATCCTGTCGGCAACGCTGTGCGACTGCGATGCCCATACCGGTGCGAACTGAATAGGGCGTCTAAACCGCAGCAAACCCGAATCTGGTTATTCCGTCCTGCAGCAAGGCCTTTTCGTGCGGTAGGGCTACAATTTCATTTTCCCAACTGAGCAAGCGCGCCGCTCTGCCATGAAACCGCAAAAAACCGCAGCCAAGACCGTGAAAAACAAAAGCAAACCAGTTGAGTCGGAGGTCGCAGTGACCGCTGGTTTCTCCCTGGAGCCGGTGTACACGGCCTTGCGCAAGCGTTACCCCGCGGCCGCCCAGGCCGAGGCAGTGGCATTCGCAGCCGATTTCTACAAGCGCATGGAGGCCGACGAGTTCCCCCATCACAGCGCTGAGGAGTGGGCCGCGCTCGCAGCCGAAACGCTGGAATTCGCCCGTGCCCGCAAGGCCGGCAAGGCCAATGTCCGCGTGTTCAATCCGACGGCGAAGGCCAACGGTTGGGAATCGCCGCACACCGTGCTGCAGATCATCAACGACGACATGCCGTTCCTGGTCGACACCGTGACCATGTCGCTGGCCGAGCATGGCGTGGGCGTGCATGTGCTGGGCCACCCGGTGCTGCATTTCACCCGTGACAAGGCCGGCAAGCTGACCAAGGTCGGCGAGGGCCAGCTGGAATCGGTGATGCTGCTGGAGATCGACCGCCAGCCGGCCGAAGCCATGGCAGACATCGAGCAGGCCATCAACAAGGCGCTGGATGAAGTGCGCGCCATCGTGCGCGACTGGCAGCCGATGCAGGACAAGGCGCTGGCGCTGGCCGACGACCTTGGCAGCCGCCAGCTGCCGGTCGACGCTGCCTCGCGCAAGGAAGCACAGGAATTCCTGCGCTGGGCCGCCGACAACCACTTCACCTTCTTCGGCTACCGCGAGTACCGCGTCGAGAAGCAGGGCAAGGAAGACGTGCTGGCGCCGCTGAACGACACCGGCCTGGGCCTGATGCGCGGCAAGGACAAGTCCGCTGCACGTCCGGTCAAGACCCTTGCCGCGCAGGGCCTGAACACCACGTCCGGGCTGAAGGACGCGCTGATCCTGACCAAGACCAATGCCCGTTCGCGCGTGCATCGTGCCGGTTACATGGATTACATCGGCGTGCTGGAATTCGACGCCAAGGGCAGGATCATCGGCGAACAGCGCTTCCTCGGCCTGTTCACCTCCAGCGCCTACAACCGCCGCCCGTGGGAAATCCCGCTGGTGCGCCAGCGCTACGAACACGTGATGAAGCAGTCCGGCCTGGCCGGCTCCAGCCATAGCGGCAAGGCCCTGCGCCACATCCTGGAAACCCTGCCGCGCGAAGAACTGTTCCAGTCCAGCGAGGACGAACTGTTCCGCACCGCGATGGGCGTGCTGGGCCTGCAGGAGCGCGTGCGCAGCCGCCTGTTCCTGCGTCGCGACAAGTACAGCCGTTTCATTTCCGCGCTGGTCTACCTGCCGCGCGAGCGTTTCAACACCGACGTGCGCCTGCGCATCGAAGCGATGCTCAAGGAAGCGCTGCACGGCGAGTACGTGGACAGCTCGGTGGTGCTGGGTGAATCGCCGCTGGCCCAGGTGCACCTGATCGTGCGTCCGAAGCCGGGCGAAATGCTCGATGTCGACACCGCCGAACTGGAACTGAAGCTGGCCCAGGTGCTGCGCAACTGGCAGGACGACCTGCGCGAAGCGCTGGTCACCCGCCATGGCGAAGCCGAAGGCCTGCGCATCGCTGCGCGTATCGGCAAGGCGCTGCCGGCCGGTTACATCGAAGACAACAGCACCGCCGTTGCCGCCAACGATGTCAGCCAGCTCGATGCGCTGACCGGTCCGGACGACCTGCGCCTGAGCCTGCAGGCCGTGCCGCGCGAATCCGGCGATGGCCTGCGCCTGAAGCTGTATCGCCAGCTGGATGACATCCCGCTGTCGGACGCGCTGCCGATGATGGAAAACATGGGCCTGCGCGTGATCGCCGAGCGTCCGTACCGCCTGTCGGTGGACAACGCGCCGGTGTACGTGCAGGACTTCGAGGTCGAGTCGACCGCTGGTGCGATCGATGCGGCCAGCGTCGATGAAGCCTTCGGTGAGACCTTTGCCCGCGTCTGGCACGGCGATGCCGAGAACGATGGCTTCAACCGCCTGGTGCTGGCTGCCGGCCTGCACTGGCGCCAGGTCGCCATGCTGCGTGGCTACTGCAAGTACCTGCTGCAGACCGGCGTGCCGTTCTCGCAGGCTTACGTCGAAGGCACCTTCACCCGCTACCCGTTGCTGGCACGCCTGCTGGTGGAACTGTTCGAAGCCCGCTTCGATCCGGCCACCGGCCATGAAAGCAAGGAAGACATCGCCGCCGGCCAGGCGCAGCTGAAAGCCCACCTCGAGGTGCTGGCTGCCGGCGACGAGGCCACCCTGAAGGTGCTCAAGACCGTGGTCGACGCCCGCAAGGGTGACCGCGATGCGCAGATGCAGGCCGCGCGCGAAGCGCTGCTGAAGCTGATGGACCGCGTGTCGAGCCTGGACGAGGACCGCATCCTGCGTTCCTTCATGGGCGTGATCGATGCGACCCTGCGCACCAGCTACTACCAGACCGATGCCAATGGCCAGCACGGCCATGTCATCAGCTTCAAGTTCGATTCGGCCCTGGTGCCGGACCTGCCCAAGCCGCGCCCGTACCGCGAAATCTTCGTGTATGGCCCGCGCGTGGAAGGTACCCACCTGCGCTTCGGTGCCGTCGCCCGTGGCGGCCTGCGCTGGTCGGATCGCCGCGAAGACTTCCGTACCGAAGTGCTGGGCCTGGTCAAGGCGCAGATGGTCAAGAACACCGTCATCGTGCCGGTCGGCGCGAAGGGCGGCTTCTTCGCCAAGATGCCGCCGGTGAACGGCGATCGCGATGCGATCTTCGCCAACGGCGTGGCCTGCTACAAGCTGTTCATCCAGGGCCTGCTGGACATCACCGACAACATCGTCAACAACAAGATCGTGCCGCCGGTGGATGTCGTGCGCCATGACATGGACGATCCGTACCTGGTGGTGGCCGCCGACAAGGGCACCGCGACCTTCTCCGACATCGCCAACGGCCTGGCCATCGCGCACGGCTTCTGGATGGGCGATGCGTTCGCCTCCGGCGGTTCGGTTGGTTACGACCACAAGGGCATGGGCATCACCGCGCGCGGCGCATGGGAGTCGGTCAAGCGCCACTTCCGTGCACTGGGCCGTGACAGCCAGACCCAGGACTTCACCGCGGTTGGCGTCGGCGACATGTCCGGCGACGTGTTCGGCAACGGCATGCTGCTGTCGCGCCACATCCGCCTGGTCGCTGCGTTCGACCACCGCCACATCTTCCTGGACCCGAACCCGGATGCAGCGACCACGTTCGTCGAACGTGAGCGTCTGTTCACCGTGCCGCGTTCGAGCTGGGCGGACTACGATGCCAAGCTGATCAGCAAGGGCGGCGGCGTGTATCCGCGCAGCCTGAAGTCGATCGAGATCACCCCGCAGGTGCGTGAAGCGCTGGGCCTGGACGAGAACGTCAAGGCGCTGTCGCCGAACGATCTGATGAGCGCGATCCTGAAGGCACCGGTCGACCTGCTGTGGAACGGCGGCATCGGTACCTACGTCAAGGCCGCCAGCGAGCAGCACAGCGATGTCGGCGACCGCGCCAACAACGCCCTGCGCGTGAATGGTGGCGAGCTGCGCTGCAAGGTGGTGGGCGAGGGCGGCAACCTGGGCATGACCCAGCTGGGCCGCATCGAAGCTGCCCAGGCCGGCGTGCTGCTCAACACCGACTTCATCGACAACTCGGCCGGTGTGGATACCTCCGACCACGAAGTCAACATCAAGATCCTGCTCAACGATGTGGTGCGGGCCAAGAAGCTGACCGTCGAGCAGCGCAACAAGCTGCTGGCGTCGATGACGGACGAAGTCGCCGCGCTGGTGCTCAACGACAACTACCGCCAGAACCAGGCCCTGAGCCTGATGGAGCGGATGGCGGTCAAGCGCCTGGGGTCCAAGCAGCACTTCATCCGTACCCTGGAACAGCAGGGCCTGCTGGATCGCCAGATCGAGTTCCTGCCGTCCGACGCCGAGCTGTCCCAGCGCAAGGCGCGCGGCCAAGGCCTGACCCGCCCGGAACTGTCGGTTCTGCTGTCCTATTCCAAGCTGGTGGCGTTCGCGCAGCTGCTGGATTCGGACATCCCGGAAGATCCGTACCTGTCCAAGGAACTGCAGCGCTACTTCCCGACGCCGTTGCAGAAGAAGTACGCCGACGCGATGGAGCGTCACCGCCTGAAGCGCGAAATCATCGCCACGGCCGTGACCAACCAGACCATCAACCGCATGGGCGCCACCTTCCTGATGCGCATGCAGGAAGACACCGGCCGCTCCATTGCCGAGGTCGCCAAGGCCTACACCATCAGCCGCGAAACGCTGGATGCACGCGCGCTGTGGGCGCAGATCGATGCCCTCGACGGCACGCTGCCGGAGTCGGTGCAGATCGACGCGCTGGAAGTGATCTGGAAGCTGCAGCGTTCGTTCGTACGCTGGCTGCTGTCGCGCCCGGGCCCGATGCCGGGCATCACCGAGGCGGTCAACCGCTACCAGGGTCCGTTCAACGACATCCGTGTTGCTTCGGGTGTGCTGCCGGATTCGCAGCGTCCGACCTACGAAGCCCTGGTGGCCGAGTGGAAGGAAAAGGGCCTGCCGTCGGCGCTGGCACAGCAGCTGGCCGAACTGCACTTCCTGGAGCCGGCGTTCGACATCATCGAACTGGCCCGTACCCGCAAGCTGAAGCCGGTGGATGTCTCCAAGATCCACTTCCGCCTGGGCGACGCCCTGCAGCTGCCGTGGCTGTTCGAGCAGATCGACGCGCTGGAGGTCAACGGCCGCTGGCACGCGGTGGCACGTGGCGTGCTGCGCGACGAACTGGCCGCACACCACCGCAGCCTGGCCGGCCAGGTGCTGGCCACCAAGGGCAGCACCGCTGAAGCCAAGGTGGCCGCGTGGATCGGTCGAGACGACAGCAGCCTGCGCTTCACCCTGGCGATGCTGGCCGAACTGGCCGAGCAGAAGACCCTGGACTACCCGACCGTTTCGGTCGCGGTGCAGCGCCTGGGTCAGCTCGCTGCCCACGGCGTGTAAGTGATGTAGTGCCAGGCCACGCCTGGCATGCGTGAACCGGAACGGCCCCGCGAAAGCGGGGCCGTTTTTTCTTGCGGACGACCGCCGGGCATGGCCCGGCGCTACCGATGTACGGCGGAGCAGGTAGCGCCAGGCCATGCCCGGCGAGCGCAGCGGCGCTCGGTTATGCTCTCCACCAAGCCTTCCCCCGGATCCACCGATGAGCGACACCCCCCGCATCGCTTTCCTGGCCAGTACCACCGAACCTGCACAGATGGCCCGCGCAGCGATGGTCTCGCGCTATGGCGACCACGCCCCGGACCAGGCCGACGTGCTGTGCCCGCTCGGCGGCGATGGCTTCATGCTGCAGACCCTGCATCGTCACGGACACCTGGGCAGGCCGGTATTCGGGATGAAGCTGGGCACGGTGGGTTTCCTGATGAACCAGTACCGCGGCGACGACGACGTGCATGCGCGTATCGCCCGTGCCGAGCCGGCCCACCTGCGCCCGCTGGAAATGATGGCGCTGACCGAATCGGGTACCACCACCGGGTCGCTGGCCTACAACGACGTCTCGCTGCTGCGCCAGACCCGGCAGGCGGCGCATATCGGCATCGACCTCAATGGCCAGGAGCGGGTGGGTGAACTGATCGGTGATGGCGTGCTGGTGGCCACCCCGGCCGGAAGCACCGCCTACAACTATTCCGCACATGGGCCGGTACTGCCGTTGGGCTCGCACACCATCGCCCTGACGCCGCTGGCCCCGTATCGCCCGCGGCGCTGGCGCGGCGCCATCCTCAAGGCCGACACCGAAGTGCGCTTCCGCGTGCTCGATCCCTACAAGCGTCCGGTCAGCGTCACTGCCGATTCGCACGAGACCCGCGATGTGGTCGAAGTGACGATCCGTGAGTCGCGCGAGCACCGGGTGACCCTGCTGTTCGACCCGGAGCACAACCTCGAAGACCGGATCCTGAGCGAACAGTTCGTTTTTTGACGACAATAGGCGGCCGGCACTGCCGACCGCTTGAAGGACCCCACCGATGGGCGACAACTCCCCCCGTTTGCTGACCGTCGCGGTGACCTCGCGTGCGTTGTTCGACCTGGAAGAAAGCCATGCGCTGTTCGAGAGCGATGGCGTGGCTGCCTATGCCGAGTACCAGCGCCAGCACGAGGACGACGTCCTCGGGCCGGGCGTGGCCTTCCCGGTGGTGCGCAAGCTGTTGGCGCTGAACCAGGGCGCCAGTCCCGAGAACCCGCGCGTGGAAGTGATCCTGCTGTCACGCAACTCGGCCGATACCGGCCTGCGCATCTTCAATTCCATCCAGCACTACGGGCTGGGCATCATCCGCGCGACCTTCACCGCCGGTGAGCCGACCTGGCCGTACGTGAAGCCGTTCGGTACCGACCTGTTCCTGTCGGCCAATCCGGAATCGGTGCGCAGCGCGCTTCGCCATGGCATCGCCGCGGCGACCATCCTGCCCAAGCCGCCGGGTGAGACCGCTGCCGCTGCCGCCGACCAGATCGACATCACCCGCCCGGCCGGGCAGCTGCGCATCGCCTTCGATGGTGATGCGGTGATCTTCGGGGACGAGAGCGAGCGCATTTCGCGCGAGCAGGGCGTGGAAGCCTTTGGCCGGCACGAACGCGAGCGTGCACGCGAGCCACTCAGTGGCGGTCCATTCCGCGGTTTCCTCTCTGCGCTGCACACGCTGCAGGAAGTGTTCCCGGCCGGCGACAGCGCGCCTATCCGCACGGCGCTGGTGACCGCGCGTTCTGCACCGGCGCATGAGCGGGTGATCCGTACCCTGCGCGAATGGGGCGTGCGCCTGGACGAGGCGCTGTTCCTTGGGGGGCGGCACAAGGGCCCGTTCCTGCAGGCATTCGGTGCCGACATCTTCTTTGACGATTCGCAGCACAACATCGACAGTGCGCGTGAACACGTAGCCGCCGGCCACGTGCCGCATGGTGTCGCCAACGAAGGGTGAGGTGGTAGCGCCGGGCCATGCCCGGCGAGCGCAGCGGCGCCCATGGAAACGCCGGGCATGGCCCGGCGCTACCGGTTACGGGCTGCCTGACATCCCCAGCTGCAGGTCCACCACCTTCCAGCGCAGGCCCTGCGGTTCCAGCACTACCTTCAACGGTGGCTGGCCGGGACCGCGATCGACGTCGACCACGAAGCGGTCCAGGGCTTCGAAGTGGTGTTCGGCGTTCTTCAGCGGTCGCGCCGGCTCGGTTGCACCCAAGGCCTCGCCGCCCTGCAGTTCATTGCGGCCGCGCTTCCACAGCACGTGGCCCTGCATCATCGCACCGATGCCGGTGGGGGTGACCATCGTGTCCACCGCGGCGCCACCCAACTGATCACCCAGCCCGTACAGCAGGGCGCCGAAGGGACTGGCAGCCACCTCGGGGCCGGCCTGGCGCACCAGGTAGTCATTGAGCTGGGCGCGCAGGCTGGTACGCACGCGTGGGAAATCCACGTAGCGCTCCAGACGGGCGGTGTCCCGTTGTTCGATGGCCTTGGACAGGCCATGCACGGTCAGGTAGGGGCCGCCGAACCACCAGGCGGCCACCACAGCGATCAGCAGAACGAGGATGCCAATGAGCTTCTTCATGCTGCACAGCCTGCCGCAAGTACGGTTGCCGGTGGTGAACGGCGGGTGATCCCAGCGATGCCACCGGCGCCGTTCAGAACTCCAGATCCAGTGCAGCGCACAGGTAGTCCACGAACGGGCCGAGCGCCGCCAGGTCCTTGCCGAGCGTGGACAGCAGGCGCGGGCCGGTCATCGTGGCATCGTCCAGCGAACGCCACATCACCCAGTTGCGGTGCTTGAGGTCATCGATGAACTCGAAGTCGGCCGGGAAGCCGCGCGGTGGGCGCACCAGCTTCTCGGTTTCCTCGAAGTCGAAACGCCTGCGCAGCGCCGGTGCGTGCGCAGCCGCCTTCCAGCTGCCCGGGTTGTCGAGGATGAAGTGGCGGACGCGGCGCTGGGTTTCCGGTTCGGGATGCCACAGCCCGGCGCCGACGAAGCTCTCGCCCGGTTGCAGGTGCACGTAGAACGAGGGTGCGGCCACTTCACGGCGGCGCTCATGGAACAGGCGCGCACCCTGCCAGGTCTTGTACGGCGATTTATCGTTGGAGAACCGCGCGTCGCGGTGGATGCGGAACAACGAGCCGCCCACACCACGCGTGTCTGCGCGGAAGTGTCCGCTGACCTCGGCCAGGGCCGGCTGCAGGTCGCCCAGCAGGCGCAGGAACGGCTGCCGCACGTGGTCTTCGTACTGATGGCGATGGTCGTTGAACCAGGTCTTGTCGTTGTGCAGCGCCAGGCTGCGCAGGAACTTGAAACTGGCATCGGAGAAATAGGTGCTCACAGGTCCTCCTGCAGGTGCTGGCCCCAGTCACGCAGCGATTGCAGCAGCGCGGCGCGGCGGGCATCGTCGGGCGCCTCGGCTGCCAGCGCGTCGAGCTGCTGCTGGAACTGGGCCAGGTTGAGTTCGCCCATGCCTTCCTCACCGAACAGGCGCTGGCGGCGATAGGCTTTCCAGCGCTCGCGTTCTTCCGGTGCGAGGCTGTCGGGATGATTGCGGGCGCGATAGCGGAACAGCAGTTCCGGCAGGCGCGGATCGCGGAAGCGGCCTTCCAGTGCGGCCAGCTGCTCGGCGGGCGTGGTCCGTGCCAGTGCCAGCAGCGGCTTGTCGCCGGCGCCGAGGAAGCCGTCGTACAGCGATGCATCCACATCGGAAACGCTCGCCGCGCGCGGCTGGTTGTAGACCTGGCGCGCCTTCTCGGCCAACTGCGGCGCGAACGCGCGCAGGCGTTCGGCCTTGGCTTCGATCGCCGCCACGTCCAGCCCGAGTCGTGCGTGGTCATCAGCGCGCAGGTGGTTCCAGGCCACCAGCGCCGGCACCTTGTTCAGGTGCACTTCCTTCAACGGCACCCGGGCCACGCCTTCAGGCAGTTCGCTGGCGCGCAGGTACAGGCGCTGGGCGATCACTTCGGCGGGCAGTTCCAGCAGGTCATCGATGTCGCCGTCGAGATCGAACACGATCACCCGGTTGTTGATGGTCGGATGTACCGCCAGAGGCAACACAGGTGCCGCGCACAGGCGGCTGGCCGGGTAGCGCATCGAGATATGCAGCACCGGCTTCAATGCAGTGATGTCGAGCAGGCTGCCGACGAAACGCTTGTCGCGCAGCTTCAGCGCGTAGTCCCACAGGCGCGGCTGCGACTGCTTGAACAGGCGCGCCATGCCGATCGTCGCGCGCACGTCCGACAGCGCTTCGTGGGCATCGCCCTCGCGCACGCCGTTGGCCTCGGCCAGATGCTCCAGCTTGAACGAGGTGGCGCCGTCCTCGCGCTTGGGCCAGTGGATGCCGTCCGGGCGGACGGCGTGCATCAGCCGCAGCATGTCCAGCAGGTCCCAGCGCGAGTTGCCGTTGCGCCACTCGCGTTCGTACGGGTCGTGGAAGTTGCGGAACAGGCCGTAGCGGATGAACTCGTCGTCGAAGCGCAGGGTGTTGTAGCCCAGTGCGCAGGTACCGGGGCGCGAGAGCTGCTCGTTGATCCGATCGAACGCCTCGGCTTCGCTGATGCCTTCGGCCAGCGCCTGCTGCGGCGTGATGCCGGTGACCATCGTCGCCATCGGCGAGGGCAGCAGATCATCGGCCGGGCGAACGAAGAAGCTGACCGGCGTGTCGATCTCATTGAGGTCGCTGTCGGTACGGATTGCCGCGTACTGGGAGATACGGGTACGACGTGGATCCTGGCCGAAGGTTTCCAGGTCGTAGAACAGGAAGCTGTCGGCCATCAGTGCGCGCCCTCCAGCACCGGCAGCTGCGCATGGATCTGCGCCTCCAGTGCGTTCCAGTCGATGTTGTCCAGGGTGTCGTGGCCTGCGGTGGCGGCGATCAGCATCGCGCGCTGGAGGTCGGTGCGGCGCAGTGCCTCGGCATAGGGCGTGTGCAGGAACGTCACCATCGTGTAGTGCGGGACGAAACGCGTGGGCCAGCGCCGCTGCAGTTCCTGTTCCAGCTCACGCTGCAGCAGGAAGGCCGGATCGGCCACCCTGTCACGCATCTCCAGATAGTTTTCCAGCGCCATCTGCTGGATCGCACGCGCGTTCGGCTTGCGCTCGGCTTCGAATGCGGCGAACGCACTCTGCAGGTCGTCCGCCTCCATCAGATGGCGGGCCAGCGCCACGCAGTCCTCGAACGCGCAGTTCATGCCCTGGCCGTGGAACGGCACCATCGCATGCGCGGCGTCACCGATCAGCACGGCACGTGCCTGCTGGTGCCAGCGTTGCAGGGTGAGGGTGCCGAGCAGGCCGGGCGGATGCTGCTCCCAGTCTGCACGCAGGTTGGGAATCAGCGGCAGGGTATCGGCGAACTCACGCGCGAACAGCGCTTCGGCCTGGGCGCCGGTGGTGACCGTGGCGAAGCTCGGATCGCCATCGTTGGGCAGGAACAGGGTGACGGTGAAGGTGCCCTCGTGGTTGGGCAGGGCGATGCACATGTAGTGGCCACGCGGCCAGATATGCAGGGCATTGCGCTCGATGCGGAAGCCGCCATCGTCGCTCGGCGGAATCTCCAGTTCCTTGTAGGAATGGTCGAGGAAGGCAATGTCCTCGCCCAGCGGTTCGCGCCGGTTCATCGCCGCACGCAGCGCCGAGCCGGCGCCATCGGCACCCACCAGCGTATCGAAGCGGATATCGTGCGGGCTGTCGTCACGATCATCGATGAAGCGTGCGTAGCCGGCATCGAAATCGACGGTGTGCAGGCGGCGGTGGAAATGCACGGTGGCGCCGGCCTGCTCGGCCAGTTCCAGCAGCGTGGTATTCAGGTCGCTGCGATGGATCGACCAGATCACTTCGCTGTCGTCGCGACCATAACGCTGCAACTGCGGCTCGCCCTCGCGCGGATGCACCATGCGCCCGCGCATCATCACCGCCCGCGCCATCACTTCGTCTTCCACGCCGGCCTGGCGCAACGCGTTGCGCCCGCGCTCGGCCAGGGCCAGGTTGATCGAACGGCCGCTTTCGTAATCGGCGATGCGCGGATCGCCACGGCGTTCGTACAGGGTGATGCGCCAGCCCTGCCGTGACAGCAGGATGGCCAGCAGGGATCCGGCCAGGCCGGCGCCGACAATGCTCAGCGAGCGGGATGCATGTGCGATCAACGAACTGTCCAGCAGTAGGGGAGGGCGGCTTACAGGCCAGCCCAGGCTTCCACTTCCTCGACGAAGTGGTGCACGTCGAGGTAGCGGTTGTAGAGCGGGGTGGGCGAGATGCGGATCACGTCCGGTTCGCGCCAGTCACCCAGCACGCCGATGGCGCGCAGGTGTTCGAACAGGGCGCGTCCACGCTCGCGGCCACCGATCACCCGCAGCGACAGCTGGCAGCCGCGGCGCTCCGGCTCGGCCGGGGTGACGATCTCCAGCACCTGCGGCAGGCGCGCGCGTACCAGTGCGTCGAGCATGCCGGTCAGTGCCAGCGACTTGCTGCGCAGCGATTCCATGCCAGCGCGTTCGAACAGGTCCAGCGATGCCCGCAGTGGCGCCAGGCCGAGGATCGGCGGGTTGCTCAGCTGCCAGCCCTCGGCACCCACCGCCGGCGTGAACTGCGGTGCCATCTGGAAGCGGGTGGCTTCGTCGTGGCCCCACCAGCCGGCAAAGCGCGGCAGCGTGGTGTCGCGATGATGGCGCTCGTGCACGAAGGCACCGGCCACTGCGCCGGGGCCGCTGTTGAGGTACTTGTAGTGGCACCACACGGCAAAATCCGGCGCGATGTCATGCAGGCGCAGCGGCAGGTTGCCGACCGAGTGCGCCAAGTCGAAGCCGATGCGCGCACCCTGCAGGCGTGCGGCGCGGGTGATCGCATCGAGGTCGAAGGCCTGGCCGCTGCGGTACTGCACGCCGGGCCACAACACCAGCGCCAGGCGCGGACCGTGCGTGGCGATCGCACGCTCGATCGCAGCCATCGAGATCGTGCCGTTGGCTTCATCCGGCTGCACTTCCACCAGGCAGTCGGCCGGGTCGAAGCCATGGAAGCGGATCTGTGCCTCCACTGCATGGCGGTCGGTCGGGAACGCGCCGGCTTCCATCAGGATCACCGGGCGTTCGGCCGTGGGCCGGTAGAAGCTGACCATCATCAGGTGCAGGTTCACGCTCAGCGTGTTCATTGCCACCACTTCGCTGGGCAGCGCACCGACCACGCGGGCCAGCTGTGCGCTGACCAGGCGGTGGTATGACAGCCATTGGGTCGGCCCGGTGAAGTGGCCTTCCACCGCCAGTTCGCCCCACTGCTTCATCACTTCCTGCACTGCAGCCTGTGCGCCGCGTGGCTGCAGGCCCAACGAGTTGCCGACGAAGTAGGTCTGCTCACCGCCACCGTGGCGCGGAATCAGGAATTCCTGCCGCAGCGGCCGCAGCGGATCGGCGGCATCAAGGGCAATGGCGTGTGTGCGGCTGAGCAGGTCGGACATGGTCGGGCAACAGGCTGCAACGGGGTTGCCAGTGTAGCGCCTGGGGCATCACCCGGTAGCTGCGCACCCAGCGCCAGCGCCGCATGATCCGATAGTGGCCAACCTTGGTTGGCGCACGTGCGAACAAGTGCCCACCAAGGTGGGCATCTACCGGGGGCGGAGCGCCGTCAGGCCGCCACTGGCGCCGGCAACGGATCCACGTGGCCGCACGCGCTGCAGGTGCGCAGTTCCAGGCTGGCCTGGTAGTGCGCGAACACCTTCGGCAGGTCGGTCTCGATGTTCTGCAGCGTGAAGTACTCTTCGTGCAGCTTGTGGTTGCAGCGTTCGCAATGCCAGATCACGCCGTCGCGTTCATGCGGCAGGCGCTTGCGCTCGACCACCAGGCCGATGCCACCGGGCGGGCGCCGCGGTGAGTGCGGCACCTTGCCCGGCAGCAGGAAGATTTCGCCGGCACGGATCGGGATATCGCGCACCGCGCCATCCTCCTGCACCTTCAGCACCATCTCGCCTTCCAGCTGGTAGAACCACTCCGGGCCTTCGTCGTAGTGGAAATCGGTGCGGCTGTTCGGCCCGCCGACCACCATCACGATGAAATCGCCGTTGTCGATCATCTTGTTGCCGACCGGCGGCTTCAACAGATGCCGGTTTTCCTCGATCCAGCCCAGCAGGTTGATGGGGGAGGCAAGCATGGGGGTGTCCGTAAGGGAGTGTCAGTCGCGCCGGCCGCGGCGCGGAACGTAGGACAGGGCCTTCTCGTAGGCCGGCTGCAGTTCTTCCGGTGCGCCCACGTCGATGCCCATTTCGCGCACGCGGCCGTCCTTCAGGCTGTACACCCAGCCGTGCACCATCAGCTTCTGGCCGCGGGCCCAGGCGTCCTGCACGATCGTCGAGCGGCAGGCGTTGACCACCTGCTCGATCACGTTCAGTTCGCACAGGCGGGCATGCTTCAGCTCCGGCTCCTCGATCGCATCCATGATCGCCGCGTGCTTCTGTGCCACGTCACCGACATGGCGCAGCCAGTTGTCGGCCAGGCCCACCCGCGTGTTGTTCAGGCTGGCGTGCACGCCGCCGCAGCCGTAATGGCCAACGATCAGGATGTGCTTCACCTTCAGCTGGTCCACGGCGTACTGGATCACGCTGAGGCAGTTCAGGTCGGTATGCACCACCACGTTGGCCACGTTGCGATGCACGAACACCTCACCCGGGGCCATGCCGATGATCTGGTTGGCCGGCACGCGCGAATCGGAACAGCCGATCCACAGGTATTCCGGATGCTGCTGCTTGGCCAGCTGATGGAAGAAGTCAGGATCTTCCTTCTCGATCCGGTCAGCCCATTCGCGGTTGTTCTGCAGCAGCTTGTGGATGTCTTTCATGTTCGGGGTCCCTGACGTCGGGTGGGGGCAAGGCGCGGCCGTTCTGGTCGCGTCGTCGCGGGAAACAGAGCGCTCAGCTGCCTGCGGCGGCTTCGTCGCGATACCGGCGCATCCACTGCGCCAGTTCGGTGGAATGGGGATTGTCCAGGCGTTCCAGTTCGGCCATCACCGCCTGCTGGTTGGCCTCGGGGTGGTTCTGGCTCAGCTTCAGCGTCAGCTGCACCTGTTCGACGGTAAAACGGAAGCCGACGATGCCGCGCAGCTGGCGGCGGTGGTCGTCACGCTCGGGTTCGAACCGCCAGTCCTGGCCGACGCTGGCTTCGAAGTGGTCGCCGGTATCGCTGACCAGCTGGGCCAGGGCATCGGTATCGTCGAAGGGCTGCAACTGGCCGCGCAGCTCGGCGGCGGCGTAGTTCCAGGTGGGCACCCGTGCCATCGGTTCCTTGTCCGGGTACCAGCTGGCCGATACATAGCCATGCGGCCCGTCCACCAGCACCTTGGCCGCACCGCTGTGGCGTGCCTGCGGGTTGGCACGGGCCCAGTGGCCACGCAGCTCGATGTGGTCGCCGTCGCGCTGGTACAGCACCGGCAGCCGGGTCAGTTCCGGCAGGCCATCGCCACCGGCGGTCAGCACGGTGACGAACGGATCACGCGCCAGCAGGCGATCCAGCCACAGCAGGTCGGTCTCGGCGAAAGCGCGCGGGGTGAACATCGGTTGGCCTCAGGCGCGGCTGCCAAGCGACTGCACCATGCGCCCGCGCAGGCCTTCGTCGCTGCCTGCCTGCGGTGGCTGCACTTCATGCAGCGAGAAACCGCGCACCAGCGCATCTTCTTCATCCAGGCCGTCGTACTCGACGAACTCGGCATCGAACAGCTGCGAGCGTGCAGTGTCTTCGCTGTCGTAGCTCAGCGTATTGCCATCGCTGTCCAGCACTTCGGCAGTGCCGGCCTCGCGGATGCGCAGGCGTGCCCAGATCAGGGTGTTGCCGAGGCTGGCCAGCCACCAGCTGTCGCGGACGTGGGAAAGGTCGTTCATGTGTGTCTTACCAGAGCGAGGCCAGCCAGAGCAGGGCAGCCATGCCCAGTCCGGCCAGCAGGGTCAGCAGCGATACCCAGGCGGGCGTCGCCAGCCCGGACAGCGAGCGGTCCGGCTGGGTGCGGTATTCGCGCCGCAGCAGCCAGCCCAGCGCATCGGGCTTGAGGAAGGCGCCACTGCCGAAGCGCTGCGCCAGCGCCGGATGGCGATCGCGCACATGCACCAGGGTCAGCGGCCAGAAAATCACGAAGGCACTGAACCCGGCCACTGCAACGCCGACGAAACACAGGGCGAAGAACAGGGTCATGGGGGCAGTACCTCCGTGGTCGTGCGTGTGGGCTTAGAAGTCCGCGCTGCCCGGGGCGCGCGGGTAGGGGATCGCATCGCGGATGTTGGACAGACCGCAGACGTACACCACCAGGCGCTCGAAGCCCAGGCCGAAGCCGGCGTGCGGTACCGAGCCGTAGCGGCGGAAATCGCGGTACCAGCTGTAGTGCTCGCGATCCAGGCCGAACTGCGCCATGCGTGCATCCAGCACGTCCAGGCGCTCTTCGCGCTGGCTGCCACCGATGATCTCGCCGATGCCCGGGGCCAGCACGTCCATCGCCGCGACGGTCTTGCCGTCATCGTTCAGGCGCATGTAGAAGGCCTTGATGTGCTCGGGGTAGTTGGTCACCACCACCGGGCGACCGACGTGTTCCTCGGTCAGCCAGCGCTCGTGCTCGGTCTGCAGGTCCAGGCCCCATTCGACCGGGAAGTCGAACTTCTTTCCGGACTTCTGCAGCAGGCTGACCGCATCGGTGTAATCGATGCGTTCGAACGGCGCGTTGATGAAGTCTTCCAGCTTGGTGATCGCGTTCTTGTCCACGCGCTCGGCGATGAAGGCCAGGTCGTCGCCGCGCTCGTTGAGCACCGCGCGGAACAGGTACTTCAGGAATTCCTCGGCCAGGCGTGCGTCTTCGGCCAGGTCGGCGAAGGCGATTTCCGGCTCGATCATCCAGAACTCCGCCAGGTGGCGGGTGGTGTGGCTGTTCTCGGCGCGGAAGGTCGGGCCGAAGGTGTATACCTTGCTCAGCGCCAGGCAGTAGGCCTCGACGTTCAGCTGGCCGGACACGGTCAGGAAGGTTTCCTTGCCGAAGAAGTCGCGGCTGAAGTCGATCCCGCCCTGGGCGTCACGCGGCAGGTTCACCATGTCCAGGGTGGACACGCGGAACATCTGGCCGGCGCCTTCGGCGTCGGAGGTGGTGATGATCGGGGTGCTGATCCAGTTGAAGCCGTTCTCGTGGAAGAAGCGGTGCACGGCCTGGGCCAGGCAGTTGCGGATGCGGGTGACCGCGCCGAACAGGTTGGTGCGCGGGCGCAGGTGCGCCACTTCACGCAGGAACTCCGGCGTCATCGGCTTGGGCTGGATCGGGTAGGTGAGCGGGTCTTCGACCCAGCCGACCACCTCGACCGCGCTGGCCTGGATCTCGAACGACTGGCCCTTGCCCTGCGACTTCACCAGCGTGCCGGTGGCCACCAGCGAGCAGCCGGTGGTCAGGCGCTTGATCTCGTCGAAGTTGGCCAGCGCGTCGCCGGCCACGACCTGGATCGGGGCGAAGCAGGAGCCGTCGGTCACATTCACGAAAGCCAGATTTGCTGAACCGCGCACCGTGCGCACCCAACCGCGTACCGTGACTTCGCCACCTTCCGGGATCTTCCCGGCAAGCGCATGTTCAACGCTGACCACCGTCATGACTTGAATCCTCTGCTGATCGACTCGATCTATGAACACGGGAGTTTACCGGTTGCAGCGTTCTGCTTGCGAGGCATTTCTGCGGTCATCGGCTCCCTATAATGTCCCGGTACCTCTGGAGTGATCCACCATGGCTGTCAGCCTGACCCCTATTGCCTTCGAGCGCGTGCAGCGCTTCGTCGCCCAGACCCCCGGCGCGCTGGGCCTGCGTTTTGGCGTGACCAAGACCGGCTGCTCGGGCTGGGGCCACATCACCGACCTGGCCCGCGACGAGCGCGCGGACGACACCGTGTTCGACCAGGACGGGGTGAAGATCTATGTCGACGCCAAAAGCCTGGCCCTGGTGGACGGCACCGTGATCGACTTCGGCAAGCACGGCCTGAGCGAGACCTTCACGTTCAGCAACCCGAATGCCACCGCCGAGTGCGGCTGCGGCGAGAGCTTCACCACCGACGCCGACAAGGCCTGACGGCCGGTTCTGGCGCCCGCCGGACGTGGTCCGGCGCTATCGGAACCTGCTCTGGTAGATGCCGACCTTGGTCGGCAGGGAGGGGATCCACGGATGGAACGACCGCTTTTCATTTATCACCCCAACGCCTACGCCCTCTCCTTCGAAGAGGTCGACGGGATCTGTGACTGCTGCGGTCAGTCGCGGACGCTTCGTTACCGGGGGCCGTTCTACACACCTCTGCGTCCCGATTACCTGTGCCCCTGGTGTATTGCCGATGGCAGGGCAGCGGCCAGTTACGAGGGTGAATTCACCGGCTGGAGTGACATCGAGGGGGTGTCGCCGGACCCGGCCGATCCGTCACCGACCATCGCCCGTGAGCTGCTGCTGGAGATCTGCGAGCGCACCCCGGGCTACTCGTCCTGGCAGCAATCGGTCTGGCTGAGCCATTGTGAACGGCCCTGCGCCTTCCTCGGCTATGCCGGCAGCGAGGACCTCCTGCCCATCCTCGATCAGGTCCGGCCGGACGTGGCCGAGGTCAACCCGCGCGACGCCGACTGGTTGCTGGAACACCTGAGCCGGGACGGGGAGATGGTGGGGTGTCTGTTCCAGTGCCTGCAATGCGGCCAGCACCGCCTGCATGTGGACCTGGGGTAGCCCGGGGCGGTTTCCGCGTTCGCTGGGCATGGCCCGGCGCTACCAGGTTCAGGTCGCTCTGCGGCTCGCCGGTTGCCCGGCAGCCCCATCTGCGCCATAATGCGCGGCTTCCTGCCTCCCTGGCAGGATCCCTTGCCCCACCGCGGTATCAACGGCGGGGGGCTGTCCGGCCGCAAGGCCACATCCGAAAGGTAGAAAAACATGAGTCGTCATTACGAAATCGTGTTCATGGTCCACCCGGACCAGAGCGAGCAGGTCCCGGCCATGATCGAGCGCTACAAGTCGCTGGTCGAGAACGGCAACGGCACCATCCACCGTCTGGAAGACTGGGGCCGCCGCCAGCTGGCGTACCCGATCCAGAACCTGGTGAAGGCGCACTACGTGCTGCTGAACATCGAAGTCGACCAGGCCGTGCTGACCGAGCTGACCGAAAGCTTCCGCTTCAACGACGCCGTCCTGCGCAACCTGGTCATCAAGCGTGACGAGGCTGACACCGAGCAGTCGCTGATCATGAAGAGCAAGGACGAGAAGGGCGACAAGCCCGAGCGTGGTGAGCGTCGTCGTCGTGATGACGAAGAAGGCGAAACCACCCCCGCCGCTGACAACGATGCCGGCGACGACGCCGCTTCGGCCGCCTAAGGAGCACTGACATGTCCAAGTTCTTCCGTCGCCGCAAGTTCTGCAAGTTCACGGCCGAAGGTGTCAAGGAGATCGACTACAAGGATCTCAACACCCTTCGCCAGTACCTGACCGAGAACGGCAAGATCGTGCCGAGCCGCGTCACCGGTACCAAGTCGAAGTACCAGCGTCAGCTGGCGACCGCCGTCAAGCGCGCTCGCTTCCTGGCCCTGATTCCGTACACCGACAACCACGACGTCTGATGCCGGCGGGGCAGCTTCGCGCTGCCCCCGCTGTGCCAGCTATTCGGACAGCCTTTGTTGCGGGGCCCGCGCCTCGCTAACGAATAACTTATCTGGAGCAATACCATGCAGCTGATCCTCCTGCAGAAAGTCACCAACCTCGGCAACCTGGGCGACCTGGTCGACGTGAAGCCGGGCTACGGCCGTAACTTCCTCGTGCCGCAGGGCAAGGCCGTTCCGGCCACCGAGAGCAACAAGGCCGAGTTCGAAGCCAAGCGCGCTGATTACGAAGCCAAGGCCCAGTCCATCCACGCTGAAGCCGAAGCCCGCAAGGCCAAGCTGGAAGGCGCGAGCGTGACCGTCGCCGCCAACGCTTCGACCGAAGGCAAGCTGTACGGCTCGGTCGGCGCCCGCGAAATCGCCGATGCCTTCACCGCTGCCGGCCTGGCGCTGAGCAAGAGCGAAGTAATCCTGGGCGAAGGCGCCTTCCGCAACATTGGCGAGTACGAAGTCCTGGTGCACCTGCACGCGGACGTCGAGACCACCGTCAAGGTCGTGGTTGAAGCCGAAAAGGCCTGATCCCACGCCGCAAGGCCTGGTATCACCAGAACGGGCGCCCGCAAGGGTGCCCGTTTTGTTTTGGGGCGGCCTGTCCGGCCGGGTCGGTGCTTGGCGTGCGACGCCCGTGCCGATAGATCCTGGATGAATCCATGAAGATCAATGCGTTGGCCTCATTTTCCGGACCCGGGTCGGTTTACGGGGCGGCCTCCGGCAGAGCCTGGAAGCACGAGCGGGCGTGAGCGCTGAGCCTCCTCCCACGGTCATCCCGCCCGTGGAACATTGGCCCCGCTATACTCATTCCATTGCGTCACCCTTGGCCTTGTTGAATTCTTTTGAAATCAAGGGCTTGAGGTGCTGGCTGACCTGACATCCACTATGGTGGCGGCCGTAAGGCCCTTGCCCGGAACCCAATCACGCCATGCGTCTTTCCACGATCAAGCTGTCCGGCTTCAAGTCCTTCGTCGATCCGACCACCCTGCACCTGCCGACCAACATGACCGGCGTGGTGGGACCCAATGGCTGCGGCAAGTCGAACATCATCGACGCGGTGCGTTGGGTCATGGGCGAAAGTTCGGCCAGCCGCTTGCGTGGTGACTCGCTCACCGACGTGATCTTCTCCGGTTCCAATGCCCGCAAGCCGGTCTCGCAGGCCACCGTCGAGCTGATCTTCGACAACTCCGACCACACGATCTCCGGCGAGTACGCCTCGTTCAACGAGATCTCGGTCAAGCGTACCGTCAGCCGTGACGGCAGCAGCAATTATTACCTCAACGGCACCAAGTGCCGCCGTCGCGACATCACCGACCTGTTCCTCGGCACCGGCCTGGGCCCGCGCAGCTACTCGATCATCGAGCAGGGCATGATCAGCCAGATCATCGAAGCGCGCCCGGAAGACCTGCGCGTGTACCTGGAAGAGGCCGCCGGCATCTCCAAGTACAAGGAGCGCCGCAAGGAAACCGAGACCCGCATCCGCCACACCCGCGAGAACCTGGACCGCCTTGGCGACCTGCGCGAGGAAATCACCAAGCAGCTCGAGCACCTCAAGCGGCAGGCCAAGCAGGCCGAGCAGTACCAGGCGTTGCAGGAAGAACGCCGGGTCAAGGATGCGGAGTGGAAGGCGCTGGAATACCGTGGCCTGGATGGTCGCCTGTCCAAGCTGCGCGAAGGGCTGTCGCAGGAAGAAACCAAGCTGCAGCAGCTGATTGCCGACCAGCGCGACGCTGAGGCGCGGATCGAGACTTCCCGCGTGCGCCGCGAGGAGGCTGCCGACGCGCTCAATGCCGCGCAGGCCGAGGTCTACCAGGTGGGCAGCACGCTGGCCCGCCTCGAACAGCAGATCCAGCACCAGCGCGAACTGTCGCAGCGCCTGCACAAGGCGCGCGATGAAACCCGCCAGGCATTGGCCGAACTGGGCCAGCACATCAGCGGCGACGAGGCCAAGCTGATGGTGCTGCGCGAAGCGGTCGATGCGGCTACCCCGCAGCTGGAAGCGCTGCAGGAAGAAAACGAGATCAAGCAGGAAGGCCTGCGTGAGGCCGAAGCGCGGTTGTCCGATTGGCAGCAGCGTTGGGAGCAGCACACCTCGCAGAGCTCGGAAGCCTCGCGCGCCGGCGAGGTCGAGCGCACCCGCGTGGACTACCTGGACAAGCAGATCCTTGATGCCGATCGTCGCCGCGAAGCGCTGGCGGCCGAACGTGCCGGGCTGGACGTGGATGCACTGGATGAAGTCTTCGAGCAGCTGCACCTGCAGCACGATACGCAGAAGACCGCGCTGGATGAGCTGACCGAGCAGGTCGAGGAGCGCAAGCACGGTGTCGCCGCCGTGCAGGAGCAGCAGCGCAACGGGCAGAACGAGCTGGCCGAGCTGCGCAAGCAGGTCAATGGCCTGCGCGGGCGCCTGTCTTCGCTGGAAACCCTGCAGCAGGCTGCACTCGGCCAGGAGCAGGGCGCGGCGGTGGCGTGGCTGAAGTCGCGTGGGCTGGATTCGGCCGCGCGCGTGGGTGAGCGCCTGGATGTTGATGCGGGTTGGGAAAACGCAGTGGAAAGCGCGCTCGGTCAATTGATCGAAGGCGTGCTGGTCGACGATCCGGCCAGCCTGGTCGATGCGTTGGGTGAGCTGGGCGAAGGCCGCATCGCGCTGGTTGCCAATGACGGTGCGGACCTGAAGGTTGCGCCGACCTCGCTGGCTGCACGCGTGCGGGGCCCGGCGCCGATCCGGCGCCTGCTTGCGCGCCTGCACGGCGCGCGTGACCTTGCCGAAGCCAATGCACTGCAGGCCAGCCTGCCCGAGGGAGATTCCATCATCACCCAGGGCGGCGAACGCCTGGGCGAAGGCTGGGTGCGCGTGTCGCGCTCCGGCGCCGCCAAGCAGGGCGCGCTGCTGCGCGAACGCGAAATCAACGAACTGCGCGAGCAGATCGAGCAGCTGCAATCGCGCGAAGCCGAACTGGAAGAACAGCTGGCCGGTTTCCGCGAGCACCTGTTGGCCGCCGAACAGCAGCGCGAAGATGCGCAGCGTGCGCTGTACCTGGCGCACCGCGCGGTGTCCGAACTGGCCGGCCAGCTGCAGGGCCAGCAGGGCAAGGTGGAGGCGGCACGTACGCGCATCGACCGTATCGAAGGCGAGCTCAGCCAGTTGCTGGAGACTCTGGACATCAATCGCGAGCAGGCGCGTGAAGCGCGTGCGCGGTTGGAGAATGCGGTCAACAGCATGGGTGACCTGGAGTCGAACCGGCAGGGCCTGGAGGGCGAACGCCGTCAGTTGACCGAGGCGCGTGATCTGGCCCGCGACGCCGCCCGTGCGGTGCGCGAGCGGTCGCACGCGTTGGCCCTGACCCTGGAATCACAGCGCGCCCAGGTGGCGTCGTTGAGCCAGGCGCTGGAACGCATGAGTACGCAGCGTGGCCAGCTTGATGCACGCCTGGGCGAACTGCATTCGCAGCTGGACGAAGGCGATACCCCGGTCGAATCGCTGCAGGCCGAGCACCAGAACGCGCTGGAAGAGCGTGTCCGTGCCGATCGCGTGCTGACCGAAGCGCGCACGTTGCTGGATGGCATCGATGCCGAACTGCGCAACTACGAGCAGACCCGCCACCAGCGCGACGAGCAGGCGTTGTCCCAGCGCGAGCGCATCTCGCAGCGCAAGCTGGACCAGCAGGCGCTGGTACTCAGTGCCGAAACCCTGCAGGGCGCGGTGGAGAAGGCCGGTTTCGTGCTGCAGGATGTGATCAACGCGCTGCCCGAAGAGGCCCGCCTGGGCGACTGGGAGCAGGCGGTGCACCAGATCGACGGTCGCATGCGCCGGCTGGAGCCGGTCAACCTGGCCGCGATCCACGAGTATGGCGAAGCCTCGCAGCGCTCGGAGTATCTGGATGCCCAGCACGTGGATCTGACCACCGCGCTGGAGACCCTGGAAGATGCGATCCGCAAGATCGACCGCGAAACCCGGGGCCGCTTCAAGGACACCTTTGACCGTGTCAACGCCGGTGTGCAGGCGCTGTATCCGCGCCTGTTCGGTGGCGGTCACGCCTACCTGGAGCTGACCGGCGAAGACCTTCTCGATACCGGCGTGACCATCATGGCGCGTCCCCCGGGCAAGCGCGTGTCGAGCATCTCGCTGCTGTCCGGCGGCGAAAAGGCGATGACCGCCGTGGCGCTGGTGTTTGCGATCTTCCAGCTCAACCCGGCACCGTTCTGCCTGCTGGACGAGGTGGACGCGCCGCTGGATGAAGCCAACGTCGGCCGCCTGGCCAACATGGTCAAGGAAATGAGCGAGAAGGTGCAGTTCCTGTTCGTCAGCCACAACAAGGCCACGATGGAAGCGGCGCACCAGTTGTCGGGCGTGACGATGCGCGAGCCGGGAGTCAGCCGCCTGGTCAGCGTGGACCTGGAAGAAGCCGCGCGATTGGCGGGCGCGGCCTGACGTGCCATCCTAGTTACCTGAATGAACTAGCCGGAGAACCTAACGAATGTCCGACACGGCACTGTTGCGCATCGGCATCCTGGCCGCCGGCCTGCTGTTGGTCGCTGCGATCTTCCTGTTTGGCCGCCCGAAAAAGAAGCCCCAGGGCCGTCGCCTCGATAGCGCCGAACCGACCAGCGGCGAGCGTCGCGAGCCGGTGCTGGGCGAGGATGGCGTGCCTGTGGCCGGCGACCGCGTCGAGCCGGGCATGGGCGAGACGGTCGAGCAGGCCGAACTGGGGCTGCCCGATGTCGATGGCGCGGCCAGCGACCTGGGCAAGCGTGCGACGCAGGATTTCGACAAGATCGTTTCGCTGTTCGTGGCCGCCCGCGCCGGTGAGCAGCTGCGCGGCGAAGACATCGTCGTGGCAGCGGAGAAGACCGGCCTGGTGTTTGGCCACATGAATGTCTTCCACCGGCTGGTGGAGGGGCATCCCGAGCGGGGCCCGATTTTCTCGATGGCCAGCATCATGAAGCCGGGCAGCTTCGACATGGGCAACATCCGCGCCATGGAAACCCCGGCCATCGCCTTCTTCCTGACCCTGCCGGCACCGCTGACCGCGCTGGACGCCTGGGAGAAGATGCTGCCGACCGTGCAGCGCATGGCTGAACTGCTCGATGGCGTGGTGCTGGATGACAGCCGCAACGCGCTCGGCCGCCAGCGCATCGCCCACATCCGTGATGAGCTGCGCGCCTATGATCGCCAGCACCAGGCGCCGCCGCTGACCAAGACCCCGCGCTGGTAAGCGCGGCAGGTCCTGGCGTGCCGACCAACGGTCGGCACCCACAACAGTAGATCCACGCCATGCGTGGATGCGGCGAACCAGGGTTCGCCCCCCACCAGACCAGTAGATCCACGCCATGCGTGGATAGGGTCAGACCGGTACCCCAGCCACTTTCGCGAACGCGTTGCGGAATGCGGCCATTTCCTCTTCGGTGCCCACGGTCACGCGCACGCGCTGCGGCCAGATCGGCCAGCTGCGGCCGATCACCACGCCGTTGTCCGCCATCGCCTTGGCAAAGGCCGCGCCGTCGCGCTGCACATCCACCACGAAGCAGTTCGCTTCGGTCGGCAGGCAGTCAAAGCCACGCTTGCCCAGCCAGGCGATGGTGGCCTGCCGGACCTTGGCGTTCTGCAGACGTCGTCGCGGGATCAACTGCGGGTCGCGCAGGCTGGCCAGTGCCGCTGCAAGGGCGGGCACCGGCAGCGGGTTCTCGCCCAGGCTCGCCAGCTCGCGCAGGCGCTCCGGATGCGCTGCAGCCACGCCAAGACGCAGGCCGGCCATGCCGTACAGCTTGGAGAAGGTGCGCAGCACGATCAGGTCATCGCGCTGGGCCACCTTTGCAATCAGGCTGGGCTGTTCGCTGTACTGCAGATAGGCCTCGTCCAGCAGCACCCGGGTACCTGCGGGCTTGTTGGCCAGCAGCCAGGCCAGCTCGTTGGCCGGACTGATCGAGCCGGTGGGGTTGTTGGGATTGCACACGTACAGCAGGCCGGTCGGTCGCGCGTGCGCGGCGGCCGCCATCGCGCGCAGGTCGTGCGCGCCATCGCCGCGCAGCGGTACCGTCTGCACATGGGCGCCGCGCGCAGCTGCCATCTCGCCCAGCGTCTCGAAGGTCGGGTCGGCCACCACCAGGCCCGCCTGCGGGCCGGTCCACAGTGTCGCCGCACGGTTCAGCGGTTCGCTGGAGCCCGGATACAGGCGCACGTGGTCGGCGGGAATGCCGGCCTGGGCGATGAATGCGTCGCGCACCTCACCGGCCAGGGCGAAGCGGTAACGGCCGCAGCTGGCGATGCTGTCGCGCGCCGCCTGCTGTGCGGCCGGCGAGGGGCCATAGGGGCATTCGTTGAAGTTCAGCAGCACCGCGCCCGCATCGGCGGGTGGCGGCGCAACGGTCGCCGGCTGGGCCTGGGCCGACCGGGGCAGGCCGCTGCTGGCGAGGGCGAGACCGGCACCGGCCATCTGCAGGAAGTGGCGACGGGAGGCAGGCAAGGTCACAGGGGACGGTTCCGGAAGGGCGACCGACGCACGCTAGCGCTGGTGGTCAGCGCGGGCAAGGGGCTGTGCAGCGTCTCCAACCATGGGCGACCGTTGCTCGCCGCCAGTCCCGCATGGCCCAGCTCTACAAGGTGCTGCGCGCAGGCGCGGTAGAATTCACGGCCATCCCAGAACCCGCGGATTCCGATGAGCCCCAGCCCCGCCGAACGTGCCGAAGACCTGCGCCGGCAGATCGCCCAGGCCAATCGCGCCTATCACGAGCTGGATGCGCCGGAGATCCCCGACGTCGACTACGACCGCCTGGTACGTGAGCTGGAGGCGCTGGAGCGCGAGCATCCGGAGCTCGCCCGTGCCGACAGCCCGACCCAGCAGGTCGGGGCACGCCCGTCCGGCCGCTTCGCCGAAGTCACCCATGCGGTACCGATGCTGTCGCTGTCCAATGCCTTCAGTGATGAGGAAGTGGCCGACTTCGTGCGCCGCATCGATGAGCGCCTGCGCCGCGGCACCCTGCGTTTTTCCGCCGAACCGAAGATGGACGGCCTTGCGATCAGCCTGCGTTATGAGGACGGTCATTTCGTGCTGGGCGCCACCCGGGGCGATGGCAGCACCGGTGAGGACGTGACCGCCAACCTGCGCGAGATCGGCGACATTCCCAAGCGCCTGAAAGGCAGGGACTGGCCGGATGTGCTGGAAGTGCGCGGTGAGGTCTACATGGCCCGCGCCGACTTCGAGGCCTACAACGAGCGCGCGCGCCTGCACGGTGGCAAGGTGCTGGCCAATCCGCGCAATGCCGCGGCCGGTTCGCTGCGCCAGCTTGACCCCAAGATCAGCGCGCAGCGCAGGCTCAGTTTCTTCACCTACGGTACCGGTGAAGTGCAGGGCGGTGAGTTGCCCGATACCCACTCGGGCACGCTGGCACAGCTGCGCGACTGGGGTTTCCCGGTCAGCGACCTGTGCAAGGTGGTGGAAGGCAGCGACGGCCTGCTGGCGTACTACCGTGACATCGGCGAGCGTCGCGACGGCCTGGCATTCGACATTGATGGCGTGGTCTACAAGCTTGATGACCGCGCCGGCCAGCAGGCCATGGGCTTCGTGTCGCGCGCACCGCGCTGGGCCATCGCGCACAAGTTCCCGGCGCAGGAACAGAGCACTACGCTGGAGGCCATCGAAATCCAGATCGGCCGCACCGGTGCTGCCACCCCGGTGGCGCGCCTTGCGCCGGTCGCGGTGGCCGGTGTGATCGTCTCCAATGCCACCCTGCACAACGCCGACCAGATCGCGCGCCTGGATGTGCGCGTGGGCGACAGCGTGATCGTGCGCCGTGCCGGCGATGTGATTCCGGAAGTGGTCAGCGTCATTCTCGACCGTCGTCCCGCCGGCACCACGCCCTGGCAGATGCCGACCACCTGCCCGGTGTGCGGCTCGGAGATCGTGCGCGAGGAAGGGGCTGCTGCCTGGCGTTGTTCGGGCGAGCTGTCCTGCCCGGCGCAGCGCAAGGAGGCCATCGCCCACTTCGCCTCGCGACGGGCGATGGATATCGACGGTCTTGGCGACAAGTACATCGAAACCCTGGTGGACGCCGGCATCGTCAGGAGCGTGGCTGATCTGTACCGCCTCACCCGCGACCAGCTGCTGCACCTGAAGCTGGTGTTGGACGCAGAAGATCCTTCCGCGCTCGCGGCCAGCCTGAAACTGCACTTGCCGGCAGAAGGCAGTGGCGCGGTGCTCAACGCTGTGTTGAAACTGGATGGCAACGATGCGGGGTGGCGCGCGCAGGCATTGGCGCAGCCGGCAGCCTTCGAATGGAACACAAAGAAGATCGCGACCAAATGGGCTGACAACCTGATCGCTGCGATCGATGCCAGCCGTGATGCGACGCTGGAGCGACTGCTGTTCGCACTGGGCATCGAGCACGTCGGCGAGAGCACCGCCAAGGCACTGGCACAGTGGTTTGGCGATCTGGCGTTGATCCGCCGTCTGCCGTGGCCGTTGTTCAAGCGCGTGCCGGATATCGGTGGCGAAGTGGCGCGCTCGCTGGGCCACTTCTTCGAACAGGAAGGCAACCAGCAGGCCATCGACGCGCTGCTGCAGGTGGGGCAGGTGCGCATCAGCGACGTGCACCCGCCAAGTGCGAAGCTGCGCGAGGGGCTGGATCTTGCCCAGCTGCTGGTCGAAGCGGAGATTCCCGGCATTACCCGCCTGCGCGCCGAAAAACTGGTCGCAGTACTGCCCAGCGCGCAGGCGGTGCTGGACGCCGAGCACGGCCAGTTCGTCAACGCCGGCCTGCCCGATGACACCGCGCGCGGCGTCGCTGACTGGCTGGACAGCGAGGGCCATGGCGCGATGTTGCTGGCCGCCGAAGTGGAGATGAAGCACATCCTGACCAGCGCACCGGCCCTGGCCGAAGTGGTGGCCGGCCCGCTGGACGGGCAGACGGTGGTGCTTACCGGCACGCTGGCCCAGCTCAATCGCGATACCGCCAAGGAGCGCCTGGAGGCGCTGGGCGCAAAGGTGTCGGGCAGCGTGTCGAAGAAGACCAGTTTCGTGGTGGCAGGCACCGAGGCGGGTTCAAAGCTGGACAAGGCGCAATCGCTGGGCGTTCCAGTGTGGGATGAAGAGCGCCTGCTGGCCTACCTGGCCGAACACGAGTGATGAACCGGCCGGGTGCGCAGGCACCCGGCACGCAACCGCAAAGGAACACTGATGCAGACCGCTCCGCTGGATTTCCGCCTGGCCACCCGTGCCGACGAGGAACTGCTGATCGCGCTGATGCGCGATTTCTACGCCGAAGACAAGATCGAATTCGACGATGCGCGCGTGCGCCGTGGTGTCGATGCGCTGCTGGCCGATCCGCGCAACGGGGAAGTGCTGCTGTGGCTGGACGAGGCCGCGGCCGTCGTTGGCTATGCGGTCATCGCGATGGGCTTCAGCCTGGAGCAGGGCGGCCATTTCATGCTGCTCGACGAGCTCTACCTCAGCCACCGCGCGCGTGGCCGTGGCCGTGGCAAGCGGGCACTGGCCATCTGCGAACAACGCGCACGCGGGCGCGGGGTCAGCCGGCTGCGGCTGGAGGTCAACCATCACAACGAACTGGCGCGCCGCCTGTACCTGGCCAGTGGCTACATCGATGACACGCGCGATCTGCTGACCCTGCCGCTGGACCATCCGCGTCCGGAGGGCATCCTGTGAGCGAGGCACTGCTGCGCAGCCTGCAACAGCGTGCCAGCCTCAATGCGCTGGTGCGACGCTTCTTTGCCGAGCGTGGCGTGCTGGAAGTGGAAACGCCGATCCTTTCCGTGGCCGGCAACACCGAGCCGAACATCGACAGCTTCCACACCGATTTCAGCGGCCACGTCGATGCGGGCGGACGCCGCCGCTGGCTGCGCACGTCGCCGGAGTTCCCGCTCAAGCGCCTGCTCGCTGCCGGCGTGGGCGACTGCTATGAGCTGGGCCGGGTGTTCCGCAATGGCGAAGCCGGTGGCCGCCACAATCCCGAGTTCACCATGCTGGAGTGGTATCGGGTTGGCTGGGACCACCATCGGTTGCTGCAGGAAACCGCGGAATTGGTGGGGCAGGCGTTGGCGCTGGTTGGCCGCAGCGCGACGCTGCGCGTGCTGAGCTATCGCGAACTGTTCCAGCAACAGGCCGGCGTGGACCCGTTCGATGCCGATGAGGGCCAACTGCGCGCTGCGCTGGGCGAGGTGCACATCGATCCGGTAGGCCTGACCCGCGATGATTGGCTGGATCTGTTGATGACCCACCGTATCCAACCGCACTTCGATGACACGGTCATGACCGTGGTCCACGACTGGCCCGCCAGCCAGGCGGCACTGGCGCGCATCCGCCCCGGCACACCGCCGCTGGCCGAGCGTTTCGAGCTGTACCTGGGCGCGGTGGAGCTGGCCAATGGCTATAACGAACTGAACGATGCGGCTGAACAGCGCGCGCGTTTCCAGCATGACCTGCAGCGTCGCCATGCACGGGGGCAGGTACAGCCCGCGCTGGATGAAGCGTTGTTGCATGCACTGCCTGCAATGCCCGCCTGTGCCGGTGTTGCCGTTGGCATTGATCGCCTGCTGATGGCGATGCACCGCACACCGCGCATCGCCGACGTGCTTGCATTCGATTTCGCCCACGCATGAGCCGATTTCCCCTGCACCTGGCAGGCTGAACGAAAACACGCGTCTGCGCGCTTGATTCAGCAAGCACGATGATGCTCTTATCACAGCCGATACCGCACACTTGCGTCGTGGTTCATCCATTCATGGGGAAGGCTTTGGTCAAGTGGTTTGCGGTCGTAGCGGCACCGATGTACTCCGTGGCGATATGGGGTGGCCTGCTTCCGTCGACCGCATCGGCGCAGTCGCTTGGCTATGACAGCGAAGTGGTGACCTGCGAATCCCGCGACATGGGTTGGGTGCATTGCGACATCGATGTCAGCAACGGCGTTGACCTGATCCGCCAGTTGTCCAGCAACAGCTGCATCCGTGGCAGCGAGTGGGGCACCGACCGCAGTGGCGTGTGGGTGACGCTGGGCTGCCGCGCCGAGTTCCGCGCGCGCCGCGCAGAGAATGATGCCGTGCCCTCGGCCGAGGGCCGCAAGCGACTGGTGCGGCGGGTAGTGCGCTGTGAGTCCAATGGCCGCCCGCAGAGCTGCCCGGTACGCCTGGACGGTGCGCCGGTACGGTTGCTGCGGCAGCTGTCGGTGCTGCCGTGCCGGGAAGGGCAGGGCTGGGGCTACAAGCGCAATGAGGTGTGGACCACCCGCGGTTGCCAGGGTGATTTCGAGGTGGCCGACGAGCAGGGCCGTTTCGTCGACATGCCGCGCCGGCTGACCTGCGAATCCAAGTCCAAGAAGCGCCGCTTCTGTGGCGCCAGCATCTCCACCAGCGCCACCCTCTCCAACCAGCTTTCCAGCACCCCGTGCGAGGAAGGCAGCACCTGGGGCTGGAACCGCAACGGCATCTGGGTCGATGGCGGCTGCCGCGCCGAATTCTCGGTGAACTGACCCCGGACGGGGTCCATCCGTGCGTGGCGTGGCCCTACAATGGGGCCATGAATACCGCCACCGACCTCGACTACGCCCGCTACGACCACATCCGCCCGATCCTGTGGACCGGCGATGCCCTGCAACTGCTCGACCAGCGCAAGCTGCCGTTCGTGGTCGAGCATGTGGCCTGCCATGACAGCGATGAGGTGGCTGCCGCCATCCACGCCCTGACCGTGCGCGGTGCGCCGGCCATCGGCATCGCCGCCGCCTGGGGTGTGGTGCTGGCCGCACGTGATGTGCAGGCGGCCGATGGCGCGCATGCCCTGCAGCAGCTGGAACCGGCGCTGCAGCGGCTGAATGCCTCGCGCCCGACCGCGGTCAACCTGGCCTGGGCGCTGGCACGCATGCGACGTTGCCTGAACGCTGCCGGTGCCGACTGGAAGGCGCTGCTGGAGGCTGAAGCGCAAGCGATCGCCGAAGAAGACCTCGCCGCGAACCGCCACATGGGCGCACTCGGTGCCGGCCTGATCGAGGCCGGCAGCGGCGTGTTGACCCATTGCAATACCGGCTCGCTGGCCACCGCCGGCTTCGGTACGGCGCTGGGCGTGATCCGCGCCGGCATGGCCCAGGACCGCATCGCCCGTGTGTTTGCAGGTGAGACCCGGCCGTGGTTGCAGGGTGCGCGCCTGACCGTGTGGGAGCTGCAGCAGGACGGCATCGACGCGACGCTGATCGCCGACTCGGCCGCCTCGCACCTGATGAAGACCGGTGCGGTGCAGTGGGTGATCGTGGGCGCCGATCGCATCTGCGCCAATGGCGATACGGCCAACAAGATCGGCACCTACCAGCTGGCCATCGCGGCCCGCCACCACGGGGTGAAGTTCATGGTCGTGGCGCCGTCCTCGACGGTGGACATGGATACCGTGGACGGCAGCCAGATCGAGATCGAGCAGCGCGACCCGGGCGAACTGTACGGCGTGGGCGGCACCCGCACCGTGGCCGAGGGCATCGCCGCCTGGAACCCGGTGTTCGATGTCACCCCGGGCGAGCTGATCGATGCCATTGTGACCGAGCGGGGGGTGATCCTGAACCCGACCGCGGAGAACATGCGTACCGCCTTCGGCGGTTGACGCGGGCAGGGGCGGGTGCCTTTCCGCTGGAAAGGGCTCCGACCCCGGCGTCCGGTAGTGCCGGCCGCTGGCCGGCAACCCCCTAAGTTCCTGATTTGTGCCGGTAAAATCACCGTAAAGGCAGGCGGAAAACGGCCCCGTGTGGTAGAATCCAGCGGTTGAATCGAGGTTCCGGCACGACCACCCCCGGGTGGATGCGCCGGACTGGACCGCTACCAGACAACGGAACCCGAATGGCAGAAACCGCCAAGGAAATCATCCAGGTCAACCTGGAAGACGAGATGCGCAAGAGCTACCTCGATTACGCCATGAGCGTGATCGTGGGGCGCGCGCTGCCAGATGCGCGCGATGGCCTCAAGCCGGTGCATCGTCGTGTGCTGTTTGCGATGAATGAACTCAACGCGCACAGCAACAAGCCCTACTTCAAGTCGGCACGTATCGTCGGTGACGTCATCGGTAAGTACCACCCGCATGGCGACCAGTCGGTGTACGACACGCTGGTGCGATTGGCACAGCCGTTCTCGCTGCGCTACATGCTGGTCGATGGCCAGGGTAACTTCGGTTCGGTCGACGGCGACTCCGCCGCGGCGATGCGATACACCGAGGCGCGCATGTCGCGGCTCGCGCATGAGCTGATGGCGGACATCGACAAGGAAACCGTCGATTTCCAGCCCAACTACGACGAAAAGGAACTGGAGCCGACGGTCATGCCGACCCGGTTCCCGAACCTGCTGGTCAATGGTTCGGCCGGTATCGCGGTGGGCATGGCGACCAACATTCCGCCGCACAACCTCACCGAATCGATCAATGCCTGCATCGCGCTGATCGACAATCCGGAAATCGATATCGACGGCCTGATGGAGTTCATCCCGGGCCCGGATTTCCCGACTGCGGGCATCATCAACGGCACCGCCGGCATCATCGCCGGTTACCGCACCGGCCGTGGCCGCGTGCGCATCCGTGCCAAGGCGGATGTCGAAGTGGCCGACAACGGCCGCGAATCGATCATCGTCACTGAAATTCCTTACCAGGTGAACAAGGCGCGTCTGATCGAGAAGATCGCCGAGCTGGTCAAGGAAAAGAAGATCGAAGGCATCAGCGAGCTGCGCGATGAGTCCGACAAGGACGGCATGCGCATCTACATCGAAATCAAGCGCGGCGAGTCGGCCGAGGTTGTGCTCAACAACCTCTACCAGCAGACCCAGATGGAGTCGGTGTTCGGCATCAACATGGTGGCGCTGGTCGACGGCCGCCCGCAGTTGATGAACCTCAAGCAGATGCTGGAGGCCTTCGTCCGCCACCGTCGCGAAGTGGTTACCCGCCGCACCGTGTTCGAGCTGCGCAAGGCGCGCGCCCGTGCCCACGTGCTGGAAGGTCTGACCGTTGCGCTGGCCAACATCGACGAGATGATCGAACTGATCAAGACCTCGCCGAACCCCACCGAGGCACGCGAGCGCATGCTTGCGCGCCTGTGGGAACCGGGCCTGGTCGGTTCGATGCTCGGCGCCGCCGGTGCCGAAGCCTCGCGTCCCGATGACCTGCCCAAGGGCGTGGGCCTGATCGAAGGCGGCTACCAGCTGACCGAGATCCAGGCGACGCAGATCCTGGAAATGCGCCTGCACCGCCTGACCGGGCTGGAGCAGGACCGCCTGACCGAGGAATACAAGCAGCTGCTGGAAGTGATCGCCGGGCTCATCCATATCCTGGAAGATCCCGATCGCCTGCTGCAGGTGATCCGCGAAGAGCTGATCAACGTGCGCGCAGAGTTCGGTGACGAGCGCCGTACCGAGATCCGCCACAGCGAAGAAGACCTGGACATCCTCGACCTGATCGCCCCGGAAGACGTGGTGGTCACCCTGTCGCATGCCGGTTACGTGAAGCGCCAGCCGGTCAGCGCCTATCGCGCCCAGCGTCGAGGCGGCCGTGGCCGCAGCGCGGCGTCGACCAAGGAAGAGGATTTCATCGAGCAGCTGTGGCTGGTCAACACGCACGACACGCTGCTGACCTTCACCAGTTCGGGCAAGGTGTTCTGGCTGCCGGTCTACCAGCTGCCTGAAGCCGGTTCCAATGCCCGCGGTCGCCCGATCATCAACTGGATCCCGCTGGAGCCGGGCGAACGCGTGCAGGCCGTGCTGCCGGTGCGCGAGTACGCCGATGGCCAGTTCGTGTTCTTCGCCACCAAGAACGGTACGGTCAAGAAGACCCCGCTGGGCGAGTTCGCCTTCCGTCTGGCCCGCGGCAAGATCGCGATCAACCTCGACGAGGGCGATGCCCTGGTCGGCGTCGGCCTGACCGATGGCGAGCGCGACATCCTGCTGTTCGCCTCCAACGGCAAGACCGTGCGCTTCGGTGAAGACAAGGTCCGCTCGATGGGTCGTACCGCTACCGGCGTGCGCGGCATCAGGATGCCGGCCGGCGAGGAAGTGGTCAGCCTGATCGTGGCCGAGAGTGCTGGCGGCATCGAGGACGAGAACGAGGACGACAACGGTGTCGAGGAGGCCGTCGCCAATGGCGATGCGCTGATCGAAGGTGCCGACGACGCCAACCTGCGTTACATCCTCACCGCCACCGAAAACGGCTACGGCAAGCGCACCCCGCTGCCGGACTACCCGCGCAAGGGGCGTGGCACGCAGGGCGTCATCGGCATCCAGACCACCGAGCGCAATGGCAAGCTGGTTGCCGCGGTGCTGATGGGTACCGACGATGAGGTCCTGCTGATCTCCGACGGCGGCACCCTGGTGCGTACCCGTGGCTCGGAAATCAGCCGCGTCGGCCGCAACACCCAGGGCGTGACCCTGATCCGCCTGTCCAAGGACGAGAAGCTGCAGGCGGTGGAGCGCATGGATGCCTCGATCGACGAGGACGAGGACGAGGTGGCCGCCGCCGCCCCGGCCGCGACCGACGGCGCACCGGCTGCTGCCAGCAGCGAGGACGCCGCGCAGGAGTGATCCTGCCGCGATGCTGAGGTACCCGACGACGCCGGCCTTGTGCCGGCGTCGTCGTGTCTGCAGTCGAAAATACGCACGCACTTCACGGTGACGGTGGCATAAGGGCGCATGCTGCCCCCGGAGATCGACGATGTCCGCCACGCCGCAGTCTGCTTCCGCGCCTCCGCCCCGCCATCCTCTCGTTACCGTGCTGGCCCTGTTGCTGATCGTGCTCGGCCTGGTCATCGGCAGCCTTGGTGCGTGGCTGCTCAGCCTCGGTGGCTCCTGGTACTACGCCATCGCCGGCTTGGGCCTGCTGGTCTGCGGCATCCTGTTGTGGGGCAATCGGCGTAGCGGTGCACTGCTGTACGCACTGGTGTTCATCGGCAGCCTGCTGTGGACCTGGTGGGAGTCGGGCAGCGATTACTGGCGCTGGGTACCACGGCTGGGCCTGGTGACCGCCCTCGGCATCGTCCTGGCATTGCTGGCGCCGACCCTGCAGGCGCCGGTGCCCAGGCGGCTGTCGCGCAGCGTGGCCGCTGTACTGATGCTGGTCTTCGTGGCCGCCTTCGGCCTCGCGTTCACCCCGCATGGCGTGGTCGACGGGCATCAGCCGTTCCCGGAGCCGGCGGTCAGCGCCGGGCTTGATCCCACCCGTGACACCACCGGCCTGCAGCCTGCCGACCAGCCGGCCGAGGGTGACTGGCCGGCATGGGGGCGCAGCAATGCCGCCACCCGTTATTCGCCGCTGCAGCAGGTCACCCCGGAAAACGTGGGAACCCTGCAACTGGCGTGGCAGTTCCGCACGGGCGACCTGCCGAAGAAGCGCTGGGGTGCGGAAACCACGCCACTGAAGATCGGTGATCGGTTGTACCTGTGCACCGCACGCAATCAGTTGATCGCCCTCGATGCCGGCAGCGGCAAGGAGCTATGGCGTTTCGACCCGAAGGTGAAAGATGCGTCGATCCCGTACACGGCCGCCTGCCGTGGCGTGTCCTATTACGAGCTGCCCAGCGCGCCGACCCTCGCCGATGCCGCACTGGCTGACGTGGCTGCCGATCTCGCGCTGCCCGCACCGCCGCCGACCCGCACCCACCAGAGCGCGGCGCCAGGGAGCCGCTCAGCCTGCAGCGCACGCATCATCGAAGGCACGCTGGACGGCCGCCTGATCGCGGTGGACGCCGACAGCGGTCGCCCCTGCGCGAATTTCGGCAACAACGGCCAGGTCGACATCACCCTGGGCATGGGCGAGGTGCCGCCGGGTTACGTATCGATCACCTCGCCGCCGGCGATCGTCCGCGGTGTCATCGTCACCGGCCACCAGGTACTGGACGGTCAGCGCCGCGACGCGCCCTCCGGCGTCATCCAGGCCTACGACGCGATCAGCGGCAAGCTGCGTTGGGCGTGGGACATGGACCAGCCCGAGCGCAGCGGCCTGCCACCGCGCGAGCAGACCTATACACGTGGTACACCGAACATGTGGACCACCGCTACCGGCGATGAAGCACTGGGCCTGGTGTACCTGCCGATGGGCAATTCCGCAGGCGACTACTGGAGTGGCTCGCGCACCGAAAACCAGAACAGGTACGCGACCTCGCTGGTCGCCATCGATGTGGCTACCGGCAAGCCGGTCTGGCATTTCCAGGCCGTGCGCAAGGATGTCTGGGACTACGACCTGGGTTCGCAGGCCAGCCTGATCGACTACCCGACGGCATCGGGCAAGGTGCCGGCGATCCTGCTGCCCACCAAGCAGGGCGACATGTACATCCTCGACCGCCGCAACGGCCAGCTGCTGACCCCGGCCGAGGAGCGCAAGGTGCCACAGGGCGGCGTGGAGCCCGAGCAGCGCGCCGCCACCCAGCTGTTCTCGCTGTATCACACGCTGCGGCGCGACGACGCGCTGACCGAGCGCGACATGTGGGGCATCACCCCCATCGACCAGCTGGTCTGCCGAATCCAGTTCCGCAAGGCACATTACGAAGGGTTCTACACACCGCCCAGCAGCGATCACCACTCCATCGAATACCCCGGCTACAACGGTGGCTCGGACTGGGGCAGCGTGGCCATCGATACGCGGCGTGGCGTGATCGTGGCCAACTACAACGACATGCCCAACTACAACCGGCTGGTGCCGCGCGCCGAAGCCGACCGCAAGGGCTGGCTGCCGCGCGAGCAGATGCGCGCCGACAAGGGCGGTGCCGAAGGCGCAGGGGATCCGCAGGTCGGCACGCCCTATGGCATCGACGTCAACGCTGGCTGGCGGCTGCCGTTCACTGGCCTGCTGTGCAAGCAGCCGCCCTATGGCGGTATCCGTGCGATCGACCTGCGCAGCGGCAAGCTGCTGTGGGACCGGCCGTTCGGCAGCGCGCGTGGCAACGGCCCCTTCGGCATCCGCTCCGGCCTGCCCATTGAAATCGGCACGCCGAACAATGGCGGTTCGGTGGTGACCGCCAGCGGCCTGATCTTCATCGCCGCAGCGACCGACGACCTGCTGCGTGCCATCGACCTGAAGACCGGCAAGGAGCTGTGGCACACCAAACTGCCAGCCGGTGGCCAGGCCAACCCGATGGTGTACGAGCAGGGCGGGCGGCAGTACGTGGTCATCATGGCTGGCGGGCACCATTTCATGGAGACGCCGGCCGGGGATTACGTGATGGCGTATGCGTTGCCGGAATAGCCCAAGGGTGTGAGTGCGGCTGCAGTGCATGGACTCTGTGCGATTGTCCTCTAGGATGGCGCTACGTTCTGCCTGCGAAGGATTCGCCATGTCCGTGTACCGTCAACGCTTCTGTGCCTTGCTGTTGGCTTTCGCCTTGCTGCCGGCATTGTCATCCAGTGTTGGTGCGGCCGAAGTACCTGCCGGATCGAGCGGTCCGCGCGCACAGGATGCCGTGGATGAATGGTTGGCTGCCTTCAATGCGGGCAGCCTCGATGGATTGCAGGCGTTCGCCGACAGGTACGCAAAGAAGGCGGGCAGCGGCCCGCAGGATTACCTGGAGTTCCGTGCGTCCAGTGGGCCGATGAAGGTGCTCGACGTCCGCTCGAGCACGCCGGAGAAGGTCGAAGTGCTGGTGCTGGGCGAGAACAGTGAACGGGCGATGCTGTTGACTGCGGAAATGGACCCTGCCGCTCCACGCCACGTGAAGCTGTTCCAGTTGGAAGGTGTGCCGACGCCGCAACAGTTCCAGCCCGCACGAATGGAGCTGCCGGCACTTCTGGGCGAAATCACGGCACGGCTCAACGCGCTGCAGGCGGCCGACGCACTCTCTGGCGCCGTGCTGGTCGCGCACGATGGCAAGGTGCTGATGCAGTGGCAGGGAGGGCTCGCCAACCGTGAGCAGCGCGTGCCCGTCGATGCGCAGACGCAGTTCCGCCTTGCCTCTTCCAACAAGATGTTCACCGCAGTGGCGATCCTGCAACTGGCTGAGGCCGGCCGTCTTACCCTGGATGACACCATCGGCAAGCGCCTGGCGGACTATCCCAACGAAGGGGTGGCAGGTACGGTCACGATCCGGCAACTGCTCAACCATACCAGTGGGCTCGGTGATTTCTTCGGTGATGATTTCGAGCACTACGCCGCGTCACTGAGAACGCACGACGATTATGTGCAGCACTTCGCCAAGGATCCCCCGCAGTTTTCCGCAGGCAGCCAGGACGGCTATTCCAACTACGGGTTCATTGTGCTCGGCCGGATCATCGAGGTGGTGTCCGGGCAGACGTACTACCACTACGTCAACGACCATATTCTCCGCGCAGCGGGCATGACGGCAACCGGCTTTGAGCCGGAATCGGTGGACGTTCCACATCGTACACCCGGCTATACCCGGGTGAAAGGACAGTGGCTCAGCGAAACCAGATCCCTGCCATGGCGCGGGACTGCGGCCGGTGGCGGTTACAGCACCGTGGGTGACATGTTGAAGTTCGCCGAGGCCCTGCGTGCCGGCACCCTGGTTTCGCCGGCGTGGCTACAGCAGGCCACGCGTCCGCAGAACAACAAGGGCTGGTACGGCTACGGGTTCATGGTGCAGGGAGAGGGCAGGCAGCGCCAGTTCGGCCATGAGGGCGGGGCGCCCGGCTCGAACAGCGCCATTGTGGTGATGCCTGAGCAGGGATATGTACTGATCGGCCTGGCCAACGTCGATCCGGATGCAATGGGCAATGTGATCAACTACATCGCCCGCCGCGTGCCCCTGTGATGCACGGCGCCGGCAGCAACGACCGACAGCAGAGCGGCAAGAGGGGCCTGATTGGACTGCAATGGTCATCGCTGTGCATGGCTTTACTTCTTGCCGGCACGGCACAGGCACAGCGTCCCGACGCCGCGCTTGCAGAGTGGGAACTGCACGGCCGCTCCGAAGGCCTGGCTCGCCCCGACACCGTCTGCCAGGATTTCCTGCAGGCGATGGGACGCAAACCAGCCGAGCTGGAATACCTAGGCTGCACGCAGGACGACGATTCCTACATCCAGCCGATGGAAGCGCGGTATCGCGTCAGCGGTGCCTCGGCGGCGAAGATCGAAGCCTATCTGCAGCAGACCTTTGGCATGCCGTCATTGACGTATGTATGTTGTGGCTGGAGCAGCGGCGCGCCTTATTTCTGGCATGAGCAGCCGGGCAGCGTGAAGTACCAGATCGGCATGGGCGTGGAATCGCTGCATCATCCGCGCACGCAGTGGAGCGCGATTCCCTACTTCACGGTAACCGTTGCGGTGAACCGCAAAGGCCCTTGATGGCGTACGCTTGCAACCAACCACTGGCGTACAAGGAATGACAACCATGCCCCCGATGCTGCTCCGCGTTGCTGCCATCACGCTTGCCCTGGCACTGAGCCAGGTCGCCGCCGCCGCATCTCCCGAGCCGCTGCAGCTGCCGCAGGCCGAAGCGCTGACGTACTGGAAGCCGGTGGAGGGCACCTTCCGCCCACAACTCAATGTCGACCCCGGCCGTGTGCCGTTTGCGGAGGAGGTGACCGTGGCCTATTCGGTCAACAAGCGCGGCCGTACGTATGACGTAAAGGTGGTGGAGGCCAAGCCGTCGACGGCCTTCAGTGGCTGGGCGTTGAATGCGGTCAAGGCGATGCGCTTCACGGCAACGGACAGCAATACCGAGCGCACGCCGATCCGCAGCGAAATGACTGCACGCTGGGGCAGTGGCAAGTAGTGCGCTAGGCAGGTACCCGAACCATCTTTGCCATCAGGTGTTCGACCACGCCCGCCGGGTCCGCCGTGCGGCCTACGTGTGTGCTGGACATCTGCACCACCGAGCTGCGCTTGGCGGTCAGGAAATGGAAGCGCGCGCGCGCAGGCAGCTGCGCGATCGGGCCGGCGCCGGCATCGCCCCGGCAGATCGCCACGATGGCATCCAGCCACGGCTGCAGCGCTTCAATATCCAGCGCCGGCGCGAAGGCGTGCAGGCGCGCGGCATCGATCTCGATTGCCGCTTCCAGGTGCCGTGCACCCGGGCAGGATACGATCACGCCGACGTTGATGAACTCCTCGCGCTCCACCCGCGGTACCACGCGGATGACGGCATAGTCATACGTCTGCAGCGTGGGCACGGATGGCCTCCTGCACGAACACCGCACGCACCTTCAGGCGATGCTTCAGGTAGTTGATGTAGCCCTGCCGGTAAGCCTGGGGGCTGTCGAAGGCCGGCTCATCGACCAGCCAGCTGTCCGGCACCAGGCCGACGATGCGCTCGATCTCCGTATCCGGCAGGCGCGCGGCCAGCTCGGCATCCACCTCGGCGATGCGGCTGGCGAATGACAGCAGCACGTGGTCACGGATCAACACGAACGGCTTCTCGCAGGCATCGCCGGCGTTGGCCCAGTCGTGATGGAAGTACATCGCCGCACCGTGGTCGATCAGGTACAGCTTGCGGTGCCAGACCATCAGGTTCGGATTGCGCGTGGTGCGATCGACGTTGCTGGTGAATGCATCAAACCAGACGATGCGCGAGGCCAGGTCGGCGTCCACCGGCATCGCCGCCGGATCGTAATTGATCGCGCCGGGCAGGTAATCCAGGCCCAGGTTCAGGCCTTCGCTGGCGCGGATCAGGTCCTGGATCTCCGGGTCCGGCTCGGTCCGCGCGAACTCGCTGTCCAGCTCGACGAACAGGATCTCCGGAATCGGCAGGCCCACCGCGCGTGCCATCTCGCCTGCGATCAGCTCGGCGATCAGCGCCTTGGGCCCCTGGCCAGCGCCACGGAACTTGAGCACCGCCATACCGTCGTCGTCGGTCTCGACCACGGCAGGCAGCGAGCCACCTTCCCGCAAGGGGGTTATATAGCGGAGGGCATGGACGGTACGCATGGGGGCATTCTAGCGTGGCCCATGCTTGGGTTGCGCCGGGTGGTGCCCGGCGCTGTCCCTGACCTCAGTGCGACAACGCGCTGCGCTGCTGTTCCTGCACCTGCTGGCGCGTCTGTTCCTGCGAGGCGTGGTCGGCCTGGCGCTGGTTGACGATAGCGAGGCTGTCCAGGCTTTCCTGCACCGGCCGCTGCGCGGCTTCGGCCGTGGCTGCCGATGCACGCAGCGACGCAGGATCATCCAGCGCGCCCTTCACCACGAACACGTTCTGCGCCGCAGCGACATCGCCTGCCTGCCGGCTGAGCACCACATGATCCACGCGGTCCAGGCCGTTCTCGCGGGCCAGTACCAGCAGGCTTGCGCTCAGTCGTTCACTGGAGGCGTCGAAGCTGCGGCCGTTGGCAGCATCCAGCTCTGCCACCTTGCCGCGAATCTGATCGTGCAGGGCACGGTCGTTGCCACCCGCCAACGGCGCAGCCTGCGCTTCGGTCGGCACGGGTGTGGTTGCCTGTGCAGTGATGGGCACGTGGGCGTAGGTGCCCTCGGTGTGGTCGAAATAGTGCAGCGTGGACGGCGAGGTGCTGGTATCGAAGTAGGGCTGCCGTGGTGGCGTGCCTTTACCCAGAGAGAGACCGTTCTGTTCCAGCAGGCTTTCCTGCAGGCCGAGCTGTGCCATGTTCACCGACATCCGGCTGATGCCATCGGGTGCGGGGTTCTTGGCTTCTTCCTTGCAGGCGCGGCCGATGGCATCGGTGGCGTAGTAGTTCTGGTAATCCGAATTGCCGTTGGGACCCAGCCGCGACGACACACCTTCGTCGTAGTAGTGCTTGCCCATGCCCTCGATGTTGGCGGCAGTGGCGGTCATGCTCAGGTCTGCATTGAGCGTCAGGTCCGGATGCGCGGCATAGGTCATCGGCGGGCCGGGCTGCACGCGCACGAACTCCTCTGCACGGGTACTTGCTTTGTAGAGATCTTCCAGCGTGGCGTCCGGTTTGGCGGTCTTGACCATGCCGACCAGCGCATTCCAGCCCTCGATGTTCGCCGATGCCTCGTCGCGCCGGTTGGCTGCGAGCAGGGTGCCGATGGCCTGGGTGTAGTCGTGAGTCGAATCGCGTGCAGCAATGTCTGCAATATCGGAATCAAACTGCTTATAGGCCCGTTCGGTCGCTGCATCATTGAACCCATGCTGCAGCTCATGGCCCAGTACGAAGGTCAGCTCTGCAGCGTCGTGCCTGTCCCCCGCTGGTGTGGACAGACTGGATGCCGGCAGGCTGATCGTCTTTGCGCCGCCGTCGTACTCGCCGCCCACACTGCTGTCGGCAGGCAGCAGCTCAAAGCGCTGCAGATGACCGGCGGCGATGGCCGAGTCGACCTGGGCTGCCAGCGCGGGAGAGTTGGCAATGGCCTTGCGAAGGTTGTCGACCTGATCGGTCGTTACATCGGGTTTTCCTGCAAATTCGGTCAGCAGGCGTTCCGTATCCGCTGAAAGCGTAGGCATGGTGCGCTGCTCCTTACTGCACGGTGACAAGGCGGACGCAGGCATGCGCCGGCTCGCCAGACGGGGTCGGATTCTCAGCCATCGTGTCGACCTTGATGCTCAGGTTCGGGCGATCGAAACGGTCATGGATGACGCGGCCGTGCTCGCCTCGGATGGTTTCACGCTTGAAGCCCGCAGCCTGCAGACCCGAGGCGAACTGATCGAAGTCGACCTGGCAGATCGCCGATGCGTTGGCTTTGCGCTCGGCGGTGGTGTCGATGAAATTGAGATCCAGGCGCGTATCGGCGGTGCCAGCCGTCTTGATTTCCAGGCCGTAGCTCCATTCCGGCGTCAGCGTGCCGCCGTAGCCGAAGTGCCCCGGGCCGAAATTCTGCGCGGGCGCCTGCATGGCCTGCGATACCCGTTCAAGGGTCAGTTCACGGGTGGAGGTGGTGTCCTTGATCAGATCCAGCAGACGTAACAGGAGTTGGTCTGCGGTGAGCGCAGACGGCGTTGCGGCGTCGGAGGCAGTCGATGCCATGGTAGCGGGTCCTTGAGAAGTCGACGAATGGTCAGTCGCGTGTGCGCAGGCGCAGAGCGAGGCCGCACTTAGGACGATTGTCCACGGCCGTGTGAATGCGTACCCAAGCATAAGCGTTCCCTGCATGTTGAGCGCTGACCCTAAAGTGGGCCAGGTGAATCACAGGTTAAATGGGATTGACGATTGCTGGCACCGGGACCGGGCGCTTCGGACCTCAGGTGTTTGCTGCAAGCGGAGTTGCCAGCGCCGGGCTCTCCCTGGCGGCGCGCAGTGGGCTCTGCATGCCATGGAATTTTCTTCACTTCCTCATTCCGTGAGAGGTGGCAGCATCCAGCCGTGAGTCGATCAAGCACTGGCGTGGCCTTGAATTGCAGGCCTCCCTGCCGTTTTCCCGCGACCGACACCCGCCAGCTTGTTTCCGGCACATTTGCGCAGCGTTGAACGTGGTCCTGCGAGGCCACTCCCCTCGGCAAGGAGGCCCGCGATGCACAGTCCTGTTCACGCGTATACCTACCGCATCAGCAACCAGCCTGTCGCGCAGGCAGCGTGCGCTGGTGTTGGCAGACATGCTGAAGACGTTGCTGCGGTTCATGCAGCCTCAGACAGAATTCTTCCGTGAGTTGAGCACCGATGGTGGCTCTGCATCCCGCAGTGCGCAGAGCCACTACATGCATGCGAGTCGCCCCATGGCGCTGCTTCGTTCGCAGCACTGGGCGCGCATCTCGTCCACGATGTCCACGCAGGCTTCCGAGGTGCACGATGAGCAACGAATCGAGAGGAGCCCTGCCGCCCCTGGATCTGGATGATGCCAAGGCCGCGCAGATGATTGGCAAGCTGGTGCTGGTGGGCGTTACCCGTTTTGGTGGCGATGGCCAGGTGCAGGGGCTGGAGCAGTTTGCCGGCACCGTGCTGCGGGTCAGTGCCGAAGAAGGGCTGGTGCTGGCCGATGGCGATGACGGCCATGAGCGCTACCTACCGCCCATGCTGGACCAGTACCTGCCGGCCGCACCGGGCGAGTACCAGTTGCGGTCCAGCGGGGTGACGGTGATCGATCCCGATTATCTGTCCACCTGGGAACTGCACGCGCGGCAGTAGGCGAAGGGCATCCAGAGAGGGGCCGGGCCAGGCAGGGCCACGCTTTGCAGGATGGGGCGACTAGCCCTTCCGGCCCATTTCCCGGTGGGCAGGGGGTGTTAGATTCGGCCCATGCCCGCCGTGCGGGTACCCAACTCACACCCCAGGGGAAAAGGATGCTCATCCGTCGTACCTCTCTGGCGGCGGCCGTTGCCGTTGCCACGCTCGGCCTGCTGGCCGCCGGCCCGGCCTTTGCCGACTACGCCAAGCCGCCGGAACACCTGCTCAAGGTGCTCAAGGCGCCGCCGCCGCCGGCACCGAACATCGACCCCAGCGGCCAGCGCCTGCTGCTGACCACCGCACAGACCTATCCGTCCATCACCCGTGTGGCCCAGCCGTACCTGAAGCTGGCTGGCGTGCGCTTGGAACCTAAGAACCGCAGCCGCCACGACACCCCGGGCGGCTATGGCATTCCGGCCTGTGTGGCCGACTTCACCCTGGTCGAGATCGTCAGCGGCAAGAGCACCAAGGTGAACCTGCCGCAGGGGTGCGCAGGTGGCGCACAGTGGTCGGCCGATGGCAGCCGTTTCGCCTTCCAGAATGCCGTCGATACCAGCGTGCAGCTGTGGGTCGGCGACGCCGCCACCGGCCAGGTGAAGCAGGTGCCGAACGTGCAGTTGAACCCCATCTTCGGCAGCACGGTGCAGTGGCTGGGCGGCAGCCAGAACCTGCTGGTGAAGCTGGTGCCGGCCAACCAGGGGCCGGCGCCGTCCAACGGTGGTACGCCCACTGGTCCGGACGCGCAGGAGTCGCTGGGCAGCAGTGGCGAGAGCAGCACCTATGAAGCGCGTGACACGCTGACCAGCGTGCACGATGAAAAGCTGTTCGCCTATTACGGTGCCTCGCAGCTGGCGGTGGTCGATGCCGCTGCCGGCAGCGTGCGCCCGGTTGGCCAGCCGGCGCTGTACAACGACGTCAACGCCGCGCCCGATGGCGTGCATGTGCTGACCGAAACCCTGAAGGCGCCGTTCTCGCATGCGGTGACCTACCAGCGTTTCGCCAATGATGTGGCGGTGCTGGACCTGGCCAATGGCCGCAATACGGCTCTGGCCAGCCTGCCGCTGGCCGATCGCGTGCCGGTACACGGTGTGCCGGAAGGCCCGCGGGGTTACGACTGGCGCTCCACCGATCCGGCCACCCTGGTCTATGCCGAAGCGCTGGACAAGGGCGACTGGAAGGTGAGCGTGCCGCATCGCGATCGCGTGCTGATGCTGAAGGCCCCGTTCACCGGCAAGCCGGTGGAAATCGCCCGCACTGCACAGCGCTTCGAGGGCTTTGCGTGGTCGGCCGACCCGGCCGTGTCGTTCCAGTTCGAGAACGACGAGAACCGCCACTGGATGCAGGCCCGCATCGTCGATGTGGACCAGCCGAAGAAGGAAGGTCGCCTGCTGTGGGACATGTCCAGCGATGAGCTGTACGGCAACCCGGGCAACCTGGTGTTCAAGCGCCTGCCCAGCGGTGCGCCGGTGGTGCGCCAAGAGGGCAACACCGTGTTCCTGCGCGGGCAGGGGGCGTCGCCGCAGGGCGACCGTCCGTTCCTGGATGCGCTCGATCTGGCTACGTTGAAGAGCGAACGCCTGTTCCGCAGTGATGCCGATGCGTACGAACAGTTCCTGGGGTTCAGCAATACACCGGGTCGCTTCCTGACCTGGCACCAGTCGGTGATGGACCCGCCGAACGCGTTCGTGCGTCTGCTCGGTGAGCGCATCAACGATGCCAAGGCCGGCGAGGCACAGTTCCAGTCCAAGCCTGCTGCGTTGACCAAGCTGGTCGACCCGAGCCCGGAAGTGCGGCAGATCCAGAAGCGCCTGGTGACCTACAAGCGCGCCGATGGCGTGGACCTGTCGTTCACCCTGTACACGCCGCCGGGCTACAAGGAAGGCCAGCGCGTGCCGGCGATCCTGTATGCCTACCCGGCCGACTTCGCCAATGCCGCGCAGGCCGGCCAGGTCTCCGGTTCGCAGCAGACGTTCACCCGTCTGCAGCCGTACCGCCTGATGCTGCTGGCCGGCTACGCGATCATCGACAACGCCTCGTTCCCGATCGTGGGTGACCCGAAGAACGCCTACGACACCTATCTGGAACAGCTGGAAGCCGACGCCAAGGCGGCGGTGGACAAGGCCGTGGAGCTGGGCGTGGTCGACCGCAACCGTATCGGCGTGACCGGCCACAGCCATGGTGGCCTGATGACCGCCAACCTGATCGCCCACACCAACCTGTTCAAGGCCGGCGTGGCGACCAGTGGCTCGTACAACAAGACCTTCACCCCGTTCGGCTTCCAGAACGAGCGTCGCTCGGTATGGCAGGCGCAGGATGTGTACCTGAAGGCCTCGCCGTTCTTCTACGCCGACAAGATCAAGCTGCCGCTGCTGCTGGTCCACGGCGAGGACGACGCCAACCCGGGCACCGAGCCGTTCCAGTCGCGCAAGCTGTACCAGGCGATCCGCGGCAATGGTGGTACCACCCGCCTGGTGATGCTGCCCAACGAGCCGCACTGGTACACCGCGCTGGAATCGAACGAGCAGCTGGTGTCGGAAATGCTGAATTGGTTCGACACCTACGTGAAGAACGCGAAGTAATCCGGCAAGGCCGCCCTCCGGGGCGGCCTTTCTGCTTCAGGCGTCCAGTCCAGGTATCCCCCCGTGGGTGTTGCGTAACCATCTGTGATGCAGGCATGGATCGGCCACAAAGCTGCGGTACGCTGCGCATCTGATGTCCGCTACGGGTTCGCTCCATGAAGGCCTTCATCCTCGCCGTATCGCTGTCGATGTCCGTTGTCCCGGGCACTGCATTCGCCCAGCCGCTGCCGGCCGAGCTGGCAGCGTTGGGCATCACTGCCGGCATGCCCTACAGCAAGGCCAAGCGCCTTCTTGATGCCGCAGGATGGCAGGCCAGCCCGCCACGCGATGCGCCCGAAGTGTTGGACGGTTTCCCGGAAGTGGGCTGCCAGAAGGGCGGCAACAATTGCAGCAGCACTTTCGCCAAGGATGGGCAGCAGGTCGCTCTGCAGGTGGGAACCACGCTGGCGGGCCAACCCTTCGTGCAGGGCGGCCGCTGAGCACGACGGCACTCAGCCCAGCGGCAGGTTCTCCAGCGCACGCGACATTCGATCATGCAGGTCGCGCACGCGTTCGGCCTTGGCATCCACGCGGCGCTCATCTCCGAAACTGCGGACATAGGCGCATGCCGCGAAGCCGGCGCTTTCTCTTTCGTACTCGGCGATCCACGCCAGGCGGTCGGGGTTGCTGGCCTGCTCGGCCGACCAGGCCGCCACCGGCGGACGGATGTGCGCGATGATGCCAAGCCGCCACGGTTTGGGTGTCAGCCGCGCACGGAAGCAATGCTGCAGCGTGCACATGCGTGCATACAACGTGTCGGTGCCCAATGCCTTGAAGAAGGCATGCACCTGCGCATCCTGTGGTTCGAACGTGGCATGCATCGCCAGTATGCGCAGCCCGGCCGGGGTGCGGTAAGCGCGCAGGTGCCAGTCGGGGTGGTGCTCGACGAATGCCTGCACGCGCTGCAGTGCGATGCCCTCGACGCCGCCGGACCGGGCCAGCCGTCGATTGCGCCGCCACGACAGGACCTGGTTGACCACCACCATCGCGATGCCGCCGGCCGTCAGGCCGATGTTGAAGTTGCCCAGCGCACCGCCGATCAGCGCACCGGCCGCCAGCAGCCCCAGCGCACCGAGCAGCGGCAATGCGCAGCCTGACGGAGTGGACACGTGGTCGATATCCGCAAACAGTACGTCCGGGGTGTTCAGGCACAGCGCGCCGTAGCTGTTGCGGGTAACGATGACGTCATCGCTGCGCTGCACGATCTGCTCGCGGATCGGGATGCCTTCCACACCGTAGTTGGTCCGTCGCTCGCGACGCGGCACGGACTGGCCACTGAGGATGGCATCGAGCGCTTCGCGCGCACGAGCATCGGCATGGGCCTGCGCGGCATCCTGGTCGTCGTCGGACCAGCCGAACCGGCGTACCACCAGCGGGCGGCCCCTGTACCTGTCCTGCAAACGGGCTTCGGCCCAGTACGCTGGAACGATCATCATCCTGTATTCCCCTCGCTTCCCTGGCAGCCGGTCGGCACGAGTCTGGCACAGCCGCAGAGTGCGTTGCACGATACGGCAGCGCATGCGCCGACGCGGTGGTAGATTGCGCGCTTCGCGTGCACTCCACCAAGGACGGAGCCATGTTCGTGTCATTGCGTTGCCTGCTTGTCCTGGCCCTCGGCGGGGTGATCGGCACTGCCCAGGCGGCCGCGCCGGGACCGGAAATCCTGACCGCTGATGCCACCCGTTTCTACGCGCTGTACGAGGCCGCTGGCGGCAAGCCCAGCGTGGCCCAGCTTGAGCAGTACCTGGCACAGGGCACGCCGAGCCTGGCCCAGTTCGCCAAGCTGCGCCGGGTGACCGCCCAGCGCATGGCCGAAGCGATGGCGCGCGACCCTGCGCTGTACGCCAATGGACGGGCCTGCCTGGCGGAGTTGCCGGCGGTGCGGCAGCGACTGGTGCAGGTGTTCGCCAATCTGCAGGCGATCTATCCGCAGGCGAAGTTTCCGCCGGTGGCGATCGTGGTGGGGCGCGGCAAGCCGGTGGGCATGACGTACCCCGATGGCGTGGTGATCGGCCTGGAAGCACTGTGCGCGGCCGATTTCATGAACGCCAACGCGCAGGACCGCTTCGTGCACGTGATCGCGCATGAGTACGTGCATATCCAGCAGACCGGCGTGAGCGAGTACGAAGCAGGCGACCCGCGGGCGACGGTGCTCCGCGAGTCGCTGGGCGAGGGGATCGCCGAGTTCATCGCCGAGCTGATTTCCGGCAACGTTGGCAACGGGCGGCATGCCGGTTGGACGCGGGGCAGGGAAGTGCATATCGAAAGTGCCTTCGCGCTGGACGTGGACAGCACCGATCTGACGCCCTGGCTGTACAACTACACGCCGGGTTCGCAGGAGCCCTACGATCTGGGTTACTGGGTGGGCTACCGCATCGCCAAGGCGTATTACCTGCAGGCCGGCAACAAGCGCGATGCCGTGCGCGCGCTGATCCAGCAGAAGGACGCCAAAGCGATCCTGCAGGCCAGTGGCTGGACGCCGGGCATGTGGATGCCGGCGAAGGTGACGGGTGTGGCGGCAAGGGCGGCTGCATCGGCCAAGTGACCATTGGCAGGCCGCGCTAGACTGCCCCGGTCGACAACGGAGGATGCTCATGCGCAGGAGGACTTCACTGGCCTGGCTGCTGGCCGGATCGCTCATGGCGGGGCTGGCCACGCCAGTGTTGGTGCAGGCGGCCAGCAATCCATTGCTGACCAAGCCAGTGGAGCAGGTGCAGCCAGACGAAGTGCGCTTCATGCAGCAGCGTCTGTCCGATTGGCCGCAGCTGCAGAAGTACCGCGCAGCCAATGCTGCTTTGCCCGCGCCACGGGCCGGCCAGTCACATGTGGTGTTCTTCGGCGATTCGATCACCGAAGGTTGGGGCAAGGAAGGCAGCAGCACGTTCTTCCCCGGCAAGGGTTACCTCAATCGCGGCATCAGCGGGCAGACCACCGCACAGATGCTGGTGCGCTTTTCGCAGGATGTGCTGGCGCTGCGCCCGAATGTGGTGGTGATCCTGGCCGGCACCAATGACATCGCCGGGAACACCGGCCCGACCACGCAGGCGATGATCGAGGACAACCTGCGGGCCATGCTGGATCTGGCCAAAGCGCATGGCATTGCGGTGGTGCTGGCGTCGGTGTTGCCGGTTAGCGAGTACCCGTGGATCCCGGGCATAGCACCTGCGCCCAAGGTGCGTGCATTGAATGCTGCGTTGAAGCGGCAGGCCGATGCGCGCGGGCTGGTCTATCTGGACTACCACACGCCGATGGCCAACCGTGCCGGCGGACTGGATGCGCAGTTGGCAACCGATGGCGTGCATCCGACGGCGAAGGGTTATGCGCTGATGGCACCGCTGGCCGAGGCGGCGATCAAGCGCGCGCAGGCGAACGCGCCCAAGCGCTGAGATTGGAGTAGTGCCGGCCGCTGGCCGGCAACCTCGATCTGCGTGCCGAACGGATTGCCGGCCAGCGGCCGGCACTACCCTATCGCCAGTTCCGCCAGAAGCCACTCACAGAAGCGCATCACCAACGGACGCGGCGCCGCTGCGATAGAGTGTCCACCGAGCCGGCCGCGCACGGTGGCCGCCAGGGACGACGAGGCAGGGAATGCAGAACGGAATCGGCAGCAGGCTGCGCTTGGCCGGCGTGGCCACGGTACTGATGTTTGCAGGTCAGGCGAGCGCCCTTGCCGCGCCTGCAGCGTCTCCGGTCACACGTGAGGCGGTGGCCGGCATTTCCCTGAGCGAATGGACCGCGCGTTGGTGGCGCTGGGCTGACGAGCAGAGGGTTGCGCCTTACCTGGATCCCGATGGTCGCCTGTGCGAACTGGGCCAGGAGGGACCGGTCTGGAACCTGGCAGGAACCAATGGCCGCTTCCAGCCACGCAGGCAGTGCGTGGTGCCCGAAGGCAGGCACCTGTTGCTGCCCATCATCAACATGGCCAGCTACCAGACCGGAGAAGACGTCTCCTGCGAGGAGCTGCAGGCCGGCGCGGCGATCAACAACGACCATCTTGTCAGCGCTGTGGTGCTGCTGGACGGGCAGCCGTTGGGTGACATGCGCCTGCACCGGGTGAAGAGCGAAGGTTGCTTCCGCATGGATCCGGATGACGACGACTCGAGATTGGCTGCGGCCGACGGCTACTGGCTGATGCTCAAGCCACTGACGCCAGGTCGGCACACCGTGAGCGTCGGCGCCAACTATGGCGCGCCCGAAGGTGGCGCGTACAGCCAGATGCGGCAGACCTTCGAGTATGTGCTGCATGTGGGTGGCCGCACGCAGATCACCTTCGTGACCCCCATGATGGTGGAGGCGTCTGCCCCCTGATCCGCGTGGCAGGGGTCAATCATGGTCCTGCTTCAACGCCAGATCGGCTGCCAGCAGCGCCTCGGCTGCCGCACTCAGGGCCGGCGAGGGCGGAGCAACCACGCCGATCGATTCCATCATCTGTGGCATGCCGACGAACTGACGTGCGCGGCGGTCGTAGATGCCGGTGATCAGCAGTGCACGTGTGGCGGTTTTCTGCTCCGGGCCGATCAGTACGCGCTGCTCCATGATGCCGCGTGTGCCGACCCAGCCGACCAGTCGCGTTTCCAGGGTGAAGCGCTGGAACGGCTTCAGCTCGCGCCGGAACTGGATGGTGCCGGCGCCAACAATCGGCGCCCACTTCTCACGCAGCGCCACCTTGCCCAGGCCCATGCGCAGGATCAGGTCCAGCCGGCCCAGGTCGAAGATGTTCCAGTAGCGGCCGTTGGTCATGTGCAGGTTGCTGTCCAGGTCGTTGGGCAGCACCCGGAACTGCAGGCGGGAGACGCCGAACGGGGCCTCCAGCTTCGGCCGGAACAGGCTGCACAGCAGCAGGTGGAGCAGGCGGAACCAGAGATTCATGATTATGACGACTGTTATAGAACGGGCGATACGCTAATCTATGACGACTGTCTTAGCAAGGAGCCGGCCGTGAGCCCGCGATCGTCCGATGCCCCCCAGCGTGTGATCGATGCCGCAGCGCAGATGCTCGCGCGGGTGGGCCTCAACGCGACCAGCATCCGCGAAGTGACCAAACTGGCTGATGCGCCGCTGGGGTCCACGTATCACCACTTCCCGGGCGGCAAGCAGGAGTTGTTGGCACGGGCCACCACGATGGCCGGCGACAAGGTGGAGGCGCTGCTGATCGAACTGCTGAAGGGCGGCGCGGTGCAGGGGTTGCAGCAGTTCCTGGCGCTGTGGCGCGAGCGCCTGCTGCGCACCGGTTTTCGTGCCGGCTGCCCGGTGCTGGCGGCAGCCGTCGAGGAGCCGGTGGAGGCCCTGCCGAGCCAGCCACGTGCGGCGGCCGCCGAGGTGTTTGCCCGCTGGCAGGGGCACCTGGCTGAGGCGTTCGTCGCCGATGGGCACGCGCCTGCCGAGGCGACCGGCCTGGCCAGCCTGGTGATTGCCAGTGTGGAAGGCGCAGTGGCGATGAGCCGCGCACTGCAGGACATCGCCCCGTTCGACCAGGTGGCTGCGCAGCTGTTGAAGGCAGCCGCACCGCCTGCCTGAGCGGCGCGCGGACTACTTGAAGAACATGTAGACCCACCCGGCAAACATGGGCACCATCACAGCGATACTGGATGCCACCAGCCAGCGTACATAGCGGCTGGCCGCATCGGCCCCTTGCCGTTTCAGTGCCCAGGCATGCAGAGGCAAGACCAGCAGGGCCTGCAGGAACAAGGCCGCCATTGCGCCAAGCCAAAGCGCAAACACGCCCAGGCAGCCGTCACTCATGCAGTAGGTCGCGAACCACGACCCCCAGCCTGCCAGGCCGATCATCGGCAGGAACATGACGATGGCAACAGGGCGGGTGAACTGGGACGCTTGCATGCAGGAGCCGATCCGTTCCGTGACTGCCCAGAATATAGGATCCACACCGGACTGCGGTTGCCGTGGATCCGGCGGGAACTGGACGGGACGTGACCTGTAGACGCGGCGCCACGGCAGGGTAGAATCCGGCCAGCGCAGCCCGCGCGTGCCTGGCAAGGATGTCTGCATGCTGCACCACCTCTCGTTGGGTGTCCGCGATCTCGAGCGTGCAGGTCGCTTTTACGATGCCGTTCTTGCAGCACTCGGTTACCGCCGCGTTTTCGAAGACGACACTGCGATCGGTTATGGCCTGGTCGAGGATGAAGACCTGTTGTGCCTGAAGCTGCGCGACGATGCGGTTGCGCCGGGACCTGGCTTCCATCTGGCGCTGGCGGCAACCTCGCGCGACGCCGTTGATCGGTTCCATCATGCGGCCTTGGCAACCGGAGGCCAGGACAACGGACCTGCCGGTCTGCGCCCGGACTACGGCGAGCGTTACTACGCTGCGTTCGTGATCGATCCAGATGGTCATCGCATCGAGGCGGTGACCAAGGCGGCGGCATGAAGCACGGACGCCAGCCTTTTTCAATGCCGGGCAGCCGCAGCAGCGAAGCGATGCGTGCACGTCGGCAGCTGCAGCATCGTGGCTGGCCGCGGCTGCAGATGGCCGTGATTGTCGTGCTGACCGGTGCCGCCGGGTTCCTCGCCTCGCACGTGCTGCGCCTGGCAGGCATGGACGCGATGCTGCTGCGCTATCCGCTGGCCGTGCTGATCGCCTATGGCGTGTTCCTGCTGCTGATGTGGGTCTGGATCCGGTGGCGCTGGGATGCAGTGGCCGATGGGTTGGGCTCCGCGCCCGGCGGCGGTGACAGCCAGGCATCGCCGTGGACCGGCAGCGGCGGGCATTCCGGCGGTGGTGGCACGTCCGCTTCCTGGGGTGAAGCCGCAGCGTCCTCCAGCGCGAGCGCCGACAGCGCATCGTTGCTGGACGTGGCCGACGGCGACGCAGGCCTGCCGTTGCTGGCCATTCTCGGCGTCATCGCGCTGGTGGCTACAGTGCTCGTGGCCAGTGCCTGGGTGGTCTGGTCGGCGCCGGTGCTGATGGCCGAGCTGCTGGTGGATGCGGCCATCGCCGGGGGTCTGTACAAGCGGATGCAGGGCATGCAGGTGCAGGGGTGGTGGCGGCTGTGCCTGTCCCATACGATCTGGCCGCTGCTGGGCCTGCTGGTGTTTTTCGCCGGGCTGGGCTGGCTTGCGCAGCAGTTGGAGCCGGATGCGGTCAGCCTGATGCAGGTATTCAAGGCGTTGTAACAGGATCTGCCACGACGTTTAATATCAATCACACGCAAGGAGAAGCGCATGGATGTCGCTGCACGCAGGAACAGGAAGTTCGTTCGTTGGCTGATGGTGGCGATGTTCGCCCTGCTGATGCCCTTCGCGGTGCTGGCCCAGTCCGGGCCTACGGCCACCCCGCCTACAACAGATGCGGCCGCCGAAGAAGCCCAGTGCCGCGCCTGCACCTATGAACGCATCGGGCACAAGGTCGACATCGGCCTGGTGGCCTTGGTGTCGCTGCTGGTGGTCGGCCTGCTGGTGGCCATTTCCCGCGAATGGGGGACGACTTCGCAGCGCTGGACCTGCCGCACGATGGCCCTGCTGCTGGTGGGCATCGGGGTGGCCCTGCTGTGGTGGGCGGGCAGCATCATCTACCTGGGCTATAACCCGTGGCAGGAGGACGCCGCTCCGCTGGATGCCGCGTTGGCCTCTACACTGCTCAGCACGTCGCCGAAGTGGCTGGCAGGGCTGTTGATGATGGGTTTCGCGCCCACTGTCTGGCGGCGCAGCGAGCGCCTGCCGTCCTGGCGCATTGCATGATCCATGGGGCGCCGGGCGATGCCCGGCGCTCCCCTTGTGAATCAGTCGAAGCGCCAGCGCACGCCTGCATACACGCCGCGGCCTTCGCCGGGCGTCGAGCGCGCCACGTCCTTGCCGGCATCGTTGTAACCTGGGGTGACGGTGGCGGCGTAATGGCGGTCAGCGATGTTGCGCATCTCCGCCCACAGCTGCCAGCGGCCGCCCGGTGCGTCGTAACCAATGCGACTACCGAAGATGACGTGGCTGTCCGCCCAATAGCTGTTGGCGTAGTCCACCGCGATGCGTGAGGCGTACTCGGTGTTCAGTGCGGCATACAGGCCCGAGGCGTGGTCGAAGCGCAGTTCGGCCTGGTAAGCGTGGCGCGGCAGGCCGGGCAGGCGGTTGCTGCCAAAACGTGCATCGTGGCGGTAGCGGAAGTCGCTGAAGGTATACGCCTGGCGCAACGACAGACGGCCCGGTGCAGCCTGCCACAAGGTGCTGTCCAACCCGGCCTCGATGCCACGGTGCACGGTGGGGCTGGCGTTGTTCTCAGCGATGAACAGGTTCGGCACCGGCTGCAGTTCCACGCTCAGCAGCTCGTGGTTCACGTGCGCGTAGTAGCCGGTCAGTTCCCAGCGGCCCAGGGCCGCTTCACCGCGTGCACCCAGTTCCAGCGTGGTGGCGGTCTGGTTCTGCATCGGCACCGGCGCACGCTGGCGGCCGGTGGAAGGACCATTGCCCGCGCCGAAGTACTGGTTCGAGCCCCAGATCATCGACCACGGGTGCGGCGCTTCCACTGAGCGGCTGAGGTTGCCGAACCACTGCGTCTGCGGCGTCTGCTGCCAAGTGAAGCCCAGCCGCGGCGCGTAGTCCCAGTCGTGGTCGCGCAGGCGGCCGCCGCTGCTCGGCCACGTGACCTGCACATCGCGGCGGGTGTTGATCAGCGCAAAACCGGTCTGTACGCGCAGGCGATCATTCACGGCCAGGTTGTTGCCGATGTGCAGCGTGCTGTCGGTGCCGTGGTGGCGGAAGTCGCGCGTGCGGGTGCCGGCGGCATAACCGTTGTTGGCAAAGCGCAGCGACTCGCGCACATCGGCATCCAGGTCGTGGGTAATGCGCAGCCCGATGGTGGTCTCGCTGTCCAAACCGAACAGCGTGTGCCGGCGACGGTAGTCCAGCGTGGCATTGAGGTTGGCGTAGTCCAGCTGCTGGCGGTACAGGCTCTCGTTCAAGTCCATCGGGTATTTGTGATAGACCAGCCCGGCCTGCAGTGAGGAATCCTCGTCGATCTGCAGGGTTGTGAGATTGCCCACCCAGGTGCTGCCCGGCTGCGGACGGCGCGCATCGATGGCCAGGTTGGCCGCGTTCGCCGTGCGCGGATCATTGCGGATCTGCTCGCGGGTCAGGCGCCCGGGTGTCTCGTGGTTGGTTTCGCGGTAGCGCACGAAGAAGCGGGTCTGCAGATCGGGGGTGATCTGCCAGCCGATGTTGGCCATCGCGCCCTTGCCATCGCCGGCCGCATGGCGCTGGTAGCCATCGAATTCGGTATCGGTATAGGCCAGGAAGTAATCGACATCGCCGCTGACGCCGCCCCAGCTGATCCCGCGCTTCTGGTAGCCGCGGCTGCCGGCTTCGTAGTGCAGCTGCACGCCCGCCGAGTCGCGACCGCTGCGGCTGATGTAGTCGATGGCTCCGCCCAGTGCCAGCGCGCCGCGTTCGAAGCCGTTGGCACCGCGCAGCACTTCCACGCGCGACAGCCACAACGGTTCCAGCAGTTCGTAAGGTGTGCCGCCCGGGCCGGTCAGTGGAAGGCCGTCGATCGACACCGCGATGCCGGAAGCGTGTGCACCCGGGCCGCGGTTGATGCCCGAGCCGCGGATCGACACCTTGGTGCCTTCGTTGCCCGGCGACTGCGCGCTGATGCCGGGCTGGTAGGCCAACACGTCGGCGCTGCTGGACAGGCGGCTGTCCGCCTTGGCCACGTCGATCACGTTGCTGGCGCCCGGCACGCGCTTCAGCGCCTCGCGCGCCTGCGCGCTGGCATCGGCGGCAGTGACCTGCACCGCGTCCAGCGTGGTGGCCTGTGGGGCGGCGTGGGCGGTGGTGGAAAGGCCAAGCAGGATGGCCAGCGACAGCAAGGAGGGGGCGGGGCGATACGGCAGGAAGGGCATGCGGAGAGTCTGTAAACCACAAAACAGGCGCGAAAGTTAACAGGTCAGACGCGGTACGTCATCCCCGGCAGGCCGGGAATCGGCTACATCCCATGAACAACTCGCCGGTAGTCCGGTTCTTGCGCTCAACCAGCGGCGCAGCGCACTTCCGGCAGGTTGCGGCAGTTGCGGCTTCCGTGGGCGTTGCCAGGGTTGGCTCCAGCCGTTCCAACGGTTCGGTGATCGGCCGAGTCTGCACTTCGCGGATCATCCGCAGTAGCTCGGCGCCGGGCACCAATGCGACGGGTTTGCCCGCCACGAAGGCTTGGGCATCACGGCTGAACCTGCCCGAGCTGACAACCATTGCGGCGTCCGCCTTGTGGTGCGCGAGCAGCCCGTAAAGCTCGCGCACGACCGTCACGCCTACCTGCTGCCGTCGCCATTGCTTGCATTGCACCAGCGTGCGCTTGCCGTTGCGTCGCAGGATCAGGTCGATGCCACCGTCCGCGCCGCCCAGTCCGGTTTCTTCGACTGCATAGCCTTGGCGCCGGAAGGCTTCGCCGACAAGAAGCTCGAAGTTGCGCCAGCCCGTCGTGGCCAGGCTTTCCAACCCGGTTCGGGTATCCAGCAGCTGGCGTCGCTTATAGGCGCCAGCCAAGGAAAGCAAGGTGGCAAGCATGCAGATCGCCAACCAGGCCCAGGCAAATACCGGTTGGGCAAGAATCTGAAGGAGGATGTCGCCAGTGGCGGCAGTGACAGGTTGGCGCCACGCCGGTAACAACCAGCGCAGAGTGGCGAAGCCGAGCCCGCCCACCGCTGCGTTGATGTACCACGGCCATGCGGCCATGACATCCAGAAGACTGTTGCGCCTGCGTCCCATGCATTTTTCTCCGACGTGCTCGCCATTGTTCAGTCGAGCCTTCCGATTGGTTTTCCGGTGTGCCTCACAGCAAATTCCAGTAGAAGAGGCTCGACTCTACAAAGCGGATTTCACCAGTGCTTTTGATTTGGCGTATAGCGTTTTGGCCATCTCAGCGTTACCGAGCGCAGCATGGCATTCGGCAAGGCTGTCCCAGGCATTGGCCGAGGTGGGATACAGGGCCGTATTGAGGGCGAAGACCTTGAGCGCGGGCCGGTTGCCCAGATTGTTGCGGATCGCGTAGCCGGTTGCATTGATGGCCCGCTCCAGTTCGTTGGATGCAATGCCACTGTTCTCGCTCAGCCACGCACGCAGGCTGCTTTCACTGCCGCTGTCACCGGTCAAGGCATAGCCGATCAAACGTTCGGAGAGTGCTGCATGCGGAAAATCTCCTGGCGCAGCCACTGCCATCGTGCTTTCCACCAGCGTGCTCGACCAGGCATTGCGGGCGCTGCCATTGGTCAGGTACACGAACACCCAGTAGCCGCTGGCCAGCGTGCCCTTGTAGGCCAGCCGCGCACGCACGCGGGTGCCACCGTCGTGGCCGACCTGTGTGTAGCCATCGCTGCGGGTCGTATCCCAGCCGGTGGAGAAGAAGTTGCTGCCGCCGCCGGTCAGTGTCTGTGGCTGCCACAGCGCTTCCAGCGTGGCCGTGCGCACCAGCTTGCCGGTCGCCAGCGCCTGCAGGAAACGGTTCATGTCGCCCACGGTGGTCTGCAGATCGGCATGGCCCCAACCGTAGTGCGGCCATGGATCTTCATTGGCCGGCTGCAGCTGGCCGTCCTTGCCGATGTACGGCACTGCCGCGCGCTGTGCCGGCACGCTGGCTGCTCCCCACGAGGTGCTGGTCATCCTCAGCGGCTGCAGGATGCGTTCGCGTGCAATGGCCGGATAGGGCTTGCCGTAATGGGTTTCCAGCAATGCGGTGAGCACCAGGTAGTTCGCCTGCGTGTACTGCACGCGGCTACCGGTGGCGAACTGCATCGGTGCCGAACCAGCGACCTTCAGTGCGGCGGCAAGGTCCGGTGCTACGCCGGTGTAGCCCTTGCTCACCCAGCGGTTGTCCACGCGGTCGTAGTATTCGCCGATGCCAGAGCTGTGGTTGAGGAAGTCACGCACGTGGATGGCGTGCCACGTGGACGGCAGCGCCGGCACATAACGACTGGCGGGGGCATCCAGATCCACCTTGCCTTGGTCCACCAGCTGCATCACCAGCGTGCTGGTCAGCAGCTTGGCCATCGACTGCGCGGCGAAGATGGTATCGACGGTGGCGGGCGCGTGGGTGGCCGGGTCGCGTTCACCACTGGCGCCCTCGTACAGCACGTTGCCGTTGTGTGCGACCAATACCACCTGGCCGGCGATGCCGTAGCGTTCGCGGTTGCTCTGCAATTGGGTGTCGAGCCGGGAAGAAAGGCCGGCAGGGACGTCACGCGCCGAGGCGAACGGGGTGGCAAACAGGGCGCAGAGCAATGCAGCAGCGAGCGTGCGGTACATCGCGGTGATCCGTCAGCGGCGATGGCGCATCTTGGTCACGGCGGGGGATAGGGTCAAGCCAGGAGGGTTGTGCCGACCAAGGTCGGCATCTACCAGAGCCAAAGCGCATCGGGCGGTGCCGGCCAGCGGCCGGCACTACCCGGGTGCTGGGTCAGCCGAGGATTCCCGGCAGATCCAGACCCTTTTCCTTCGCGCACTCAATCGCGATCTCATACCCCGCATCGGCATGGCGCATCACGCCGGTGGCCGGGTCGTTCCACAGCACGCGTGCAATGCGCTTGGCCGCCGCTTCAGTGCCATCGCAGACGATCACCATGCCGGCGTGCTGCGAGAAGCCCATGCCCACGCCGCCGCCATGGTGCAGTGACACCCACGTCGCGCCACTGGCGGTGTTGAGCAGGGCATTCAGCAGCGGCCAGTCGGACACAGCATCGGAGCCGTCGGCCATCGCTTCGGTTTCGCGGTTCGGCGAGGCCACGCTGCCGCTGTCCAGATGGTCGCGGCCGATCACCACCGGCGCCTTCAGTTCACCGTTGGCCACCATCTCGTTGAACGCCAGGCCCAGTCGATCACGATCGCCCAGACCGACCCAGCAGATGCGCGCCGGCAGGCCCTGGAACTTGATCTTCTCGGCGGCCATGTCCAGCCAGCGGTGCAGGTGCGGGTTGTCCGGAATCAGCTCCTTCACCTTGGCATCGGTCTTGGCGATGTCTTCCGGGTCGCCGCTCAGCGCCGCCCAACGGAACGGGCCGATGCCACGGCAGAACAGCGGCCGGATGTAGGCCGGCACGAAACCCGGGAAATCGAACGCATCCTCGACACCTTCTTCCAGCGCCATCTGCCGCAGGTTGTTGCCGTAATCCACGGTAGGCACGCCCAGCGAGTGGAAACCGAGCATGGCGCGGATGTGGTTGGCCATCGACTCACGCGCGGCCTTTTCCACTTCCTTCGGGGCGGTCACGCGCTTGGCATCCCATTCTTCCACCGTCCAGCCCTGCGGCAGGTAACCGTTCACCGGGTCGTGGGCGGAGGTCTGGTCGGTCAGCAGGTCCGGCTTCACGCCGCGGATCAGCAGTTCGTCCAGCACGTCGGCAACGTTACCGAGCAGGCCCACCGACAGCGGCTTTTTGGCGGTGCACGATGCTTCGATCAGGCGCAGGGCCTCGTCCAGATCGTCGGTCCAGGTATCCAGGTAGCCGGTGCGCAGGCGCATCTCGATGCTGCTCTTGCGGCATTCCACCGCCAGGCAGGAGGCGCCGGCCATCACCGCGGCCAGCGGCTGCGCGCCACCCATGCCGCCCAGCCCGCCGGTGAACAGCCACTTGCCGGCCAGGCTGCCGTTGTAATGCTGGCGGCCCATTTCCACGAAGGTTTCGTAGGTGCCCTGGACGATGCCCTGTGCGCCGATGTAGATCCAGCTGCCGGCGGTCATCTGGCCATACATCGCCAGGCCCTTCTTATCCAGCTCGTTGAAGTGATCCCAGTTGGCCCAGCGCGGCACCAGGTTGGAGTTGGCGATCAGCACGCGCGGTGCATCGGCATGGGTGCGGAACACGCCCACCGGCTTGCCCGACTGCACCAGCAGGGTCTGGTCGTCGTCCAGGCGCTTGAGGGTTTCGACGATGGCGTCGAAGCTCTCCCAATCGCGTGCGGCACGGCCGATGCCGCCGTAGACCACCAGCTCCTGCGGCCGCTCGGCCACGTCCGGGTGCAGGTTGTTCATGAGCATGCGCAGCGGCGCTTCGGTGAGCCAACTCTTGGCGGTGAGCGTGGTGCCGGTCGGTGCGGCAATGGTGCGGGACGGGTCGTTGCGGGTCATGCGGCGCTCCGGTTCGTAGCGAATTCAAGGCAGGCATTGAGCACCTGCGCCAGGGTGTGGCGCAGCGGTGCGGCGTGTTCGGGGTCGAGCGGGGTGGGCCAGCTGTGCTCGTCCACCTGGTCGGGTAGTGGTTCGTGCATGTAGCCGCGGCAGGCCAGTTCCATCTGCAGGCTGTGCACACCACCGGCAATGCTGCTGTAGTGGCGGGTGATCCAGCCGCCCTTGAAGCGGCCGTTGCGCACCTGGCTCATGCCGCTGAGCGCCAGCAGGTTCTCCACCACATCGCTCAGTGCGTTGTCGCAGGAGGTGTCCGGTGCACCGGACGGCCCGGCGGTGCCGAGATTGAACTGCGGCAACTCGCCCTCGAACAGGTGCGGGATGTGCGAACGGATCGAATGCGCGTCGTACACCACCACGGTGCCGTGACGTGCACGCAGGCGTGCGATCTGCGTGGCCAGTGCGTTGTGGTACGGCGCGAAATACGTGTCGCGGCGCCGGGCAATCTCGGCGTCATCCGGCTCGCGGCCGGCGTGGTACAGCGGCTGGTTGTCGAAGGTGGTCAGCGGGCACAGGCCGGTGGTGTTTTGCCCCGGGTACAGCGACACGCCGCTGGGATCACGGTTGAGGTCGATCACCGAACGCGAGATTGCCGAGCGCACGGTGGTCGCGCCCATGCCGCGTGCAAAGTCGTACAGCTCATGCACCCACCAGTCGGCATCGCGGCGCGCCAGCCACGGCGAGTGGAAATCGCCGATCAGATCATGCGGCAGCTCGCTGCCGGTGTGCGGGAAGCTGACGATCAGCGGCGCATCGCCTTCGTGCACGGTCAGCCATTCGGGATGGCCGTTCATGCCTGCGGTTCCACCGTGGGCAACAGCTCGGCCAGGCCCTTGGCCAATGCGCCGCTGCGGACCAGGTCGGTTGCGATCACCATGTCCGGGTGGAAATAGCGATCGTCCTGTAGCATCGGCACCTGTGCACGCAGCGTGGCGCGCACGTTTTCCAGTGCCTTGCTGGAGCGCAGCGGCGCATGGAAGTCGCAGCCCTGCGCAGCGGCCAGCAGCTCGATACCGATTACGTTGGCTGCGTTCTCGGCCATCTGCATCAGGCGGCGTGCACCGTGCGCGGCCATCGACACGTGGTCTTCCTGGTTGGCCGAGGTGGGAATCGAATCGACGCTGGCGGGGTAGGCGCGCTGCTTGTTTTCCGAGACCAGCGCAGCGGCGGTCACCTGCGGAATCATGAAGCCGGAGTTCAAGCCCGGGCGCGGGGTCAGGAAGGCTGGCAGACCGGACAGCGCAGGGTCGACCAGCATCGCCAGGCGGCGCTCGCTGATCGAACCGATTTCGCACACGGCCATCGCCAGCATGTCGGCGGCGAAGGCCACCGGCTCGGCGTGGAAGTTGCCGCCGGACAGCGCCTCACCGGTATCGGTGAACACCAGCGGGTTGTCGGACACGCCGTTGGCTTCGATTTCCAGCGTGGTCGCAGCCTGGCGCAGGATGTCCAGCGCCGCGCCCATCACCTGTGGCTGGCAGCGCAGGCAGTACGGGTCCTGCACCCGCACGTCGTTGTCACGATGCGATTCGCGGATGCCCGAATCCTGCATCAGCGTGCGCAGGGTGGTGGCGGTGGCGATCTGCCCACGCTGGCCACGCAGCGCATGGATACGCGGATCGAACGGCGTATCCGAGCCCTTGGCCGCTTCCACAGACAGCGCGCCGGTGACCAGTGCGGCCTGGAACACGGTTTCGATCTCAAACAGGCCGGCCAGTGCGTACGCGGTGGAGAACTGGGTGCCGTTGAGCAGGGCCAGGCCTTCCTTCGCGCCCAGTTCCACCGGCTGCAGGCCGGCGCGTGCCAGTGCGTCCACGGCGGGCAGGCGTTCATCGCCGACGAAGGCCTCGCCGACGCCGATCATCACGCTGGCCAGATGCGAGAGCGGTGCCAGGTCGCCCGAGGCACCGACCGAGCCCTGCGCCGGCACCACCGGCAGTACGCCCTTCACCAGCATTGCTTCCAGCAGCAGCAGCGTTTCCTCGCGCACGCCGGAAGCACCCTGGGCCAGGCTGACCAGCTTCAACGCCATCATCAGCCGCACCACATTCGCCGGCATCGGCTCGCCCACGCCCGCGGCATGCGAGAGCACGATGTTCCGCTGCAGGGTGGCCAGGTCCTCGCGCTCGATGCGCACGCTGGCCAGCTTGCCGAAACCGGTGTTGATGCCATACACCGGTGCGCCCTTGGCGACGATGGCAGCCACCGTTGCGGCACTGGCACGCACCGCCGGCAACGCGGCCGGGTCAAGCGACAGCGGCGCACCGCGATACGCCTGCCGCCACTGGGCGAGGGTGACATGGCCGGGGCGAAGAACCAGGGTGTTGCTCATGTGTTGCTCCAGGAGGCAGGCAGGTCGGGCTGTCCGCGCACCACGCGCGCGTGCAGCGGGTTGAATCCAATGCGATAGACCAGGTCGGCGGGGGCGTCGATGTCCCAGATCGCCAGGTCGCAGTCCATGCCGACGGCCAGGCGGCCGATGCGCTCGCCATGGCCCAGCGCACGCGCCGCTTCACGGGTGAAGCCGGCGATGCACTCGTCCACGGTCAGGCGGAACAGGGTGGCGCCCATGTTCATTGCCAGCAGCGGGCTGGTCAGCGGCGAGGTGCCGGGGTTGCTGTCGGTGGCCAGTGCCAGCGGCACGCCGGCCGCACGCAGCGCGGCGATTGGCGGCAGGGTGGTATCGCGGGTGAAGTAGAACGCGCCCGGCAGCAGCACGGCGACGGTACCGGCGGCGGCCATCGCGGCGATGCCGGCGTCGTCCAGGTGTTCGATGTGGTCGGCCGACAGCGCGCCGAAACCGGCCGCCAGTTCGGCGCCATGCTGGTTGCTCAGTTGTTCGGCGTGGATCTTGATCGCCAGACCATGCGCACGCGCAGCGTCGAATACCTGGCGGGCCTGCGCCGGCGAGAACGCGATGTTCTCGCAGAAGATGTCCACGGCCTCGGCCAGGCCTTCTGCAGCGATGGCCGGAATCATCACCTCGCACACCTCATCGGTGTATTCCTGCGCCTCGCGACCGGGCGGCACCGCGTGCGCACCGAGGAAGGTCGGCACCACGTTCACCCGGCATTCCTCGCCCAGCGCTCGTGCCACCTGCAACTGCTTGCGCTCGTCCTGCAGGGTCAGGCCGTAGCCGGACTTGATCTCGATGGTGGTTACGCCTTCGGCGCGCATCGCCAGCAGGCGCGGGCGGCTCTCGCGTGCCAACTGCTCTGGCGAGGCAGCACGGGTGGCGCGCACCGTAGAGACGATACCGCCACCGGCACGGGCGATCTCGGCATAGCTCACGCCCTGCAGGCGCTGCTCGAATTCGTTGGCGCGGTTGCCGGCGTAGACCAGGTGGGTGTGGCAATCGATCAGACCAGGCGAGATCCATCGGCCTTCGCCGTCGATGCGGGTGGTCGGCTGCAGGTCGGCATCGCTGCCGGCGGGGCCGACGTGCACGATGCGGCCATCGGTGGCGGCCAGTACTCCATCGCGCAGGACACCCAGGCCCTCGCCATCGAGGGTCATCAGGTGGACGTTGGACCAGAGGGTATCGACGTGCATGGCATCCAGAACGCGGCTGTGCTTATATGTCTATACAATATAGGCGTCCAATTCGGGTTGTCCAGCCATGTCCGATTCGCGTTCCGCGCACTCCTTCCATGCCGCCCACGCCCTGCTGGCCGACGGCTGGGCCGCCGACGTCCGCCTGCAGGTGCAGGACGGGCGCATCGCCGAGGTCACGCGTGGGCAGGCTGCGCAGCAGGGCGATACCCGCGTGGGCATTCTGGTACCGGGCCTGCCGAACCTGCACAGCCACGCCTTCCAGCGCGGCATGGCCGGCCTGACCGAGATCGGTGGCGGCGACGGCGACAGTTTCTGGAGCTGGCGCGAACTGATGTACCGCTTCCTGGCCCGTCTGCGCCCGGATGCAGTGCAGGCCATCGCCGCCCAGGCCTACATGGAGATGCTGGAAAGCGGCTTCACCCGTGTCGGCGAATTCCACTACCTGCACCACGATGCCGATGGCCGCCCCTACGCCAATCGCGCCGAGATGAGTGTGCAGATCGCTGCTGCGGCCGCGCAGACCGGCATCGGCCTGACCCTGCTGCCGGTGTTCTACGCCCACGCCGATTTCGGTGGGGCGCCGCCGAACCCGGCGCAGCGCCGCCTCATCCATGATGTAGACGGGTTCGCGCAGCTGCTTGATGGCGCCCGCACCGCGCTGGCCACGCTGCCCGATGCGGTGCTCGGCATCGCCCCGCACAGCCTGCGCGCGGTGACGGGCGAGGAGCTGAGCGCACTGCTGCCGCTTACCGATGGCCCGATACACATCCATATCGCCGAGCAGGTGCGCGAGGTCGAGGCCTGCCTGGCGTGGAGTGGCCGGCGACCGGTGCAGTGGCTGTACGAGCATGCCCCGGTCGATGCGCGCTGGTGCCTGGTGCACGCCACCCACATCACCGACGACGAGCGCGCGCAGATGGTCGCCAGCAACGCCGTGGCCGGGCTGTGCCCGATCACCGAGGCCAACCTGGGCGACGGCCTGTTCCCGATGCAGGCCTTCGCGCGCGAGGGCGGGCGCTTCGGCGTGGGCTCCGATTCCAACGTGCTGATCGATGCCGCAGAAGAGTTGCGCCTGCTGGAATACGGCCAGCGCCTGACCCTGCGGGGTCGCAATGTGTTGGCTCCGGATGCCGGCCGCAGCACTGGGCGTTTCCTGTTCGAGGGTGCGCTGCAGGGCGGTGCCCAGGCGCTGGGTGTGGCCGCCGGCCTGCAGGTGGGTGCCAGCGCAGACATGGTTGAACTGGATGTCGCGCACCCGGCGTTGCAGGCGCGACACGGTGACGCATGGCTTGACAGCTGGGTGTTCGCCGCACGTAATGGCGCGCTGCGATCGGTCTGGCGCCATGGCCGCCAGTGCGTGGCCGAGGGCCGCCACCTGCAGCGCGAGGCCATCACCAGCGCCTTCGCCGCTGCCCTGCGTGGCGTGCTGGGCTGATCGCCTCCCACCATCGAGACTCCACCCCGTGAAGGCCAGCAAGTCCGCCACGCTCAACCAGCGCATCCGCAGCGACCTGGAAAGCCGCATCCTCAGCGGAGAGTGGGCGCCGGGCTTCCGTATTCCGTACGAGCACGAACTGATGGAGCAGTACGGTTGCTCGCGGATGACGGTGAACAAGGTGCTGACGGCGCTGGCCGAGAGCGGCATGATCGAGCGCCGCCGCCGAGCGGGCTCCTTCGTGGCTCGACAGCCACCGCATCTGGAGCAGGTGGCGCTGGAGATCCCTGACATCGCAATGGAGGTCGGATCGCGCGGACATCAGTACGGCTACCGGCTGCTGCAGCGTGAACTGCGCCTGGCCGAGGCAGCCAATGCCGGCGAAGTGGAACTGGCCGGCAGTGAGCAGTTGCTGGCGATGCGCTGCCTGCATCTGGCCGATGGCCGGCCGCTGGCGCTGGAGCATCGCCTGATCAGCCCGGTCGGCGTGCCCGAGGTGCTGGAGGTGGATTTCAGCACCACCGCGCCGGGCAGCTGGCTGCTGCAGAACGTGTCGTGGACGCGCGCCCAGCACCGCATCAGCGCCTGGGGCGCCGATGCGTCCACCGCCAGGCTGCTGGACGTGAAGCCCGGTACCGCCTGCCTGGTGATCGAGCGCCTGACCTGGCGCGGCGAACAGCCGATCACCCGCGTGCGCCAGATGTTCCTGGGCGATGCCTGGGACCTGGTCGCCCGTTTCGCACCCGGGGCGCGATAGCGGCGGACATTCCCTTCGCCGTGGCGTTGCCGGCTCTGTCGTCTTGCGCTCTGTCGGTGCGTGTGTACGATGTGTATGGTTCCTGCATGAAAAGCAGGGACCTCATCCGGGAGCTGGAAGCGGCGGGCTGGTACTGCAACCGGATCCGCGGATCCCATCATGTATTCGTGCATCCGTACCGGCCTCACATCATCACCGTTCCTCATCCCAAAAAGGATCTGGGAAAAGGGTTGGTGCAGGCACTGCGGAAGCTTGCGGGACTGACGTAGGAGGCCCTCATGCGATATCCAGTCTTGATCGAGGCCGGTGATGAACGCACCGCGTGGAGCGTGATCGTGCCGGACCTGCCTGGCTGCTTCTCGGCTGCCGACACACTCGACGATGCATTGACGTCTGCCGAAGAGGCGGCACTGGCATGGATCGACGCCGCGCTGGATGCCGGCCGCTCGATTCCACGCCCTTCATCGCCACAGAAGGTGGTAGCCGAGGCCGGAGCTGCAGCAGGATGGATCCTCGCTTACATCTGCATCGACCCTTCGTTGCTGGATGACACCATTGAGCGCGTCAACATCAGCTTGCCGCGCCGTGTCCTTGCGCGCCTGGATGCGCAGGCCAAGGCGGCCGGCGAGTCGCGCTCCAGTTACATCGCGCACCTGGCGTCACGGGGCTGACGATACGGCGACCGGGCACGCGCCCGGCGCTACACCCGGCAGCCCATCAATACGTCGCGCACTGCCGCCAGCGCACCGGCTCATCCACACCGGGGCGGGCGTTGAGCTGCACGCGCACGTTGCGCAGGGCGGGGTAGCGCAGCACTTCCTGGCACACGCGTGGCCACACCGTTTCCAGTTCACCGGTGCGGTTGATGGCCAGCGTCTGCCGGGTCAGCCAGACACCGCTGGCGATGCCGGATTGCCCCGCCAGCGCGCGGGCCAGTTCGGCCTGGTAGCGGTCCAGCGTGGCGGCGTCCGGGTTGGGATTGCTGCGCGCATCGTCGGCATTCTGCGGCGCGGCTGCGGCGACCATGGGAGCGGGCGCATTGGCGGCGCTTTCCGGCGCGACGGGCGTCGGCAAAGGACGTGCGGCCGGCGGCGCGACAGGTGCAACGGCGGGTGCCGGGATCGGGTCCGCCTGTTCCGGGCGCAGGCCCTGCAGGCCAAGCCCGACCAGCAGGCCCAGCGTCACTGAAGCCAGTGCGGCGATGGCAATGCGGCGCAGCGCCTCATGGCGGGCGATCGCGCGCACGCGGGTGTCAACATCGACCGGCAGGTAGGGCTGCAGCAGTGGCCACAGGCGCGGACCATCGATTACTTCCACTGCCTGCTTTTCCGCCGCGCCCAGGCCATCGCGTTCAATCCGGCCTTCGGTGATCAGCATGCCGCCCTTGGCGCCTGCCAGCCGCGCGGCAGCACCCAGTTCGTTCACCGCAGCGGTGCCGATGCGATAGGCCAGGCCGTGCTTGCACGACACCCGCCAGGTGTTCGGTCCATCGCTGAGCAGGAAATCGCTGCTCGGCTCGCGGCTTTCCTCGCTCGGATCCTGCAGTTCACGCAGGCCGCGCTGCTCGCGCAGCATGCGCTTGATCAGCGTGGAAAACTCACGCCAGTGCATGCCCGCCAAGGCCCGCAGGCCCAGTTGCATTTCGGTACGTCGACGCTTGAACCACCACAGGTACACGGTGGCCAGGGTGCAGGTAAGCAGGGCCGACAGCAGGGCCAGAATCCAGGGAAGCATGCAGGGCGACGACGGAAGGGGCGAAAACGGAAGCCCACAGTGTAAAGGGCCGACCGGTTGATTGCGTCAGGGTGTTCCCGACAACAACCGTGATGCAGCCCGCAGATCCGCACGTGCCAGACACGAAAAAACCCGCCAATCCTGAAGCCGTGAGGGGAGGGAACAAACGGCAGCCGAAGCGATTGGCGGGTTCTACGCGATTGTCAACGAAAATTTATTGCGTTGCAACAAAGGCGGTTCAGGGCGTGCTTCCCGGCGACTGGTGGCTGCCCGGCGAGGGAGCATCCACGTCGGTGGAGGCACGGTGTTCGAGCTTGGCCAGGCGCGCGGTCAGGGCATCGATGCGGGCTTCCAGCGCGGTCACCTGATCGGCGGTCGGCACGTGCAGTCGCTTGAGTACGCCCTGCACCTGGTCATCGAAGGCCTTGTTGACCTTGTCCCAGGTTCCGGACGCCTTCTCGCGGGCTTCGTCCAGCGAGTGCTCGACGTTGTCGCGCCAGCCCGGTTCCTGCTCGCCGCTGCGTTCACGGCGGCGGGCTTCCCAGGCTTCGCCTTCCTTCACCAGGCCATCGAAGAAACGGCCTCCCTCTGCCTGCGCGCGCCCCAGGGCGCCCAGACCGGCCAGCCAGACCTGCTGTGCCGAATCGCTCAGCTTGCGCGAAAAGCGCTCTGCCTGGTCGCCGAAGCCGGCATCGTCGTCGCGGCGATCGTCATTCTCGTAACGGTTCATTGCATTCCCCGTGGGAGTTGGGCCTATCCCCGAGAGTAGCGCGGCGCGCCGTTGCTGGGCCGTGATGGCCGCAGCGCAGGTTCAGCCCAGCTTTTCCTTCAACACGCGCTGGATCTCGCTTTCGACCATGCCCTTCATTGCCGACAGCAGGAAGCCCAGCTTGGCCGTGACCCGCACCGCGCCCGGCTGCAGTTCGATCGCACCGTCCACGCCACTGCCGGAGAAATTCAGCACGTCGGCGGCCCACGACGACTTCAGGCCGAAGCGTTCGCCCAGCTTGGCGGCAACCTGCTCGATCGCTTCACGTGCCTGGGTGTCGGGCAGGGTGTGGGCGTGGCGGACATCGATGGTGGACATGCAGGCTCCTGGCGCAGGGCGGGGATCAATTGAGAGGGCGAGCATTGTGCGCATCGACGGCGCCCACGCCAAGCGCTCATCGCAGGTTCTTCTTCGTGGGCGGCCAACCTGCTAGTCTGCGCCGCGTGCAGAACCTGCTAGTTCACTTCAGTCAACAACAACAGCCCGACCAGCCGCTGCGGCCCGGGGTGCAGCGCATCGTGCGCCAGGCAAACGGCAGCGTGCGCCTCGGTGATGCCGGCAACGGCGCGCTGCTGCTTGCGCAGTTCTGCATGGACGACCGCGGCCTCTGGCTGCAGGTCGGCAACGGTATCCGTGGCATCCATGTGAATGGTCGCCCGGTGCGGCGCATGGCCCTGCTGAGGGCGGGCGACGCGGTCTACGTCGATGGCGTGGAAATGGTCCTGCAGGGCGAGGTCGACACCCTGCTGCAGGCACCGGCGCCGGCAGCCAGCGTCGAAGGCAGCGGTGACGAGCAGCGCCTGCTGCGCGGTGTGGGCGGCCTGCACCACGGCCGCAGCTACCCCCTGTCGCGCGCGCGGGTGATCGGCCGTGGAAGCGATGTCGACATCGAGATCGATGAACCCGCCTTCGCCGAACAGCACGCGCGGGTGGAAGTCCATGGCGAGCGGGTACTGCTGCGCGACCTGGGCAGTGCCGATGGCACCCGGGTCAACGGCGTTGCGGTGCGCCACTGCTGGCTGCAGGCCGGCGACCAGGTGGTGTTCGACGGCCAGCACCGGTTCGTGCTGGAAGTGCCGCACGACCCGCGCCGGCGACCGCCACTGGCCGATGACGAAGGCAGCGACGAAGCCGAACAGGCACCGGTGGTACCGGTCGCTCCGCGTCGGGTGCGGCGCTGGCCGTGGCTGCTGGGCAGTGCGTTGCTGCTGGCAGCCGTGCTCAGCCTGCTGCTCTGGTTCGGCGCGCGCTGAATTGGTTCCGCCGGGCATGGCCCGGCGCTACCGCCCGGACCAACCCGCTTTGGGTAGTGCCGGCCGCTGGCCGGCAACCTCGGTGAACCAAGGTGATTGCAGTTGCCGGCCAGCGGCCGGCACTACCAGTGCAGCCGCGGCAATGGATACGGATGCAACCAAATTTCCCTTGCGCCACAAGGCCGCAAGGCTGATGCAGTGCGGCATACTAGGGGTCTTGCCCCACAGGTGTGCCATGACGCGCGCGTTCAACTTCAGTGCCGGCCCTGCAACGTTGCCGGAATCGGTCCTGCGCCAGGCGCAGGCGGAAATGCTGGACTGGCACGGTAGCGGTGCCTCCATCGTGGAAATGAGCCATCGCGGTCCGGAGTTCATGTCCGTGGCCGCCGAGGCCGAGGCCGACCTGCGTCGCCTGCTCGACATTCCCGAGGACTATGCGGTGCTGTTCCTGCCCGGTGGCGCCACCACCCAGCAGGCGTTGATCCCGCTCAACTTCGCCAGCCCCGGCCAGCGTGCCGACTACGTGGTCACCGGCCACTGGGGCAAGACCGCAGTCAAGCAGGCCAGCCCCTACGTGGACGTCAACATCGCCGCCAGCAGCGAGGCCGAAGGGTATCGCCAGCTGCCCGAGCGCGCCGGTTGGCAGCTCTCTCCCGACGCCGCGTACGTGCACATCACTGCCAACGAGACCATCCACGGCGTCGAGTTCCGTGATGTGCCCGAGACCGGCAACGTGCCGCTGGTGGCCGACTTCAGTTCATCCATCGCCAGCGAGCCGCTGGATGTGCGCCGCTACGGTGTCATCTATGCCGGTGCGCAGAAGAACCTGGGCCCGGTCGGCATCGCGGTGATGATCATCCGTCGCGACCTGCTGGAGCGTAGTGGCCAGCCACGCGCGGACATCTTCGATTACCGCTCGCACGTCGCCCGCGATTCCATGCTCAACACCCCGCCCACCTGGAACTGGTACCTGGCCGGTCTGGTGTTCAAGTGGATGCTGGCCGAAGGTGGCGTGGTCGAGTTCGCCAAACGCAACGCCGCCAAGGCCGCGCTGGTGTACGGCGCCATCGATGCCTCCGGCGGCTTCTATCGCAACGAGGTCGCCCATTCGGCGCGCTCGCGGATGAACATCCCGTTCTTCCTGCCCAACACCGACCTCGATGCCCGTTTCGTCGCCGATGCCAAGGCCGCCGGCCTGCTGGCGCTGAAGGGTCACAAGGTGGTCGGTGGCATCCGCGCCTCGCTTTACAACGCCATGCCGCTGGCCGGGGCCGAGGCGCTGGTCGCCTTCATGGCCGATTTCCAGCAGCGTCACGGCTGAGCAATGAACGGCGCGCATCGTCGGGTGCGCGCCCCGCAACAAGGAATTCCGATGGCAAGCAAACCCAGCAAGAAGGCGTCGAAGAAGGCCGAGCCGGCCAAGGACAGCGCCACTTCCAAGCCCAAGGGCAAGTCGAAGGCAACCGCGGTGCCGACCCTGGCGCCACTGGCACTGGCCGATGTGCGTTCGAAGATCGACCAGATCGACCGTGACATCCAGAGCCTGATCGCCGAACGCGCACAGTTCGCCCACCAGGTCGGCAAGGCCAAGGGCAAGCTCGCCGCCGCCGTCGACTACTACCGCCCCGAGCGCGAGGCGCAGGTCCTGCGCATGGTGGTGGATCGCAACGAAGGCCCGCTCAGCGATGAGCTGCTGGTGCACGTCTACCGCGAAATCATGTCGGCCTGCCTGGCCCAGCAGGAGCCGTTGAAGATCGGCTACCTCGGTCCGGAAGGTACCTTCAGCCAGCAGGCCGTGCTCAAGCACTTCGGCCGCTCGGCGCTGGGCCTGCCGATGGCCAGCATCGAAGAAGTGTTCCAGGAAGTGGAAGCGGGCAACGCCGATTTCGGCGTGGTGCCGGTGGAAAACTCGGGGCAGGGCACCATCCAGATCACCCTGGACATGTTCCTCACCTCCAACCTGAAGATCTGCGGCGAAGTGGAACTGCGCGTGCAGCAGTACCTGATGTCGCGCAGTGGCCGCATCGAGGACATCGAGCGCGTCTACGGCCATCCGCAGTCGTTCATGCAGACCTCGGCATGGATGCGCGCCAACCTGCCGAAGGCCGAGAAGATCCCGGTGGCCAGCAACGCCGAAGGCGCGCGACGCGCGCGCAACGCCGACGATGCCGCGGCCATTGGCGGCGAGAGCGCCGGCCATGTGTACGGCCTGAAGAAGGTCGTCACCAAGCCGATCCAGAACGATGCCGACAACACCACCCGTTTCCTGGTGGTGGGGCGCAACATCTTCCCGACCTCCGGCCATGACCGCACCTCGGTGCTGGTGTTCATCCATGACAAGCCCGGCGCGCTGTTCGATGTGCTCAGCCCGTTCGCGCGCCATGGCATCAGCATGAACCGCATCGAGTCGCGTCCCTCGCACCACGGCAAGTGGGAATACGGCTTCTTCATCGACCTGGCCGGTCACATCGACGACGCGCCGATGCAGGCCGCACTGGCCGAACTGGAAGCGCACTCGGCGCAGATCAAGGTGCTTGGCTCCTATCCGGTAGCCGTGCCCTGATCCCTGCTGCGGCGGCTGCGGCCGCCGCCCCTGATGCACCGCCGGCGAGCCGGCGTTTACGGAACCATTCAACGATGAGCAATGCGCAGCACTGGATCGCCCGCAAGGGCCAGCCCCTGCAGGGCAGCCTGACCATTCCCGGCGACAAGTCGGTCTCGCACCGCTCGGTGATGTTCGCCGCGCTGGCCGATGGCACCTCGCATATCGAAGGCTTCCTGGAAGGCGAAGACACCCGCGCCACCGCGCGCATCTTCAGCCAGCTGGGCGTGCGCATCGAAACCCCCAGTGCGTCGCAGCGCGTCGTGCACGGCGTCGGCATCGATGGCCTGCAGGCACCCAGCGCACCGCTCGACTGTGGCAATGCCGGCACCGGCATGCGCCTGCTGGCCGGCCTGCTGGCCGGTCAGGCATTCGACTGCACGCTGGTCGGCGACGAATCGCTATCCGGCCGTCCGATGCGCCGAGTCACCGGTCCGCTGTCGCAGATGGGCGCGAAGATCGACACCGAGGAAGACGGCACGCCGCCGCTGCACGTGCACGGCGGACAGACGCTGCACGGCATCGACTTTGCCTCGCCGGTGGCCAGTGCGCAGATCAAGTCCGCCGTGCTGCTGGCCGGCCTGTACGCGCACGGCGAAACCAGCGTGACCGAACCGCACCCGACCCGCGACTACACCGAGCGCATGCTGTCCGCGTTCGGCGTGGACATCGCGTTCTCGCCGGGCAAGGCCCGCCTGCGTGGTGGCCAGCGCCTGCGCGCGACCGATATCGTCGTGCCGGCCGACTTCTCCTCGGCCGCGTTCTTCCTGGTCGCGGCCAGCATCATTCCCGGCTCCGAACTGCGCCTGAAGCAGGTCGGCCTCAATCCGCGCCGTACCGGCCTGCTGCACGCGCTGCGCCTGATGGGCGCGGACATCACCGAACAGAACCCGGCAGAGCAGGGCGGCGAACCGGTGGCCGATCTGCTGGTGCGCTATGCGCCGCTGAAGGGTGCGCGCATTCCCGAGGAGCTGGTGCCGGACATGATCGACGAGTTCCCGGCATTGTTCGTGGCCGCTGCTGCCGCCGAAGGCCAGACCGTGGTGACCGGCGCCGCCGAACTGCGGGTGAAGGAATCCGATCGCCTGGCCGCGATGGCGACCGGCCTGCGCGCGCTGGGCATGCAGGTGGACGAAACCGAAGATGGCGCCACCCTGCACGGCGGCGTATCGCTGGGCAGTGGCACCATCGAAAGCCACGGTGATCATCGCATCGCGATGGCCTTCGCCATTGCCGGCCAGATCAGCCATGGCGAAGTGCGCATCAACGACATCGCCAACGTCGCAACGTCCTTCCCGGATTTCGACGGACTCGCACGCAGCGCCGGCTTCAACCTGGCCTGAGGTAGTCCCGGCGCCGCTGCGCTGGCCGGGCATGGCCCGGCGCTACCCTTCGGCGCCTGTTCCGGTAGCGCCGGGCCATGCCCGCCGGAATCCCAATGCGCGCGCAAAAAAAACGGAGGCCGAGGCCTCCGTTTTCATTTCAGGCGTCAGCCGGCGATCAACGCTGTTCGGTACGGAAATCCACCGGCACGCGTACCACGCTCGCCACCGCACGGCCCTGGTGCATGGCCGGCTCGAACTTCCAACCCTGCACGGTGTTCAGCACGGCACGGTCCAGGTCGCGGCTGCGCTCACCACTGCGCGACACGATCGCAGCGTCGGTCACGTTGCCACGCGTATCCACGTTCAAGCTGGCAACCACGCTGCCCTGCACGCCACTGCGCAGCGCGGCGGCCGGATAGCTGGGCTTGCTGTTGCTCGCCAGCGGACGCGCCTCACGGTTACGTACGGCCGGGGCTGCCTTGCGCTCGCTCTGCGCGGGCACGGCCTGTCGCGCAGCCGGGGCGGGCGTGGCGGCGACCGGCGTTTCCGTGGCCGGCAGCATGCGCTCGCTTACCGGCGCAGGCGCAACGTCGTCATGGCTGGAGAAACGCAGCCAGACCAGTGCCGCGGCGAACATCGCCACGATCAGGGCCAGCCACAGCCAAGGGGAGGTCGAGCGCGGCTCGAGCGCGCCATCCTGCTGCAGTTGCGGCGAATGAAGGTTCTCGTGGGTGGTGGCAGTCATCGCAAACTCCTCACGTCAGTAACGACGCCCAGAGTGTTGCCCGAGGCGGCGTCGAAGCGTGTCAGCATTGCGTCAACGCAACCTGCAAGGTTCAGCTTTTCTGCGGGGAAGCGTTCAGTTACTGCGGCTTGAAGTCGAACGGCACTTCAATGCTGCCGGGTACCGGCTGGCCATTGCTGACTGCCGGGCTGAAGCGCCAGCGACGCACCGCGTCCGTCGCTGCACGGTCCAGCTCGCGCGAACCGCTGCGCTGGATCACCGTCACGTTGTTCGGGTAGCCGGTGGCGTCCACCTCCACCCGCACCACCACGCTGCCCGCTTCACCGCGTCGCAGGGCGGCGGCCGGGTAGGCCGGCGGCGGCGACTGGCCGGCAATCGGCATCGGCTGCGCATTGGCGGTTGCCGGTGCCGCAGTACCCGGCGCGGCCGGAGCGGGTTCAACCGTGGCCGGTGGCGGGGGCGGGGCGGTTTCCACCAGCTTCGGCGCATCTTCCTCGTCCGGCACCGGGGCCGGCTTGGCGTCTGGCATGTCGCTGGAACCGGCCGCCGCGGCCAGTGGTTCGGGCAGCGGTTCCACCTGGGCGGTTTCCTGCGGCGTCTGCGCGGCCGGGTCGGCACGGAAGAATTCCTTGTCGCGTCCGGTCAGCCAGACCAGCACGAACAGCAGGATGCCCACGCCGAAGGCGATGCCGGCGATCTTCAGGGCGTTGCGCGGGATATGCACGGTGAACGACTTGGCAGGCGACGGACGGGGAGCAGACATGGACCAGACCAGTACGGAATGCCTCGATTCTGCCACGGCCGGAATGAACCGGGCGGCAGAATTCCGTATAACAGGCGATAATCCCGTTCCTGTTACCCACCACGACGCCTGCCATGCTTGATCCAGCCCTGCTCCGCCACCAGCCCGCCGACCTCGCCGAACGCCTGCGCACCAGCCGCGGCTTCGAGCTCGACGTGTCTGCCCTGGAGTCACTGGAGGCCGATCGCAAGCGCATCCAGGTGCGTACCCAGGAGCTGCAGAGCCTGCGCAACAGCCGTTCCAAGGCCATCGGCCAGGCCAAGGCCAAGGGCGAGGACGTTTCGGCCATCATGGCCGAGGTTGCCGCGTTCGCCGATGAGCTGAAGGCCTCGGAAGTGGCCCTGGACGAGCTGCGCGAGAAGATCGACACGATCTCCATGGGCATCCCGAACATTCCCGCCGATGACGTGCCGGCCGGCGCCGACGAGAGCGAGAACGTCGAGCAGTCGCGCTGGGGTACCCCGCGCCAGTTCGATTTCAAGGTGCTCGACCACGTCGAACTGGGCGCCCGCAACAAGTGGCTGGACGGCGAGACCGCCGCCAAGCTGTCCGGTTCGCGCTTCACCGTGCTGCGTGGCCCGATTGCCCGCCTGCATCGCGCCCTGGCCCAGTTCATGCTCGACCTGCACAGCGGCGAGCATGAGTATCAGGAAACCAACGTGCCGGTGATCGTCAACGCCGACAGCCTGTACGGCACCGGCCAGCTGCCCAAGTTCGAAGAGGACATGTTCATCACCCAGCTGGGTGAGCAGAAGCGTTACCTCATCTCGACCTCGGAAATCTCGCTGACCAACATCGCCCGCGACGAGATCCTCGACGCCGAGCGCTTGCCGCTGCGCATGACCGCCCATTCGCTGTGCTTCCGTTCCGAAGCCGGCAGCGGTGGCCGCGATGTGCGCGGCATGATCCGCCAGCATCAGTTCGAGAAGGTCGAGCTGGTTTCGATCTGCCGCCCGGAAGACAGCGACGCCGAGCACCAGCGCATGACCCGCTGCGCCGAAGTGGTGCTGGAGAAGCTGGGCCTGCCGTACCGCAAGGTGCTGCTGTGCACCGGCGACATGGGCTTCTCGGCCATCAAGACCTACGACCTGGAAGTCTGGCTGCCGTCGCAGGAGACCTACCGCGAGATTTCCTCGTGCTCGAACTGTGGTGACTTCCAGGCCCGCCGCATGCAGGCCCGCTGGCGCAACCCGGCCACCGGCAAGCCGGAGCTGGCGCACACCCTGAACGGCTCGGGCGTGGCCGTCGGCCGCGCGATGATCGCAGTGATGGAGAACTACCAGAACGCCGACGGCAGCATCACCGTGCCCGAAGCCTTGCGGCCGTACATGGGCGGCATCGAAACCATCGGCTGATCAGCCGGTAGCGCCGGGCCATGCCCGGCGGCATTTTGATGGGTGCCGGCCATGTCGGCACCGCATCCACGCATGGCGTGGATCTACTGAGGCGGTGTGGCATCCACGCATGGCGTGGATCTACTGACGCGGTGTGGCATCCACGCGCTGGAGGTTTGGGCTTTGCAGTAGATCCACGCCATGCGTGGATGACGCAATCCATCAACCTGCTACGCGCAACTTCTCCAGCGGTACCCAACCGGCCTCGCCAGCCGCCGGCACACACCACGCCCACCCATTGAGCGTGCGCACGCCGCGCAGGTGCTGCCCCGGGTCCACATCAAGCTCCCGCGCGCAGTAATCCTCCGTGGCAAACGCGCCACCCTGGGAATCGCGACCGATCACCGGCGCCGGTACGAACCCCGGCTGCTGTCCCTCGGCCTCGCACAGAAACCAGTCCTCCCAACCCTCGGGCCCCTCATAACGTTCGCCCACCACCAATGCCTGGCCACGGTGCAGGGTGATCGGGTGCGGAAATTCGCTGCGGTGCGCAGCCATCACGATGTAGTCCATCGCCCCATGGTGGCAAAAAAAAGCGGCCCCGCAAAAGCAGGACCGCCAGGGTGGGCCGGGATGGGGGAGGGAATCCCGGCCCGCGTTCAGCGCCCAGACGAGGGAGAGAGGCGCCGAACGCTGGAACGCGTTACGCCGCTGCCACTTCCGCCGGCTCATGCGACGGCAGCGCTGCCAGTGCACCGGCAATCGCGTCTTCGCGGTGCTGCGGCGAATAGGCGATGCCCTCGGCACGCACGAACTCGATGTCGTTGATGCCCCAGAAGGCAAACGTCTGGCGCAGGAAGGGCTCCTGGAAGTCCGCCGGCGAATCGGTGTAGATGCCGCCACGGCTGCTGACCACGATCACCCGCTTGCCACCGGCCAGGCCCACCGGGCCGTTCTCGGTGTACTTGAACGTGCGCCCGGCCACCGCCACGCGGTCGATCCAGGCCTTCAGGGTGGAGGGCACGCTGAAGTTGTACATCGGCGCACCGATCACCACGATGTCTGCGGCCAGGAACTGCTCGAGCACCTGTTCAGCATCAGCGGCCTCGGCCGGGTCGGTCTTGGCCAGCGACCCGCTGCGCAGATGCGGTACCGGATTGGCGTCAAGATCGCGATAATCAACCTGCAGGCCGTCGATCTGCTGCTTGAACTGGGCCACCACGGCGGCGGTCAGGTGGCGGGAGACGGAGTTGTCGCCAAGCACGCTGGCGTCGATGTGCAGAAGCTTCATGGCAGTACCTATGTTCGGGAGAGGTGGCGGGCTTGCCGCCGACGGAGAGAACGATAGGTTGTTGCATCGACGGGATAAAGGTGGTTGAATGCCACGTATTGTTCTATCAATGGAACTCGGGTATGCATGACCTGAATGATCTGTACTACTTCGCGATGGTGGTCGACCACGGCGGTTTCGCCGCCGCCGAGCGCGCACTGGGCATCCCCAAGTCGCGCTTGAGCCGCCGTATCAGCCAGCTGGAAACCGACCTGGGCGTGCGCCTGCTGCAGCGCTCCACGCGCCGCTTCGCCGTTACCGACGTCGGTACCAGCGTGCACCGCCACGCCCAGACCATGCTGGCCGAGGCGCAGGCCGCGCGCGAGGTGGTGGACCGCCTCAGCGCCGAGCCGCGCGGCCTGGTGCGCGCCAGCGTGCCGGTGTCGCTGGCGCAGATGCAGCTGCCCAAGCTGCTGCCCAAGTTCCTCGAGCAGTACCCGAAGGTGCGGCTGCAGCTGAACATCAGCAACCGCCGCGTGGATATCATCAACGAAGGCTATGACGTGGCCCTGCGCGTGCGTTCGCGGCTGGATGACGATGGCAGTCTGGTGATGCGCAGCTTCGGCCAGGTGCAGGAACTGCTGGTGGCCAGCCCGAAATACCTGGACCGTGCGGGCCGCCCGAAGGACCCGGAAGAGCTGGCCAACCATGTCACCTTGAGCATCAGTGAAGACGAGGCGCGCCAGCGCTGGGAACTGCACGGACCGGAGGGCGCGGTGCGCCGGGTGGACCTGCAGCCGCGCGTGGCTGGCTTCGATTTCCCGCTGCTGCAGAGCATGGTGAAAGACGGCTTCGGCATCACCATGCTGCCGGAAACCGTCTGCGCCGATGCCGTGCGCAACGGCGAGCTGGAAGTGGTGCTGCCGGACTGGTCGCTGCCCCAGGGCGTGTGCCATGCCGTGTTCGCCTCGCGTCGCGGTCTGCTGCCGGCGGTGCGGGTATTCATCGACTTCCTGGCCGAGCACCTGCCACCGCAGCTGGAGGCCTCGCGCCTGGATTGCGGTGGCGCCTGCGAGAAGGCCAAGGAGCGGATCAAGGCCAGTGCACTGGGTGCGTTGGCGGTGGACGCGGGCTGAGGCCAGCCTCCGATGGAACAACGGTCTTGGGCAAATCGCCCGGCCGTGCGAGAATACGTGCCCGGCCAGCAGGCTGGGCCGATACGGAGAGATGGCCGAGCGGTTTAAGGCACCGGTCTTGAAAACCGGCGAAGGGTTAAACCTTCCGTGGGTTCGAATCCCACTCTCTCCGCCAGAATTTTCGAAAAGCCCCTAGAAATAGGGGCTTTTTCTTTGTCTCAGCTATTGCCACCCGCCCGCTTACCCATCCACCTGCACAGGCCGATTCAGGGCGATCTGCTGCCGAACCCAGCCTTGCACCTCGGATTGTATCCAGAGTGCGCGCCTTCCGATGCGGATTGATCGCGGAAAGCGGCCGGCCTTGATCTCGCCGTATATGAAGGTGGTGCCCATGCCGGTCATCTGCCGCACGCGGTCCAGTGACAGCAACTCTTCCAGCTTTTCAGCCGCGCCCATGTCTGCCTCCCGTCGCGCGCTCCGGTTTTTGTGATTGCTCGGCCAAGCTGAGCTTGAACTGCACAACGTTACCGGCCCCGATCGGCGCAGCACGCGGGCTCCGCGCCGGCCTGTTGATCCGACGCCACTCGGCCAACGCCGCATCGGCGTCTGCCTTCTTGCTGGTCGACCTACAGCAGCATTCGACCAGGTGACCCCCACCCGCGCTCGCTCGCCGCTCGTCGTGGATGTGGCGCGCGCGGTGGCCGGCGGCGCAGTTGGCCAGGCCTTCGGGATGGCTGATCTGCTTCTGAGTCATGGCTTTTCGCACTCCTTGATGAAGGCTTCCAGCTGCTCGAACAGGAAGGCAGCTTCTCTGGACCGGTGTTCCCGGTCGAAACGGTTGAGGGCAATGGGGCCAGCGTCACGCAGCCACTGCAGCGGCTGCAGCATCCAGCGCGGGTCGAACGGAAGCCGACTGCGCGGATCTACCGGCGGCGCCGGCGGCATGCAGTCAGGGCCGGCCCAGTCTTCGGGGTCGCCACACACGGTGCAGGTGCGGTTCTGGAACACGTGCTCCTTCTCCGGCTGCGGCACGCGTGGCTTTTCGAACAGAGCGCGAATGACCAGGCCACGTTGCGGGCCGTAGTAGACCTGTTCGGCGTTCGCTTCGGCCCAGCAGCCCGGCGCGAAGTCGTCCGCGTGACGGTACTCCCAGCGGGCAACGTGAGCCGAGTAAAGCTCGGCCATCAGGGTGTTGGCCCAGGCGCGGACCTGGTCGGCGGAGACAGGGCCGCCAGCCGGATCGATCCGACGCATGGCGGCGACCACCGCGGCCGCCAGCGACGATGCCTTGGTGGCGTCGACCACTGCGGCCGGGTTGGCGGGGAAGCGGGGCGTGTTCATAGGAGCTCCGGGTGGCAATCCATGTAGGCGCCGATCACTTCCGCCGCGACTTCCGGGACGATGGCATTGCCGGTATCCGGCGAGGTCTGATGGTTGAACATCGATGATGCTCCTGGTGTCGACGTGGCCGGGCGGGATCAGCCCGGCATCGATGAGGTTGCGGATTCACTGCGCGGCGTATCAATCCCATTCGCTGTAGTAATTCACCCGACTATCGCTCACCGGCAGAACATGTGAGCATCGGCCGAATCTCAAGCAAGGAATGCGGTATGAACCCACAGCAAGAAGAGGCGCAGCGTGCGAAGGCATACAAGCGGATAAAGACTATTTGCGACGGACTCCTCGCGGTAATGTCCCTCGCTGGTGGTCCGGCGATTGTCTTGCTTGCATTCGACCCCGCGACAAGATTTGTGCCGCACGCCTCGTCTGCGGTCGTGCTTTTCACGCTGATAGTGGCGGGCGGGGTTCTGCCGATGATCCCAGTGGTATCTTTCGCAGTGAGCGCTTTTCCAAAAGCACTTGGAAAAGGGGATGGTGTGTGGCGCACCATTTTTATCTTCGTGATGGGCATCGTTTGTTTCTCTGTGAACGATTTTGCGTATGACTGGCACACAAAACGGACTGAAGACGCTATTGCCACTACCCAAAGAATCGAAGATGGGAAACGCGCCCAGTCGGCTGCGGATAAGGAAGAGCTTCGTGCATTGATCGAAGGGGCAGTAGCGGAGAAATGCGGACCTTCAAGAACAGCGCCGTAGCCAAGGTCGCAGCCAGGAAAGCGAGCGGGCTGGGGCGCATCTCCAAATCGCACGCATCTGCCGCGCTTCGCGATCTTCGGGGCGGCGTGGGTCTTGTCGGCGGTCATGCATGCTGCTCCTTGCGTTCGGTGATGGCGCGCGCGCTGTGCGCGGCAAGGTTTTCCCAGCGTTCGGCCTCGCCGAGGTAGTGAGCGGCGCGGGCCTGCCGCTCGGTCTCGGTGAACTGCACGTCGTGCAGTGCGTGGTCAGCAGCGGCGCGATTGGCTGCTGCCATGCGGGCTGGGTCGTGATCGAAGATGTCGAGCTGGTTACGCACGCTGGACTCCTGGGATGGGTTGCCGGCTCGTGGAACCCGGCCGGCGCGGGCTCCCTGCGCTACAGGGGGAGAGCGCAGGGCAGGGGATCATTGGGTGTCGTCTGCGAGCATCGGCGCCCGCTGTCGCTCTGCCGCTCGCTGCCGCGTTTCATCGCGGAACGCTGGCCAGTTCCGCACCAGGTCGCGCACACCGCACCAGGCGAAGAAGACGACGCCTGCAGCGAAGGGCAGGAGGAACGAGGCGGCGCCGGTGTAGATGGCGCGGGCAAGCAGCGCCAGCAGCAGCCCGACGATGACGGCGCAGTAGAAGGGCAGTGCCAGGTGGCGCATTACTGGCCCTCCACTTCAGTGATGAAGGCACGCAGCTTTCTGCTGGAGGTGGCGGGTAGCGCCACATAGGCGCGGTCCACGATGACGTGATGCTGGCCGGCGTTCTCGCTGAAGGTGGGCGCACCATCGGCGGAAGCAAACATGACCATGACCCTGGCGCCCTTTGTGCGGCGCCAGCCAGACACGCTCCAGCCAGCCGGATCGCGCATTGCACGCAACCGCATGCCGCAGCCGGGGACTTCTATCACGGCGAATTCTGGAATGGTGGTGGCGCTCATGCTGCACCGCCTTGGGCGCGCGCTGCGCTGCGGACGGCAGCGACGGCGCCAGCAGCGCTCTGGCCGTGCCGCAGGACGGCATTGGCGGCGATGCTTGCTGCGACGACGACCTGATAGGGGAGCAGGCCCCAGCGCTTACCGGCGCGGGCGACGATGCCTGCGGCTGCTGCCGCGCGCTGTGCCTGGGAGTGGTTGGCGATGACGGCGCTCATGCGGCGGCATCCTGGCTTTCGCCCCGCAGCTGCTTGGCAGCGGCGATCAGGGCGCGCGCTGCGGCGGTTGCCTCGTCGGCGGTGTAGTAGATCCGGGCGGCGCCGAAGTTCTGGACGACCTTCCCGCTGACCGTGTCAGCCTTGGCGGTGCCGGGGGCGGTTTCGGTATTGAGGGCCAGAGTGGGCATGGTTGATCTCCTGCGCCGCGCCCCGGGATGGGGCGGTGTCGGCGGCAGGGAGAGACTACGGAATTCCGTATCATCCTGTCAAACGGAATTCCGTAGATGATTCTGAATGTACGGAATTAGGTTCATCTTCGGTCTTTGGGGCGCGGCCTTTGAAACGAAAAAGCCCCGCAAAGCGGGGCTTGGTCTATGTCCCAATTTGGGACGCTACTTAGAACTTTCGCAGACCTGCGTGGATCAATGCCTTGCCGAGAATGCTCACGTCGCCAGGATCTGGCCGATAGGCAGGGAAGTCCGTGTTGACACTGACCACGTAGAGCCCATCGCCACGCTTCTGCAGCATCTTGATCTGCGTTTCGCCACCTATGTTGATGAGGTAGTAGTCGTCGCCGTCGAAGTAATTGCAGCTCGTGTCGATCCAGACGATATCGCCGTCTTCGAGCTTGGGGCGCATAGACGGCCCTCGGCCAGTGATGATCTGGATACGGCCAGGCTGGGGCAGATAGCCGAGCTTCCTGCGCACTTCCCATTCGGCGACCTCGATGGTCTTCACTACCTCTGGGTAGTCCTGATTGACCATCCCCACGCCCATACCCGCACCCCCTTCGAACAAGTCGAAGCGAACATAGCCCGGGTGCGTCTCAGTCTCCGAGAACGTTGCGACTGAACGATCCTCAGCGGCCTTTGAACCCTTGCCGGTTTCCAGCCAATCCGTGTGGACCCCCAGGCGGGCGGCGATCTTGTGCAACGCCGTGCTGGACTTTGACAGTCCGAGTTCAAGGTTGGAAAGGGTGGTAGAGGCAATGCCGGCGAACTTTGCCAGTTCGTTACGGCTGATCCCCTGCGCCTCGCGCTCGGCGCGAATTCTGCTGCCAATGGTTTCCATTTTGGTATTGGAACGGAATGCCGTAACGGAATGCCGTTGACTGGATGCTACGGAATACCGTAGTGTGGCCGGTATGGACAAATCATGGGCGTGCATCATCGGGGAGCTTCAGTCGGGGGGCATGACGTATGCCCAGATCGGCGAGGCAATTGGCTCGGCCGGATCGACGGTGGGTGATCTAGCGTCTGGGCGCTCACAGTCGCCCCGCGCGGCCGCTGCTCTGGCGCTGTTGAAGCTGTACGCGAAACGAGTCGAGGCTGAGTGCTCGGCCCCAGCGACGCTGCCGGCTGCCGGCCGGATCAGCAAGCGCGCGCTGCGCGCGAAGCTGGGCCTGAGCACCGACAAGCAGTTGGCCAAGGTTCTGGACCTGCCGGTGGAGCAGGTGAGCGGTTGGGCGGATGACGAGATGGTCCCGGCCTTGCCGCAGGTAATGAGGCTGCTTGGACACCCCGTGCAGCTGGAGCCGGCCAAGCCGGCCAACGACGACCCCGATGCAGGCCGCATAGCCCCGATTGAGGTGGCGTGATGGGCTACAGCCGAACGAGGCGCTCGCCAGTCGCAACCACCTCAAATCCGTCTGCGTCGGCATTGACGGCGCTGCCGTCTCCGAGCGTGTGCCTTGCCATCCCCTCGACCCAGCTTGGCCCGTCCAGGTCCGAAGTGTCGATGCGGGTGAAGTGCTTGATGACCCAAACCTTGCGGCCGTCCGCGCCGCGAGTCTCGATTTGTTCCGTCTCCATGGAGAACCCCAATGTCTGACCAAACCCCCGAGCAGGCGCGGGAGCACCACCTGTCGCGCATCCGCGAATACGCGGTGCAGCACGACCTCGCTGGCGAGGATATCGCACTGATCTTCAACGCGGGGCTGGCCGCCGCCCGGACCTTGCGGCCCTCGCTTTTCGAACAGGTGGCCACTGGCCGTCTTCCCTGAATTGTTGATCTCCATGGCGCCCATCGTGCGCCACCCGAGCACAGCCCGAAACCTTGAAAAACCGTCCCTCCCAAGGTGACCTCATGACCTGCCGCACATCCCCCCTTAGCTGGCTCGACACCCTCTACAACGCTGTGCGCGAGACGCCGGGCGGTGTGCAGGCTGCAGCCGCGTACCTGGCACAGCGCCGGGGCAAGTCGATGCACCCCGAGACGCTGCGCGCGAAGCTGCGCGGCCTTGAAGGCGAATCGGTAACCATTGAAATCGCCGAACTGCTCACCGAGTGGATGCAGGAACAGGTGGGTGGTGCGGACCGCGCCCTGGGTTGGATGCAGGCCCTGGCCGGCCAGTTCGGCATGGCTGTGGATGTGGTGCCGCCGGCACCGGAGGGCGGCTGGTCGGACGAGATCGCAGCGCTGCAGACCAAGCTGCTGGAGATCCAGCGCAGCATGGGTGCCCTGTCTGGCACCGCATTGGAGGCGATTGCGGACCAGCAGATCGACAGCGACGAAGCACGGCTGATGCTGGCCGAGGTCCGTTCGCTGCGCACGATGGCGCACCGCCTGGAGCGCAACATCGCGCGCGCTGCGGCGAAGGGGAGGGCTGTGCGATGAACCATCCCGCTCGCTCCACCGATCCCAGCACCAGCCACGAGGCAGCCAACTACATCGTTGCCAGTGGCGTCCAAGGTGACCAACAAGCCGCAGCAGCTTCCGCTGTGCGTCGCTTCCCGGGCCTGACAAGCCTCGAACTGGCGAACGAGACGGGCATCTGCCGATACGTGCTCGCTCGACGCCTTCCCGAACTGGCCGAAACCGGCCGCGTGTGGCGGGGCCCGAAGAAGCCTTGTCCAATGTCTGGCCGCAGTGCCTGCACCTGGTGGCCGGTGGCCCGGGGCCAGAACATGACGCTGGGGCTCTGACATGTCGACCATCATCATGTCGCAGTGCTGGCCGCTGCAGGGCCTGAGCGTCACGCAGAAGGCTGTGTTGATCTCGCTGGCTGACCAAGCCAACGACGACGGCGTGTGCTGGCCGGCGGTGGGCACCATCGCCGCGCGCTGCTGCATGTCGCCGCGCGCTGTCCGCACCGCCATGGATCATCTGGAAGTCGTGGGCCTACTGACCCGCGACCGCAGGTTCAACAGCAGCACTGTCTACAACGTCACCCCGGCCAAGTTCGACAAGGCCGCAGCGCCGTCGAAGGGCACCCGCAAGGCCGGAAAATCCGGTACTGCATCGGGCGCAGGTGCTGCGCCCCGTGCAGGGGGTGCGCCCGATGCAGGTGGGGATGCGCCCCGTGCAGGTGGGGATGCAGCGGGCGCAGGTCTGGAGGTGCGCCCCGTGCCGCCTAACCATCATATAACCACCAATGAACCGTCAGAAGAACCGTCATCTCCGGCGGGCCTGTCGGCCGCGCCGCCGGTGGTGGATTCGGAAACGGAGTTGCAGGCCGCATGCAGGGCGACATGGGCGGCATACGCCAGCGCCTACCGCATCCGCCACGGCGTGGCACCGGTCCGGAACGCGAAGGTCAACGCCAACGTGAAGCAGCTGGTGCAGCGGCTCGGGCATGCCGAAGCACCAGCCGTCGCCGGGTGGTTCCTGACCGTCAACGAGCGCTACGTGGTGCAGAACATGCACGACCTGGGCTCGCTGCTGGCGAAGTGCGAGGCCTACCGCACGCAGTGGGTCACCGGCAGGCAGATGACCGCGACCAGCGCCCAGCAGCAGGACCAGACCCAGAGCAACGCCAACGCCGCAGACGAGGCCAAGGCCAAGCTGCGCCAGCTGAGGGAGGCGACCAATGCTCACTGACGCCGAGCAGGATCAGCTGGTGGACATGCTGGCCTCTACTGCCGAGGTCATGGGCGAGAAGATCAGCCCCAACGCGGCGACGTACATGGTGCTGGATCTGGCCACCTATCCGCTGCGCGTGCTGGCTGAGGCGCTGACCGCCTGCCGCCGCGAGGTAAAGGGCCGGCTGAGCCTGGCCGCGATCATGGAGCGCATTGACGACGGGCACCCGGCACCGAACGAAGCGTGGGCTGTGGCGATCCGGGCCGCTGACGAGGCGGTGACCGTGGTATGGACCGAGCAGACCAGGGACGCGTGGACGGCGGCGCTGCCGCTGGTCGAGGAGGGCGACAAGATCGCAGCCCGGCAGGCGTTTCTGGAGGTGTACGCCCGGTTGGTGAAGAGCGCGCGCGCTGTGGGTGGTTGCGCCGTCTATCAGCCGTCGCTGGGCCACGACGCGAGTGCCCGCGCCGCAGCGCTGCAGCTGGCGGTGGATGCTGGACGCTTGGCGCACGAGCAGGCAGCCGATCACCTGGCGCTGCCGCCGGCCACACCTGCGTTCAATCCGCTTGCCCTGCTGGCTGGCCGAGTGGAGGCGAGCCCAGAAGCGAACGAGCGCACCCGGAAGCACCTGGCCGAAATCGCCGAGTTGTTCGGCCCCGCTCAGGACGCAGCGGCATGAGGCAGGACCACGTCGAACTGGAGGTGCGCCCTGTGTCCGAGCCGGTGGCGGTGGCCGGCTGGTATCTGGCCTATGGCTACGGGATCAAGCCGCTGGTGCTGTACGCCACCCGCGGGGCGACCGTCTGGCGCGATGGTTGCCGGCAGATCCCGATCACCCGGTATGCCGGGCCGATTCCGGAACTGCGCTGATGTGGTCAAACGCACCGGCACCAACACGCGCTGAGGCAGAACGCATACGGGTGGCGAAGAGGGGGCCTTGCATGGTTTGCCTGTTGCTCTTCATGCGGAACCTGCTGCCAGAACACCGAGTGATACGGGGATGCGAATACCACCACTGCAAGTCCGGAAACATCCGCCGTGGCCACGCCTTCGGCTTCGCTATGTGCGAATGGCACCACGAGCGCAAGCCGCTGCAGGGGAAGTCTTTCCAGTGGATGAGCCGGGTTTACGGCTGGAGCTTGAAGGAAGGATCCAGAACCTTCCACGACCTTTACGGCTCGGATGACGAGCTGATTGACCAACAGACCTACATCAACGAACTGAGGTTGAAGCATGACCGAATCCAAGCAATCTATGGCTGACCGGGCCCGCGCGCTGTTCGCTTCCAACCCAGGCATTGAGGTCACTGCCGTGCAGGCGAGCGATGCCGCTGGTGTCCAGGGCTGGAAGAATCGGCAGGCCATGCGCCGCACGCTGCACGACCTGGTCGACGCGGGCTACCTGACCAAGTCGATTGGCGTGGCGCCGACGTTCAAGGCGACAGGCCAAGGTATGCGGCGTAAGGCGATGGCGCCGGAAGAGCGAGCCGAGCGGCGGAGGGAAATCAGCCGTGCGTCGAAGGCGAAGACGCGCGCTGCCAAGGCCGCAGCACAAGCAGCCTCGCCTCGTGTGGACAGGATGACCATCAACCGGTCGCGTGTGGCGCAGTTGTCCGGCTTGGCCCCGGCTAAGCCATGGGGCAAGGAGAAGGGGAAGGAACGCGCGGCCGAGACCGTGGAGGAATTCAAGGCGCGCGGCGGCCATGTGCAGCGCCTTCCGGCCAGCTGGGAGCAGGCAGCATGAGTGCGCTCGAGTTCACCGCGCGAAGCCTGTTGTGTGGCGCCATGAGGCTGCCACCGGACGGCGTTACTGCCGAGTTGATGATGGATCTCTCAATCCCACAACTGGGCATCGTCCCAAGCGCCGCCGCTCTCAGTGCGATCCGCACTGCCTTGGTCACGCACTGGAGGCCGATTGCCGAAGCACCGCAGGACGGCCGGCGGCTGATGCTGTGGGACTCGGTGAGCAAGCGGCCGGTGTTCGGCAGCTGGCGCGGTGACAACCCGGAGATCACGCACTATGCAGTCGAGCCGACTGGCCCGGAGGTTGCCTAATGGATACCAGATTCCATGTTGGCCAGTTGGTCATGGTGAAAGAGGATCCCGACGTGTTCCCGTTCTGCGGCGAGATTGCGCGCGTGGCTGCTCTCGACGTTCCGTGTATGGACGGCCTCGGCATGGAAGTGGTCAGCGACCACCTTGGGCCGTTCAAGGGCACCTACGCACAGTTTGAGCCAGTCCCTGAAATGGGAGGGAGGCACTGATGGGTGCGATCAAGAAGCCGGCGCGAGCGCGCGCTGCACAAGCAAACCACCAAGGGGAAGGCGCATGCGAATGAGTAGTGCACGGGAACTGCTGTCCAGCCGGACGGGCCCAAAGACCATGAGTTTCGATGGCAGCGCGGGCGGCCCGACCACCCAGGAGGTCGTGGCTGCGCTCGCGTACGTGCCGCACGGGCTGGGGCATGAGCTGCTGCAGGCAATGTGGTGGCCCGAGAGTGGTCAGCGCCGCCGCGAACAGCTGCGCCAGGCCGTCATCGCTTTGGTGGCACCGGAGTTCACCCGCCAGATGCACGAACTAGCCGACGCTCGCACGCACTTCGGCATCGCCAAGGCCAGCATGGGCTGGTGTGGCGGGACGGTCACCGATGCACAGCGACGCGAGCTGCGCCGAGCAGAGAAGGCGCTGGATGACGCGCGCGCTGCGGCATGGCCGAACAACACGATGGAGCAGCTTGGGGTTCTGGCTGGCGCTGTGATCGCGGAGATGGTCGGGGCATGCGAGTGCGATCGATGCGGCGGCAGGAAGGTTGTTCCAGATCCGGCGGGCGCAGGCGTAGTGAACTGCGGAGACTGTGGCGGAAGTGGCTGCGAGCCTCTGAGTGGCCGAAAGCGCGCCGGCGCCATCGGTGCGGATTGGTCGGCCTACAGCCGGTTCTGGCGGCCGGTCTATGAGTGGATGCTTGCCAACTTCCGCGCGGCCGAGGCGCGCGCTGCAAGGCAGTTCAGCAAGGCGCTCACGACGACAGCGTAACGATGACTTCCTAGGTCATCGAAATAGGCGGCAATCTTGCCACCATCCAATCGCAAGCCCCGGCCCAGCCGGGGCTTTTTCTTTGCCCGCGTCCCAGCCGGACAAACTCTCGTGCCCAGCCGGCGCTAGGGGCGGGCACCATTAACCGGGAGGGGCTTATGCCGAACCGGACAAGTCACGGGGCCACCATGAAGGACGAGATCATCAGCACTGCGGCCGGTGCCGTGGCCAAAGCCGCACCGCCGGTAACCGTCGCCGGCGCCGTCGCTGCGGGCGCGGATCTAGACCGCGTGGTGGTGGTGTTGACCATCGTCTATCTCGTTGGCCAGATCGCTTACCTGGGGTGGCGCTGGGTCCGCGAGTGGCGGCAGAGGGCGCAGGCATGAAGGCGAAAATCATCGGCGGAACTGCCGCAGCCGTTATTGCCCTGTCCGCCGCTGTGCTGGTCAAGCCGCGCGAGGGCTATGCACCGACGCCCTACATCGACATGGTCGGTGTTGCGACGTACTGCTACGGCGATACGGACAAGCCGGACCAGGCGTACTACACCGAGGCGGAGTGTGCTGCGCGGCTCAACAGCCGCCTGGGCGAGTACCTCACCGGCATACAGGCCTGCATCCATGTCCCGCTGGACCAGCACGAGTGGGCAGCACTGCTGAGCTGGTCCTACAACGTGGGGACCACCGCAGCCTGTGGCTCTTCGCTGGTGCGCAAGATCAACAGCGGGCGACCGGCCTCAGCCTGGTGCACAGAGCTGGACCGGTGGGTCTATGCAGGTGGGAAGCGCGTGCAGGGCCTGGTGGACCGTCGAGCGGCTGAGCGTCGGATGTGCGAGGGGCGGTCGTGAATCGCATCGTCATCGCCATCGTCGCATTCGTCGTTTGGTCCGCAGCCATGTTCGGCGCTGGCTGGTCATGGCGCGGTGACCGAGCTGAGGGTGTAGCGGCCCAGCAACGCGCGGCCGGCGCTGAGGCAATCGCCGACCAGGTGAATAAGACCCGCGCCACCGAGCAGAGCAAAGCCCTGCAGCTGGCCGACATTGGAGCCAAGCATGAAGAAGACCGGACTGCGGCCGAGGCCGTCCCTGCTGCTGTTGTGGCTGGCCTGCGCAGCGGCAATCTCCGCCTGCGCGACGACCTCGCCACCTGCCACACCGCTCGCCTGTCCGAAGCTGCCGCCGGCGCCGTCGAACGTGATGCGCGCGCCGAACTACGTCCAGAGGTTGTCGGAGCTGCTGTTCGAATCGTCACCGACGCCGAAGACCATGTCCGAGCCTGCCAAGCGGTGATCGCTGCTGACCGGCAGCCGGTGACGCAATGAACGGCCGGATGCTGGCGCTGGGCCGGTTGAAGGCCGGCGAGATGAACAAGACCGAGGCGGCGTATGCCTCGCGGCTGACCGCGTTGCAGGCTGCCGGCGAAATCCAATGGCACCGCTTCGAGGGCCTGAAGCTACGTCTGGCGGACAACACGTTCTACACCCCGGACTTTGCGGTCATGGCAGCCGACGGCGTCATGGAGTGCCACGAGGTGAAGGGCCATTGGCAGGACGATGCAAGGGCCAAGATCAAGATCGCCGCGTCCATGTATCCGTTCCGCTTCATCGCGGTGAAGGTCAAGGCCAAGCGGGACGGCGGCGGCTGGGCAGTGGAGGAGTTCTGATGGCTGGAGCAGTGACGGCTACCGTCCGCATGCGCTGGTGGCTGCGGTGCTACTTGGCCGCGGTGGTGTGGTTTGCCAGGACGACGGGCATGGAACCGGACTGGGAACGGGTTGAGGGATGGATACGCCGTGGCTTGGTACTGCGAACGACGAGGGTTGCTGATGGACGTTCCACAGATTGAAGAGCTGGCGGCAGCACTGGCCGCTGAGCAGGCTGCGCGCGCTGCAGCAGTCACCGCCTTGGCCGGGCGCATCGATGGCAGCACAGACGCTCGCATTGACCGTCTGGTCGGGGTCATCGAGCAGCAGGGCGAGCAGATCGCGGAGCTGGCGGCGCATGTCGGCATGCTGGTCCAATCTGTCGCGCAGCTGTTGGGGGAGGAGGCTGGCACACCGGTTCCGGACGAAGGTGCCGAGCCTCCGCGCGCGGACTTGGACGGGAACCCGTACTGATGCCTGTCAGGCCACCGCAGCACCGAGCGGCAGGTTGGCGTCCCTACAAAGAAACCAGCGCCCAGGTGCGCAAGAGGCAGGCCCGCCGCGCGCTGCCAACGAACTCAGCGCTCTGGAGGCGGATCCGAGCGGTGGTGCTGGCCCGTGAGCCGCTGTGCAGGTGCTGCGCGGAGCAGGGAAGGGTGCGGGCAGCCACTGAGGTCGACCACATCGACGGGGACGATGCCAACAACGCCGACAGCAACCTGCAGCCCCTGTGCCGGCCGTGCCACAGCACGAAAACAGCGCTGGAGAACGGCGGATTCGGCCGAGGAGCGCGGGATTGATGGTTCCACGAGCGTGGAACGTCCACAATCACGCAAATTAACGAAATATTAACATTTGAACGGGGGGGAGGGTCAAAGTTCGGCGCCTTCTCGCGACGATACGCGCGCCCCCCTTTCTTCGCGCGTCCACAGAATTTGAATTTCAGATTTGGAGCTGACCGGCGATGGCCAGGCACAAGCAGCCCGCCGAGCTGGCCAAGCTCAAGGGGGCGGATAAGCGCAACCCACAGCGCTACAAGACCGAGGCGCCAAAGACGGGGAAGTCGCTGGGCAAGGTGCCCGGCCATCTGCCCGAAGAGGTCTCAGTGGTCTGGAAGGAGCTGGAGAAGTGCGCCCTGCCGGGCGTCCTCACCAGCGCAGACCGTTTCATCATGGAAGTGGCGTCATCGCTGCTTTCCGAGTTCCGCGCCAATCGCGGCGAGTTCGTCGCGGCCAAGTACTCCCACCTGATCGGCTGCCTGGCGCGCTTGGGCCTGACCCCGGCGGACCGTCAGAAGCTGGGGACCGAGAAGACCCCGGAGGGCAACCCATTCGACGAGTTCTGATCCATGACCCCCACCGATTCAGCCAAGGCCTACGCCAAGGGCGTCACGGCGGGAAAGATCATTGCCAACGAGTTCATCCGGTTGGCCTGCCAGCGGTTCCTCGATGACCTGAAGCGAAAGGGGGCCGACTGGCCCTACAAGTACGACGCCGAGAAGGCAGACCGTGCGGTGCGCTTCATGGAGAAGATGCCGCACACCAAGGGAAAGTGGGCGGCGCAGAAACGGCTGCTGGTGCTTGAGCCATGGCAGCGCTTCATTGAGTGCAATTTGTTCGGCTGGGTCCACAAGAAGACGGGGCATCGGCGGTTCCGCCGTGCCTACGAGGAGATCCCGCGCAAGAACGGCAAGTCGCTTCGCCTGGCTGCCCGTGGCCTGTACTTGTTCTGCGCAGACGGCGAGGCAGGTGCCGAGGTCTACTCAGGCGCCACCAGCGAGAAACAGGCCTTCGAGGTGTTTCGGCCGGCCTGGCAGATGGTCCAGAAACTGCCGGCGCTGCGCTCGCGCTTCGGCATTGAGCAGGCCGGCAACCCGAAGAACCCCGGCCCGCTCTTCGTCATTGAGGACATGTCGAAGTTCGAGACGATGATCGGCAAGCCGGGCGACGGTTCGAGCCCGCATGCTGCGCTCGTGGACGAGTACCACGAGCACGACGACGACCACATGGTCGATGCGATGGAAACTGGTATGGGCGCGCGCGAGCAGCCCCTGCTGTCGATCATCACCACAGCCGGCACCAATCTATCCGGCCCTTGCTTCGAAATGCGGGGCGATGCGATACGCATCCTGCGCGGCGAGGTCACCGACGAAACGGTTTTCGCCGCGATCTACTGCATCGATGAGGGCGACCGTTGGGACGACCCGGCGAGCCTGCGCAAAGCTAACCCCAACTACGGCGTGTCTGTATTCGAGCAGTTCCTGCTCGATCAGCTGGCCAAGGCAAAGCGGTCAGCGAGCAAGCAGAGCGCTTTCCGCACCAAGCACTTGAACGACTGGGTGGGCGCCAAGCTCGCGTGGATGAACATGCTGGCGTGGCAGCGGCAGAAGCGGGCGTTTGAGATTGACGACTTCGCCGGGTGCCCGTGCTGGGTCGGCGTTGACCTGGCTTCGAAGCTGGACGTGGCCGCGGTCGTGATGCTGTTCGAGAAGGACGACAGCTACTACGTTATCCCAAGGTTCTACGTGCCGGAGTCGGCCGTGGAGGATAACGAGAAGTACCAGCATTTCCTGCTGGACGAGCTGATCGTGTCCACCCCCGGCAACATGACCGATTACGCCTTCATCGAAGAAGAGCTGAAGGAGCTTGCCGCGCGGGGTATCGACGTTCGGGATATCGCGTTCGATCCGGCCCAGGCGGCGTACCTCATGACGAGGCTGGAGCAGGAAAGCCTGCCGGTGGTCGAGATGGCACAGTCCGTGCGCAATCTGTCAGAGCCGATGAAGGAAGTGGAAGCGCTGATCCTCTCACGTCGCTTGTGGCACGACGGCAACGCGGCGATGACATGGATGATGGGCAACGTGGTTGCGCGCCTGGACGCGAAGGAGCACGTCTACCCGCGCAAGGAAAAGATGGAGAGCAAGATCGACGGCGCGGTGGCGCTAATCATGGCCATGGGCCGCGCCATGCAGGCGCGGGACACCGGCACAACCCAACAAGGCTTCGTGGTGATCGACTGATGTTCGGACTATTCGAGAAGAACCGGCGGGCTGATGCCCGCGACCGTATCGAGCCGACGATCAGCAACCTGGTCGACGGCGAGGTGATCCAATCCTCCAGCCCGGCAATGTTCGAGGTGTTCGGGAACCCGACGACCGCCTCTGGAGCGGTGGTCAGCCCGGAATCTGCGATGCGGGTCTCTGCGGTGTTCGCCGCCGTTTCGTTGCTGGCAGGTGCGATAGCGCAGCTACCGCTGCCCGTCTTCGAGCGGGTGGATGGGCACCGCAAGCGGGCTGAGCACGACTACTGGTGGCTGCTGAACGAACAGTTTTCCTCCGGTTGGTCGAGCGCTACCGGCTGGGAGTTCATCGTCGGCCAAATGCTGCTGCGCGGTGATGGCGTCGCGTATATGACGCGTAACCGCGCCGGCGTGGCGACGGGGTTGATTCCCTGGCCCCGCGACAGAGTGATGATTCTCAAGCAGGACAAGACCAGCCCACGTGAACCGACGCGCCTGCAGTACACGTTCCACGACGTGGACGGGTACTTCACCGTTGACCAGGACGACGTGCTCCATTTCCCCGGCTTCGGATTCAACGGCGTGCACGGGATGTCGGTGATCCAGTGGGGTGCTCGGAACGGCATCGGCATTGCCATCCAAGGGGATGAGCATGCCGGCAAGTTCTTCAGCGAGGGCGGTAAACCGGAGGTGGCCATCACGGCGACCAACAAAATGAACCAGGCGATGCAGGATGACTTCCGCGATGCCTGGGTCAAGAAGTACGGAGGCACGCAGGGCAACCGCCGCATACCTCTGATCCTGACGGAAGGGCTCGATATCAAGGAGCTGACCATGTCCGCCGTCGACCAGCAGTTGCTGGAGTCCCGGCAATGGCAGGTCATCGACGTGGCTCGCGCATTCGGTGTTCCACCTCACATGATCGGCGAGACGACCAAGTCCACCAGCTGGGGCAGCGGCATCGAGAGCATGGGCATCGGCTTCGTGAAGTACACGCTGGGTCCGCACCTGAAACGGATCAAGGACGAGCTGAACCGCAAGCTGTTCCGCACGCCGCGCTACTTCGTTGAGCACAACGTTGACATGTTCATGGCCGGTGACTCGAAAACGCAGGCTGAGTACTTCAGCAAGGCGCTGGGCGGCCCCGGAACGACAGGCTGGATGGTCGTGAACGAAGTCCGCCGCCTCAAGAACCTGCCTCCCATCGAGGGTGGCGACGAGCTTTACAAACCGAAAGATCCCGCGCCACCGGCGAAGCCCAGCGGCGACGACCCTGAAAGGAACCCTGACGATGCCGATTCCTAAGCTGCTGCAGCTGGCCAAGAACAATGCAGGCCAGTCCCGGCCGATCCGCGCCGAGGCGGACGGCAAAGAGGCCACCATCTACCTGCACGGCGTTATCGGTGGGTGGTGGGGCGACATTGACGAAACGATGTTCGCCCAGGCCATGGCGGGCATTGACGCGGACGTGATCCACCTGCGCATTGACTCGCCCGGCGGCGACGTGTTCGCGGCACGTTCGATGATGACCGCCATTGCCCAGCACAAGGCAACGGTTATTGCCCACATCGATGGCTTGGCCGCCTCGGCTATGACGGGGGTTTGCATGGCATGCGACAAGGTCGAGATCAGCCAAGGCGCCGGGTTCATGATCCACAACGCGTGGACAATCACAGTCGGCAACAAGGCAGACATGACCAAGACTGGCGAGCTGCTGGCCAAGATCGATGCCGGCCTGGCTGGTGACTACACCCGCCGCACCGGCAAGGATCAGGCGCAGATCGTCCAGTGGATGGACGAAGAGACCTGGTTCACGGCTGACGAGGCCAAGGAACACGGCTTCGCAGACGAGGTGGTGGAGATCGTGGGCAAGAAGAAGGCATCCAATACCTGGGATCTTTCCGCATACGACAACGCTCCGGCCGCGCTGGCCAATCGCAAGACCGAACCCGACGACGGCGCAGCCGCCGCGGCCCACAAAGCCAACCTGTCGCGCCGTCTGGCGCTGCTGGAACGCTCCGCTGCGTAAGCGACTCCCGCCCGCAGTTACTCCGACCGCCGAAAGGCGGTTTTTTTTCGACCAGAGGAAATAGCTAATGCCCTTCAACATTCAGGCCGAGCGGGAGCGCCGTACCGCGCTGGCAAAGGAAACCCGCAACCTGCTGGACACCAGCACCGGTGACGGCAACAAGTGGACCCCGGAAAACCAGAAGAAGTACGACGAGAACGTCGGCGAGATCGAGCGAATCGATGCGGCTATCGAGCGCCACCAGAAGGTCATGGACCTGACGGCCGACGAGGCACTGCGCGAACAGGGCGTGCGCGAGCACTCCACCTCGGCGACCCGTGGTGGCCGGGAGCTGTCCAACGAAATGCGGCTGTTCGACCGCTGGGCACGCGGTGGTGACGGCGCCCTGAACGCAGAGGACTGGAAGCAGGTCAACGCGGCAATGTCGGGCAACCCGGCCGTCAACCCGGAACAGGGCGGCTACACCGTGCCCACCACGCTGGCCGAGCAGATCCTGGAATCGCTCAAGGCCTACGGCGGCATGCGCCAGGTGGCCGACGTGTTCAGCACCGCCGGCGGCGAGCCGATGCAGTACCCGACCAGCGACGGCACCTCGGAAGAGGGCGAGCTGGTGGCCGAGAATCAGTCGGCGACCGACCAGGATGTGGCTTTCGGCACCAAGGGCCTGCAGGTCTACAAGTACAGCTCCAAGGTGGTGACCGTGCCGTGGGAGCTGCTGCAGGACAGCACCGCCGATATTGCCGGCTTCATCGAGAAGCGGCTGCAGACCCGCCTGGGCCGCATCACCAATCGCAACTACACCGTCGGCAGCGGCGTCGGTCAGCCGATGGGTGCTTTCACTGCGGCCTCGGTTGGCAAGATCGGTTCCGCGTCGGCTCTCCCGATCATCACCTATGACGACCTGGTGGATCTGGAGCACAGCGTCGACCCGGCCTATCGCGCGCTGGCGAAGTGGATGTTCCACGACGACATGCTCAAGCTGATTCGCAAGGTGAAGGACGACCAGGGCCGGCCGATCTTCGTACCGGGCTACGAGCAGGGCAACCCGGGCGGTGCGCCGGATCGCCTGCTCAACCGCGATATCCAGATCAACCAGCACGCGCCGGCGCCGGCAGCCGGGGCAACTTCCATCGCGTTCGGCGACTTCAGCTACTACAAGATCCGCGACGTGATGGCGGTGACCCTGTTCCGCTTCAACGACTCGGCCTACGTCAAGAAGGGACAGGTGGGCTTCATGGCGTGGATGCGCTCCGGCGGCAACCTGGTTGATGTGGGTGGAGCGCTGAAGACCTTCAAGCACGGCGCCGCGGCCTAAGCGCCCGGACCACGAACGGAGGGGCGCCCCGCGTGGGGCGTCCCTCGGAGACGATCATGGCAAAGCAGAAGAACACCGCAACGCGGGTTGCGCCAGTTGTCGCGGCCGAGGCTGGCGCGCCCGTCACGGCCCCGGTAGTCGTTGATGCTGGCGCGGCCACCGGTGAGAAGCCCGAAGAACTGACCGGCGATGCTGAACTGCCGGTTGCCGGGGGCGCCGAGGTGGTCACCGGTGAGCCCGGCCAGGTGGCCGACGGCGTAGATGAAGACGGCGCGGCGGTCACAGTACCGGCAGTCGTTGATGCCGGTGCGGCTACCGGTGAAGAAACCGCAGAACTTACCGGCGATGCTGAACTGCCGATTGTCGGCGGCGCCGAGGTGGTCGCCCGTGAGCCCGGACAGATTGCCGACGGCGGGGGCGAAGACAACGGCGCGGCCGAAGCAGAGAGCGCCGCGTCGCCGCCGCAACAGCCGCCGCAGCCATCGGAGCGTGAGACAGTGCCGGCTCTGGTGCTCAGCGACAACCACTTGGGCAAGGTCGGCCAGGTAATCCAAGTCGATGCGGCCCACGCCGAGGCGCTGCGCCTGGGCGGGCTGATCGACACCCATCCCAACGCGATCAAGGCGGCAACGCCGGAGGAGTAGCCCATGCTGCGCACGGTGAGCCCGGCGACCGAGGAGCCTGTGTCGCTGAGTGAAGCGAAGGCGCATCTTGTCGTGATCCATGACGCCGACGACGCCCTGATCGGGGCGTTCATTGCCGCTGCTCGCGAGTCCGTGGAGCGCAATACCGGCTATGCGTTGGTGGAGGCTTCCTACGAATGGACGCCAGTGGGACAGCGGCAATCGCCTCTCCCCATTGAGCCGGCGACGGTGACGAGCGCTGCCGGCGAGTATCCGGTTCTCTTCACCACCACCCCCGGACCAATGCCAGGGCCGTTGCGGGCCGCGATCTTGCTGACGCTTGGCGACCTCTACGCCAATCGCGAAGGATTGGTGGTGGGTGCGACCTGTGTCGAGAATCCAACCGTGGATCGCCTGATGTTCCCATACCGTCGGGTGCTGCCATGAGGCGGGCAGGAAAGTATCGCCATCGCATTGCCTTGCAGATTCAAGAACCCGTGCGGGATCCGCTTGGAGGCGATGAGTTGGAATGGGTGGGCTGGCAGGCAGATGTGCCGGCCGAGGTGGTCCCGCTTTCAGGGCGTGAATTCGTTGCTGCATCGGCTGAGCACGGCCAAGTCACAGCGCGCATGGAAATTCCGTATCTGCCTGGTGTTCTGAACACAATGCGCGCGGTGTTTGACGGCCAGCACTACGCGATCCGCGCCGTCCTGCCTGATCCCACGGCGCGGGGGCATATCACCTTGATGGTAGACGCGGGGCTCTCCGATGGCTGAGCAGATCGAGGTCCATGGCCTTGACGGGCTCTTGTCGTCGCTGAAGGCGCTGCCGGTTGAGCTGCAGGGAAAGCCTCTGCAGACCGCGCTGCGTCGGGGCGGCAATCTGATTCGCGATGCGGCCCGCGCTCGTGTGCCGCGTGCCAGCGGCTTCTTGGCCACGCAGATCGTGGTGCGCAGGGCCAATGCGCGCAATCGGAACAAGGCCGGCGTTGGGCCGGGTGGCGAGTATTTCACCGTTGGCGTCAAAACTGGCAAACGCGCCAAGTATGCCAACACCAAGAGGAACCGTCGGCAGCGCCGGGTTGGCAAGGTCTACGTGCAGGCAGGCTGGGCCAGCTACTGGCGGTATCTGGAATTTGGCACGAAGAAGATGGCGGCAAAGCCGTTCCTGACGCCAGCCGCCGAGGCAAACGGGCCCCAGGCGGCGCAGCTGATTGTGGACCAGACCCGCGCGTCTATCGACCGGGTAATGAAGGCAAGGGGGTGGAAATGATGGTGCCGCTTATCCAACAGCTGCTGCAGGGCGACGAGGCCGTGCGGACTCTGTTTGGTGATCCCGTCCGTGTTTTCCCCTCTATGGCGCCGCAGGACACCGCATTGCCTTACGCCACGTGGGATGTTGTGGGCGGCTCACCAACCAACCTGCTTTCCGAGCGACCGCCCGCCGATGGCTGGCGCGTCCGGTTGACGGTGTGGGGGAAATCGACGTCCAAAGCCAACGCTGCTGCGGTGGCAGTTCGCGACGCTGTGGAGACAGTCGGAAGCATCGAGTCCTACAACCCTCCTCCCGATGACGACGATACAGGGGCGTTTGGCATCTCCTTCGACGCTCGACTGCTGCAGCTTCGCTGACCAACTCAACGGCAATCCATCGGCCCCGCAAGGGGCTTTTTTCATACCCGGCGACGGGCACAACGCAAGGAAAACCCTATGGGACAGGTACTGAAGTCCAAGCACACCCAGCTGTTCATCGCCATCGGCGCGGCGGAGGTCATCAAGGTGACCCGTGTCCGTTCGGTCGGCTTCCCTGACGGCCAGGCCTCGGAAATCGATATCTCGGACTTCGATGACGACTGGGATCAGTTCGTCGCTGGTCGCAAGGCGACCGGCAGCACGAGCATCGAGGTGATCTATGACTCGGTCGATTCCGAGGCGCTGGAGGAACTGCACCGCACTGGCGCGGTGGTCAACTTCCTGGTCACCGCGCCGGCCAGCGAAACGGCGGGCGCGGATAAGCCTGCGGCGGTAAATGGCGTCATCACCCCGCCGACGGCGGTTGTGTCGAAGCAGTTCAATGGCTTCGTGCAGAACTTCGCGGTGACGGTGGCCGACAACGATGTGTGGAAGGCCACGATGACCATCCGTGGCTCCGGCGCAGTCGAAACGCACCGCCCGGCGCCCTGACCGCAACAACGGCGCTCTCTCTTTCGGCCCACTTCGGTGGGCCTTCTCTTTGGCAGGGCGCGCGGATCCTCCGCGTGTTAGCCGTGCGCGGCCCGCGCGCCCTGTCGCCATTCAAGGAAACGGCCAATGAGCAAGACCAACGACAGCAACGAAGCCCTGGCAGGAACGGTGAGCATCCTTCAGGCGTTCACCAGCGCCGGCATGTTCGCCGCAAAGGACGTGCAGCCGGACACAATCGAACTGCCGGACGGCACCAAGGCGGAGTTCTTCGTGCGCGCGCTGCCGGATACCGAGTTCCGCCAGCTGTGGAGCACCGCCGACCGCGCCAAGCTGATCGCGGCCACGATCTGCGATGAGAGCGGCAAGCGTGTACTCACTGAAAAGCAGGCGGGCGAGCTGAAGCCGAAGGTGGCGGCAAGTCTGCAGACGATTGCGCTCAAGCACGCAGGCTTCGGCAGTGACGCTGACGCCCTGCGGGAAGAAGCGGGAAACGGCTAAGGCAGCGCGGCGAGGATTGGTTCTGGCATGTCCTCGCTGGCCATCTGCATCGCACGGTGGCGGAGCTGCGATCCACCATGTCGCGCCGGGAGTTCCTGTGGTGGTGGGAGTTCCACAAGCGCAACCCCATCGACCCGGTCAGCATCCACCAGAAGCCTGCGGCATTCATCGCGTACATCACAGCTGCACACAGCCAAGGCGGAACTAAGCGCGGCATGCAGCATTTCCTAGACGCCCTGGTGCCTCGCTCTGACGACGACGAGGCGCAGGACTGGTTCGATTCCCTTGGATGACCCATGGCTGACACCTTCGGGCGCTTCGCAGCGCTCCCCATTGGACCCCTGCTCGCAGCTCGCGACGGAGGGCTTACTCTCGCAACTACCGCAGCCGCCGACGCGCGGAGGTGCGCGCGGTCCGACTTCGCGCTCACGAACGGAACCGTGGGCGTCGAGTTCGCCGCGTGGGGTGATGACGATCTGGCGGCAGTAGTCGGGTTTGTGAACGATGCCGCGCCGCTCAACGAGTCGTTAGGCTCCAACGGTGCCGGTATCGGGTGGGATCTGGCGACCGGTCGGCTAGTGCAAGGGATCGGCGCGATTGCCACTGGCCTGCCGACGGTGGCCAAGGGCGATATTGTCGGGCTACGTGTGGTGTTTGGTGGCCCGTCTCGCCTGCAGCTCTACCTAAATGGGGCGATGGTTCATCAGCGGGATTTGCTGCTGGCGGGGCCGCTCCACTTTGCGGCGTCTCTCGCGGCCACGAAAGCGGGTGGCCTGTGCCTAGCGGTCAACGCCGGGCAGTGGGGGGCGCGCAGTGATGCAGCGATTGCCGGTTGGCGGCTGGATCAGGCACAAGCCGCTGCCACTCGCCTTGCCGATGCCGACTGGCTTTCGGCACCGGGCGATAGCCCCGCAAATGCCCGCTACGAAGGGTTGGTGGCCGAGGGCGTGAACCTGGTGCAGGAATTGAGTTTCTGGCCGTGGGGAGGTGACCCCGTATCGCAAACGGCAGCTGCTGAGTGCGTGGTGGCTGATGCCGACGGCATGCTTGACGGTCTCGCGCCCTCGGGCGGCTCGGGTGCCTCGGTACAGATCCTGCTGGTTGATGAAACCGCCATGCTCGCCGACGCGGCGCCGGTGTTCCGTTGCGCGATCGATCAGATCGAGATCAACGACGACGGCAGCAAGACCCTCCATCTGCGGGACGCGCACGACTATCTGGCCCAGCCCATCAACCGCGGCGTCTTCCTGCCCAATGTCGCGTCACTGGCATGGAAGCCGCAGCCGGTCGTGATCGGCGCCGTGGCGAGCGTGCCGGCCGCCGGCGGCAATTCCGATGCCACGTCCATGTTCCTGGCAGATGGTCCGGTCTACGTCGACGCCGTCATGGATCGCGGCGACCTGATGGAGCCGGAAACGTTCGAGGTGGCCCCGGATCAGCAGCAGCTTCTGATGAAGTCTCCCCCGGTGACGCCAGTTGTGGTGGACCTGTCCAGCGTGGGGGCCGGCATGGCCCCCGCAACGCTGTCTGTGGCCGTCGCGGAGATCATGGGGCGTCTCAGCATGGGAGCCTGGTCTGCAGCGGATTGCGCGGCCGTGGATGCGGCCTCGGGCTATGCTGGGGTCGGGTACTACGCGGGAACCTCGATCACCGGCCGCGACGCGCTCAATGCGATCCTGCCCAGCTACGGAACGGGGTGCTATCAGGACGCGACGGGGGTGCTTCGGTTCGCTCGGGTGGTTGCGCCGGAAAGCTACGTGGGCGCACCGGCGTTCGAGCTGAGCGAAGACGACATGGCCAGCGACCTGGTGGGCGTGCCGGATGACGCACCCAACCTGACGCGACGCATGGCCTACAGGCCGAATGCCCAGGCCCTCGGCGCGTCGGATCTCGTCACCGATGTGGTCGACGTTCCGCAGGCGCGGCGCGACGAGTTGACGGCCCTCTATCGCGGCCAGGTATTCGCGGCGGGCCCGCTGAACGCTCACTACCGCCGGGCAGACGCAGCAGATCCGGTGATCTCGCTGTTCTGGCGGGCAGTCGATGCCCAGGCCGAAATCGACCGGGTGGTGGCGATCTATGAGCGGCAGCGCTTCTTCTATCAGGTCACCGTCCGCGGCGATCAGCAGCTGGCGCCGCTGCCCGGGCAAATTGGCCGGCTGTCCTACGGCCGTTACGGCCTGGCCGACGGGAAGCCGGTGATGGTGCGCCGAGTCGAGCGAAACCCAGCCACGGGTGATGTGGTGCTGACCTTGTGGGGATGAGAACGTGCTTATCGGATTTGGAATGCCGGCTGCGGTGACCGTGGCGCTGGCCGGCGGGACGTGGCTCAGTAGCGATCAGGGCTCGGCCCTTTTCGACGGCAAGCCTGGTCGCGCCAGTCGGATCCGCAGGACGGGGCCGCTTTCGGTCACGGTCACGCTTGCTCAGGCTGTGGTGCCAGGGATCGTGGCAGTGCTGGGTCTGAATGTCCCTCCTGGCGTTGAGGTTCGTGCTGCAGGCGCAGTGGGCACAGCCACGCGCCTCCCTGACGGCAGCGTGTGCGCGTGGCTATTTCCACAGGTGCAGATGCCTGTTGCGACCGTCTCGGTGGAGATCGACACAACCGTGACGAACGTCGATATCGGCGAGATTGCCATCTTCCAGGCTGTCGATGTCGGTATCAGCGACGGATGGGGTGTTGCCCCAATCGACACCAGCGCTCACACGCGAACGAAGGGCGGTCAGGTCAACACTGTTCCCGGGGCGGTGTACCGCCGCCTGACCTGCACCTTCTCGGGTCGGGCTACCGACGTTGTTCGTGGCGGCGGGCTGGCCGGTGTCGATTGGGAGACCGTCGCTGCGGCGCTGGCTGGGCGACACCGTTCCTGCGTGGTCCCCCAGTACAGGGACATGGCAACAAAGGAGCTGGACCCCAGGTTGGCGGCGCGATCCGCGCTGTATGGCTACCCGACTCAGCTGCCGAGCGCGGAGAACATCAGCCGGCAGTACTTCACGGGATACATGGAGTTCGAAGAGGTGCCCGCCTGACCGCACGCATCCAATAGTGGCATCATCCAGGGACAATCAAAGCAGAGGGGGAACGATGTATATCCTGCTGGCCGTTCTTGGACTCCTGGCCGCGTTGGCCGGAGCATTGATGCTCACCAAGGCAACCATGGGTGTCGGCGTAATCGCGTTCGGCATTTTCTTGGTCGCGCTGGCTCGCGTCATTCAGGCTGAGCGCCATCAATCGCAGATCATGGGTAGATAGGCCGGAGTCACCGGCGCCCACCTAAAGCCCCGCCATGAGCGGGGCTTCTTCGTTTCTGGAGCCGCAATGTCTCTTTACACACTCACCGTCGATCTGTTGATGAAGACCGGTTCCTTTGTAAAGGACGCCGGTCAAGCCGCTCGGCAGTTCGAGCAATCGATGAACCGCATGCAGGCTATTGCCAAGAAGGCTGGCACAGCGATTGGTTTGGCTCTCTCGGCAGGCATCACGAGCACAAGCGCTGCGGCAGTGGCGTGGACACGTGAAGTGGCTGAACTTGGAGTTCAGTACGAGCGCTTGGCATCGCTCTCGGGCAGTAGTTCAGAGACCTTCCAGCGCATGGCTGCTGGTGCCAATGTGGTCGGAATCAGTCATGAGAAGTTGGCAGACATTTTCAAAGATGTGCAGGACAAGATCGGCGACTACGTTCAGACGGGCGGCGGTGCGATGGCCGACTTCTTCGAAAACATTGCCAAGCGCACGGGGGTAACGGCCGAGCAGTTCCGAACGCTCTCCGGTCCCGATGCCCTCGGATTGTTCTTCAATAGCTTGGAGCGTGCGAACCTTTCGCAATCGGAAATGGTCACCTACATGGAGGCCATCGCCAGTGACTCTGCTCACCTGATTCCCCTTCTGCGGAACAGCAGTGCGGGGTTCAAGCAGTGGGGCGATGCCGCCGCAGCAGCGGGGGCGATTATTGATGGCAACACGTCGAAAGCGACAGTTCGCCTCCGCGAGATCACGCAGGAAGCGGACCTTGCGATGAAGGGGCTTAAGGTCAGTGTCGCGGAAGAGCTTCTGCCCGAGCTGAACAACTTGACAGAATTCATGGCTTCGCAGCAGACGCGGAATGCTTTCGCGAGCGTCACCCGCTGGGTCGCAGAGCTTACGGGCGAGATGGCAAGCGGTGCAGTTCAGATCGTGAATTTGATTGGCCGCATGGCGGAGCTTCACGCTCTGGAGGGTGCCGCTCCAGGCGCTCTCAGTAGCGCCACAGAAGATGCACTCAATGAACAGATGGGCGACCTTGGCGCAAGGCGCCGGCTGTTGCTCGCGGTGGAGGCTCCGTCTCCCCAGCGCGACAAGGAAGCTGAGCGGCTCTTGGCAGAGCGCCTTCGCATCCAGCGCGAGTTGACGCGTCGATATGGGCCGCAAGTCACCTTGATTGACAACGGGCAGATGCTGCCGGAGTCCGCCCTCAAGTCGAATTCCGTTGGCTACAAGCCTACGGGGAACATTGGGAAGTCTGCTCGGGAAAAGTCGGACAACGAGGCGAAGCATCGCGCCGAGGAGATCGCGCGCTACAGGCAGCAAGCACAAGAAGCCGCCGGCGCCATGGAGGGGCCGCTGGCCGAGGCCATGGCCAAACACCTTGGCAACATGGCTGAGTACAACGATCTGCTGGCCAAGGGCAACATTGCGCAGGCCGACGCCAACGTGCTCATGGGCCAGAGCGCCATGGAGTACGCCAAGGTTGCGGCGGAAGTGGAGAAGGCCATGGCTGGGCCTGAGCAGTTGCTGGCAACCTTCGATACCGAGCTGGTCATGCTGGGTAAGGTAGGGCGAGCCCGTGAGCTGTATCGCCGGCAGCTTGTGAACGAGAAGGACATGCGCGACGAACTGCAAAAGGCAGTCGAGGCAGCCGGTAGCAAGGAGGCACTGGCGCTGGCCAAGGGGGCAGCCAGTTACGAGGAGTACGAGCGGTCCGTGCTGGCGGCGGCGGCAGCTGCTGCGGAACTGTCTCTGCAGGTTGAGGAATCCGCAGCGCACGTCGAGGCGCTGGCCAACATAGTCGTCTCTGGCTTGGCCGACGGTGTCGATGCGTTTGCCGACTTTGCCGTGGATGGGTTGCGCAAGTTCGATGATCTGTGGGATGGCTTGAAGAACGCGGCGAAGCGCGGGCTGCGCGACATGATTGCTGAGATCGCGAAGCAGAAGCTGATTATTCCGATCCAGACGCAGATCATGAGCGGAATCAGTGGACAGGGTGGAGGCTTCAGCCTGGACAGCCTCATGGGTCTGTTTGGCGGAAACGGATCGGCCGCAGGTGGCAAGAACCTGAGCAACATCGCCGGCCTCCTGTCGAAGGGGCAGGGGTTGTTCAGCGCTGGCGCGGGTGCGGCCAGCAGCGGGATCAGTGCCGGCAGCCTCGCAGGATTCGGCAACAACGTGGCTGCGTTCGCCGGCGGTGGCGCCTCCGCAGCGAGCGGAACGGCGGCAGCTGGCGCCGGTGCCGCATCGACGGCGGCGGCAGCGGTGCCGATCATCGGCTGGATCGTCGCCGGCATGATGAAAAATGCCGAGTTGTTCGATCAGGGCTGGGACATTGCCAACGGTGAGAGCTGGGCCGGCAAGATCGCCACGGCCGGCGCCGTGGGTCTCGCTGATAAGGGGTTCCGTGGACTGGGCTTCAACGACAAGACGGCATCCATCCTGTCGGGCTCCAGCATCCACGCCAAGCTATTCGGCCGCAGCGCGCCCAAGGTGACCGGGCAAGGCATCACCGGCGATTACGGGTTCGGTGGCTTCAACGGCCAGTCCTACGCCGATATCAAGGCCAAGGGCGGCCTGTTCCGCAGCGACAAGAAGTGGACGCAGTACGGGGCGCTGGATCCGGGCATCGATCGCACGTTCGACATGGCGGCTCGCCAGGTGCGTGGCGCGGCCACTGACCTGGCCAAGCAGCTGGGCGTTGATCTCTCCGGGCAACTGGCCGGGGTGAAGGTGTCGCTGGGAAAGATGCAGCTGTCGGCGGATTCGGCAGAGGCGAAGGCGCAGTTGGAGGCCTACCTGGCCGACATGACGGATCGCCTGTTTTCCGAGGCAGTACGTGCGGCAGGGTTCGGCGGCCAGCTGGATGGCTACTTCGAAGCGTCGGATGTGTTCTCGGCCCTCAGTGCTTCCATTGCACTGGCGGTGGGCAACGCCGACGAGTTGGGCCGCGCCCTCAGCGGCATGGAAGTGGAGAAGGTCAACAAGGCCGTTGACTACTTCCAGGACCTGGCCAGCGTTGCCGGCACCGACTTGGCCACACAGGTCCAGAAGGTGACGGGGCTGCTGGGGAACTACGCCACGCTGATGGCGGACGTTTCCACGCAGCTGATGACCGGCGACCTGTCGAGCTACCAGCAGCAGGCGCTGACCATCGAGCGCACCTACCGCCAGCAGGTGAAGTCGGCCAACGACTACGCCAAGGCACTGGGCCTGTCCGGTGCTCGCGCTGAGGACTTGGCCAAGATCGAAGCCCTGCGGGCGATGAACATGGGCAAGTTGCAGGCGCAGATCGACAAGGACAAGAAGGCCATGCAGTACGGCCTGTCGATCAGCGACCTGTCGCCGCTGACGGACCAGGAGAAGCTGGGCGAGGCGATGAAGGAGCTGCAGCGGGCAGTGGCCGGTGGCGACACCAGCGCTGCTCAGTCAGCGGCCCAGGCTGCACTGGGCTTCGGTCGAAACCTGTATGCCAGCGGCAAGGACTACAACGGCCTGTACGACCAGGTAACCGGGCTCATCGACGGCATGAAGGTGGGCGACCTGGATAAGGAGGACGGCACGAGCATGGGCCAACTGGCCGATGCAATCGAAGCGCTGCCGGACAACTTCAGCCGTGCCGTGTTCGACCTGGTGGTGAACAAGGACGCGCAATCGCAGACCACCACAGCAGTGCAGCAGGGCAATGCGCTGCTCACCGAGCAGAACCAGCTGCTGCGGGATCTGCTGGCCACCACCACCCAGGGCGTCCGCAAGTCCAGTAGTGCCGACCTGCGCAAAGCGCTCAACGCGATCTGAGGTATTGCCATGCTGCAAAGGAAACTCACGCTGGTGGAAATCGGCGTGGGCGCGCTGCCGTCCCCGTCTCCGCCGGCACCGCGCTACTCGACCTGGTTCCCGGTGGCCTATCGGCCGCCGGAGGTGCCGACGGTGGACGGGGTTGTCCCCAACCCCGTGGCCGATGGTGTGCTGATCGAATGGAACCCGGTCGACCAGGCCGGGGTGATCTACGTGATCGAGCGCGGGCCGAGCCCGCAGGGGCCGTGGACGGAGATTTACCGGACCGTCGAAACCCGCTACCTCTACAGTGACGGCAGCGGCACGAAGTGGTGGTTTCGGATCACCCCGACCGTGCGCGGAAAGCCGGGCTCGGGCTCGGTGGTGGAGGCTACGCCGTCGCCGACGACGAGCGACCTGATCGAGCAGCAGCAGCGGTTGGCCAAGGAGATTGCCGACCGCATCGAGGGGGACGCAGTCGAGGCCGCTGCCCGGGCCGACGGGCTGGCCGATGCTGCACGCGATCTGCTGGCCGAGGCGGCGCTGCGGCAGCAGGGCGTGTCGGACGCCATGGAAGCAATCACCCAGGAGGCGCAGCACCGAGCAGACGGCGACCTCAACGAGCGACTGGCGCGCGAGGCCGCCATTACGCTGGAGGCCGAAACCCGCCAGAGCGACGTTGAATCGCTGTCGCGCGCGCTGTCGGAGATCGTGGCCGGCAGCGGCACGCAGTTCGACAGCCGGAAAATCTGGTACTTCGACACAACGGCCGAGGGCTGGACCGGCAACGGGTCAGATCCCACTGTGATCGACGGCTGGCTGCGGCCGGTCAATGGCACCGAGGCACCATGGGTGCAGTCGCCGCCGGCGTTGGAGATCGACGGCAGCGCCTATCGGTTCGCCAAGCTGCGCGTGAAGCGAGTGGGCACGCCGGTGTGGAACGGCTACCTGCAGTGGATCACGGCCGAGGACCAGAACTGGGACGTGGACAAGCGGGCGCCGATCCCCCAGCCCCTGTGGGATGACCATGGTGTGGCCACGGTCGACGTGGTGGACATTGCTTGGTGGCCGGGCGAGGTGGATGCAGTCCGCCTGCAGTTCGGCGATGAGCAGGCGGTGGCCAACTACTTCATGGTGGACTGGGTGGCCATCGGCCGGCCGACGCCGGGTGCAGGCGTGGCGTTGGTGCAGGAGGAAGCACGGGCGCGGGTGGCGGGTGACGTTGCCGAGGCGAGCAAGCGGGAAACGTTGGCCGCCCAGCTGCGTGGCGACTACGAAGGGACGGACCTGTCCCAGGTCGCAACCGGGTTGTTCGCGGCAGAGCGGGACGCACGCGTCAGTGCCGATGAGGCTTCGGCTACGGCAATCGAGATCCTGCAGGCGCGCATGCCGGTGGGCGACGGGCCGCTGGCCACCGAGGCGAGCGTGACGGAAGAACGCCAAGCGCGCGCTGATGGCGATAGCGCCAACGCTGAGGCCATCGGGCGGGTGTCCGCAAGGATGCCCGCAGGAGATGGCGCTGTGGCCTCTGCGGAGGCGCTGGACGCCGTCTCAGCACGGGTCGAGGAAACGGAGGACGGTGTCCGGGCAGTCGGCGATAGAACCTCGTCGCTCGAAGCCCAGATGACGTACAAGCACGCCGGCGACCGCGACTGGAACGCGGGGGATCGGAACGTATACGCAGGCGTCAAGACCTGGCAGTCGGTCATCGTGCAGGGCGATAAGGCCACCGCCAAGCAGGTGGAATCGGTGCGCGCCGAGTTGGGCGAGTTCGAGGCCAGTGCGACCAGGTCAATCGAGGTCATCGCCACGGAGCAGGCGGCCCAGGCGGTACAGGTCCAGCACCTCGGGGTCGAGCTGGACGGCAAGGCCTCAGCCGATTACGTCGAGGAGATCAGCGCCAGGGTTGAGGTAACCGAGCAGGGCATCGAAGCGGTCACCGGCCAGCTCACGTCGGTCAAGGCCGAGGTGGACGGCAAGGCAAGCGCGCAAGTCGTTCAGGGCATGGAAGCCCGGGTGGTGCAGACCGAGGGTGGCCTGGCGCAAGTGATGGCCAAGGCGTTCCTGCATCTGATCGCTGATGCCGGCAACGGCCCGTTGGTCGGCGGCATGGAGCTGGGTAACGACGGCAACGTGGTCAGTCTGCGATTCCTGACCAACAGCATGGAGATCGTCGCGCCCAACGGCGCTTCCGAGGGCATGGAGTGGCGTAACGGATACCTGCGCATCTGGAAAGGGGCGGCACAGCGAATCATCGGGCCTGGCTTCGGTGCCAACGGTGACAACCTGATCGACTACTTCGGCCCAAACGTCGGCGCCGCCGCCGCATCGAAGACCAACGCCATGATGTGGATGGACGCGAACGGCAGTGCGTACTTCGGCGGCCAGTTGTCGGCCGGCATTCTGCGCAATGCGGTTCAGACCACGACCACGCAGACCATCGGTACGGAGCTGGTCAACGGTCCATTCGCAACCAACGGCCGCGTGCGCACAGTGACGGTCAGCTTCACCCGGCGTCACGAGCGGGTTCAGACCACGCTGGGTCCATCTGGCTTCGTTGCCGGTGCCGGGCAAAACACAGCACGCGTCGATATCTACCGCAAGATCGGCAACAACGCCGAATCGCTGTGGCAGGTGCTCAACGTTGGGGGCTCGGTGAACATCATGAATGAGCCGGACGGGGCGGATCGCGCCGTGTCCAACTGGGGCGGATCGTTCACCGTGAACGACACCAGCCCTAGCTCTGAAACGATGCAGTACCGCGCAGTTATCTCTGGCTTCACTGCCCAGGACGTGACCCACACATCCGGCACCTTCCAGCAGCAGACCATCACGCAAAGTCTCGCGGTGATCTCGGTCGAAAACTGAAACAGCCCATAGCGCAGGCCGACAAGTTCGGCCTGCTTTGCCGTGGGCAATTCCAACAGGGAACACACATGCCGCAGAAATTCATCGATCAAACGACCATCCAGCCAGATGGCAAGCCCGGGGACGACGCTTTCACCGCGTTTGCGATCTGCAACGACAACTTCCAAGATGCCGAGGCGCGGCTGGTGGCGTTGGAGGCCGGCGGTGGAGAGACGGGCGACCGCTTGGACAACGAGATCTCCGCGCGCACAGCAGCAGACGCTGCACTCGGTGCCCGCATCGATGCCGCAAATGACCGCATCACTGCAGTTGATGCAACGGCCGCTACTGCACAAGCCACTGCAGAGGGAAAGGTCAGCAAAGCAGGCGATACGATCAGTGGCGACCTCTATGTCAAGAGTGCGCTGGTAACCGGGACGCCAGGGAACGCGCAGCTTACCGTCGCCAGCGACTTGACGACCACCTACATTGAAAGCATCCGCCGAGACGTGAGCCCTGGGCAGCGGCGAAATCTGAATTTGTATGGGCAGGACATGGGGTTTACCGGCAACACCATCAATTTCCAACCCAACACGAACACCAACCGAACCCGTTTCATCACCGATGGAGCGAACATGCAGCTGCAGGCGATCAATGCCTCAGCGAACGCCTTTTCACCGATGTTGATTAAGGGCAATGAAGTCCAATTGCATCACAGCGATGGCATTGGCTTGAAGGTCATGCCAGGAGTGGTCGAAGGGCAGGATTTTCACCAGTTCCGCCAGTATCGCAGCAACATGAATCCTGGTAATGGCTCTTACAGCTTCTCGTTCATGTCGTCTGGCAACTTTGGCGGTGGCTACGCAATTCAGGACGGCAACACATCTGGTGGCATGTGGATGGCTGGAGGTGCGCTCCAATGGGGTGCCGCCAACGGGCTCGGCAGCATCGAAGGGAAGATGACGCTGGGGCAAGATGGCGTGTTGTCGGCGCGTGGCTTCAACAACACTTCTTCGGCTGACGTAAAGGACTACATCGAAGGTCACGTGGGCGATGCTGACATTCTCCTTGATCGTCTGGTAGTGATCGACTATCGCTATCGCCCTGAGTATTCCAAGGATGACAAAAGGTATGTTGGCCTGCTTGCGGAGAACGTTCGGGACGTTCTGTCGTCAGCGGTAGGGGGTGGGTATACGTACGAAACCAAGACACCCGTGGTCGATGAAGATGGTGAAGTTTCTTCCTACTTGACTGAGGAATGTGCAGTTCCGCTCAACATCGACCCGATGCAGATTCTGGCAATCAGCGTGCGCTCCCACCAGCAGAAGAACCGGCGCATCAAACAGTTGGAAGAGCAGATGGTTGCGTTGCTGGCCCGGCTGGCGGCGCTGGAAGCCGGGGCATAACCGCGGCCCTCACGCCGCCGCAACGCGTGCTGCGGCCAGATTGCGGCCATGTGCTATTCCGCCCAAATCGAAGCCGCCTACCAGAAGCTGGTCCGCATGACCGGTGCCACCGTGTCGCTGCAGGAATTCGCCGCGCTCTACGCCCATGACCCGGGCAAGAAGCGGCCCAAGACCCCGAAGGCGATGGACGACGCATTCCGGGCCGGCACCAGCGCGGCAGAGCGGGCCGTGTGGGCGGAGATCCAGCAGTGGAACCAGGCCGAGGCCGCCATTCTGGAGCAGGAGCTTTTCGCCAACCGCAAGCGGCTGGCCGATGCGGAGCGATCGCTGCAGGTCAAGGAGACGAAGAAGGCCCGGGAAGACGTGCGCATCGCTGGGAACAAGATCGAGCGCGCGATGGGCAAGCTGGCCGACCTCAAGCGCGCCGAGGGCACGGACCGGGACAGCCGAATCTTCCCCGGGGTCTACGCCCCGGTGATCGTCTCGGAGGGCAGCAAGCTGACGATCAAGCCGATGCGCTATCAGTGCCGACTGGCCGGCAAGCCGGCCAACTACGACCAGCGTTTCCCCGGCACCTACAACGCCCGCCGCGACAGCCTGGAGAAGTTCTGGTCGCCGGCCTTCGGCCACACCCACGGCTTGATGGTGGTCGATACCTTCTACGAGAACGTGGAGGGGCCGGACGGCAAGAACCAGGTAGTGCAGTTCACCCCGCGCACGCGCGAGCCGATGCTGGTGGCCTGCCTGTGGTCGCATTGGGTGGACCCGGCCGGCAAGGAGCCGGATCTACTCTCGTTTGCCGCGATCACCGACGACCCGGAACCCGAGGTGGCCGCCGCTGGCCACGACCGGACGATCATCAACATCAAGCCCGAGCACGTCGACGCCTGGCTGAACCCTGATCCTGCCGACCTGGCGGCGCTGTACCGGATCTTTGACGACAAGCGACACCCGTTCTACGAGCACCGGCTGGCCGCCTAGGGGGCTTCATCTACTGGCGCATTGGCGCACTGCTCGTTCGTCAGGCGCTCTGTTGTTCGGAATGGGGCGTACCCAGGATGTGGTCGCATTCGACCAGTCGCGCGTTACTGACCGCTTGGCGTCCGCCGCATTTGGCGCAAGCGAGTAGCGTACCGCCCGGTATGGATTGAAGGTTCGGGCCTGTCGAGTGGGTGACGTGCTGGCAGCTGTTACATCGCACGCTGATGGCGATGACGCTTTCGATCTTCCCCTGGTGATTGCGCATCGGGTCGATGTTGAGAACGTAGAAAAGACCTGTGTCTGGCATGGCCGTGTACCGAGGAGTCAATTGCATGCTGCGGGGTGGGGCGGGTAGATCTTGTGACGGGAGTCCGAATTCAGCAAGAGTTTGAAGCTGAAGCGTTATGGATTCTGCCTATACATCTACACCAATTTGCGCCCTTGGCTGTTAGGGTCTTGCCTCTCAGCGAGGAGGTGCGCCATGCCCATCAGGGCCATTGTGTATGCGAGCGAGGTCAGTCCGGCGATCGCGCAGGGGCGACTAGGGCAGTCTGATGGTAAGTTGGATGCGATCGTAGATGACGCATGCCGGTTCAATCGAGATGCCGGGGTGACGGGAGTTCTGCTCTTCGACGGAGAGCGGTTTCTTCAGTATCTCGAAGGACCAGAGGATGGGCTGTCGGTAGCCTATTCCCGAGTCCTGAGCGCAAGGAGCCATTCCGCTCTGGTTGAATTGCAGCGGGGCCGGGCGGGCTACCGGCGTCTTCCGTTTTGGCCGATGCGCTGGCTCCCCGTCGAGCGTGCGGAGCTGCGAAGCCTTGCTCATGCGGATTGGACTGGCTTCAAGCAGCGTAGCGATTCCGATGCCGCGAGCGCGACCGGGATGGACCTGCTGAGAGCGCTTGTCGAACCGTACGCAATCGCCGCTTGAGCGGCGATGCCAGCCGAATTTACGAGCGTTTGAGGTTCAAGCGCTCTTCTGCAAGAAGTCGGCGAATCTGGCCAGGCTGATAGCCTGCCGATTTGGGCACTTGGGGCAGCTGAGAATTGCGCCACCGGGGAGATCGAAGAGCCCTTCATTGGGCCGTCCGGTGAACCGGGACGAGCACTGCAGACAGCGGCACACGACTTGGGTTACCTGCAGCAGCCGACCACTGTCGTCTTCTTGCCCCAGAACGTCGCTGAGGAGGAACAACCCTGTGTCGGCCATGCTCGTTTCCTTAGCATCCTTTTGATGGTGCCGCAGTCTACAGCCTCCGTTGTGCTGGAGCTTTGCGCTATGCGCCGGCTCGCCCGAGTGTAGAGCCCTTGTTGATTACGGCACCCCTGATTGGGCTTCGACGGCATCCTTGCTCCGGCTGCACTGTCTTCGGTCTCTGGTCGGGGCGGTTCTTACTTGGTGGAAGCGTGAGCTGTCCCCGCTCGCGCGGGGACAGTACAACTGGGTGCCAGGAGGGCCGACTACTGACAGACGTACTCGGTCGAGCTTTGGAAGTACCTGTCGTAGTAGTCGTTGGGATTATCGCCAGAGCCGAAGTACACAAGCTCTGTACGGTAGTAGTTGCCGACGCCATAGACTCCCGGCGAGCTACAGGTCGCCGGCATCGGGCCTGGGTAAGATTGACCGCTGAAGGTGTAGTGGTACTCCTCACAGGAATAGCCGCCGCCAACGGCTTCGGGATCTGGTCTACAGGAGCCGACAGTGCCCTTCATATTTTGAAAGCCTGTGTACGCGTCGGTCGGGCACGAGCCCAGCCCTTCCGGCCCCCAGTCGCCGTACGTGTAGACGCCGCTGGGCCCGTCCACGCCGCCCTGACAGAAATTGGTATAGGCCACCGGATAAGGCTGGATGGTCTCTGAATCCACCCACAGCAGGCGGCCCGTTGGCACCCACTGACCAGCGAACGCGCTCTGGGCGAAGCCGACCGACAACAGGGCAAGTGACATGCCCAACATCAGGCGGCGAGTGGACGAGCGGGCAGTCCTGCAATTGTTATGCGTTGAGTTCACTTCCATCTCTCCATGAGTAGGGTAGTGCTGCACTGCCGCTGCACCGTCGCAACACCTGTGCATAGGTGCAATCAGAAAACCGCCCGGGCCGGTGTAGGTAAAGCCCCACGCTGGCCAGCGATGTGACACCTGTCGAAGTGTGAGCGCTTCAGGCTGGGGCCTTGCCGATTCGCAGGCTGTGCGACGCCCAGCCGTATCCTTCCGTCCATGCTCCCGATGCACGGCTACCAAGGCTTCCGCTCAGCACCACCACCCTCTGGCTGGGTCCAGCTGAGGGACACATGGGTGCTGTGGTGGAGTGGCCGGCAGATTGCCCAGGTTTCGCCGGCGAAGGAGCGCGGGGTACGCGTGCACCTCGATGCTCGGAAGATGTGGCAGACCAAGGATGTATGGGCGGCGAGCGTCGACCAGGGCAAGCGCTACGCCGAGCGGTGGTGCGCGGCCAGGCTCTACCCAGAGATGCGGCTGCGAGCCGCTGTGGCTCGGATGGTGGACGACTCCCCGAGGGAACCCCTACCGCCGCTGCCTGGCCTGCCGCCGACACCCGAACAGCTGCAGCAGGCCCGGCGTCTGGCCGAGGCGGGGGCGAAGGAGCTGGAGCGGGTCAAGGAAGCGCTGGCGCCAATCCGTCCGCCAGCGGTGACGAAGCCCAGGGCGAAGGACCCCCTGAAGGCTTGGGTGAGGGCGGGGCGCCACCAGATGGGCCGCACCGTCTGAGTGCAGAGCCTCCAGAAAACTCGCCATCGAGCCCTTGCGCTGCAATGGCCCCGGGGCCCCTGCTCCAGAAATGAAGTCAAAGCAAGTCTTTGATTCGCATCCAGAGTCAGGCAGACTTCTAAGCCGTCGTCCTCAAAATGCCTCACTTGCCGGAGCCTTGCTGCAGTAAGGCGCTGTTGGCAGCGGTAGAAAGTTAGATCGCTGCATCTTGATAGAGTAGCCGCTACGCGGCCTCGCCGTCGGCGTGATTAGCCAGACGGCACGTGCGAAAGTTCGCTGCTAAAGAACATGACCTCGTCGCCGACATATCGGCGCTGGGCGGTGTAGTTCAAACCATAAGTGACGCTGTTCTCGGCAGCGTACATTTCCCGAATTTCCGCTGCATTGTCATAAGACGTAATCCACGGTAGGCCAAGTTCTCCCGACTGGAGAAAATCTGCGATTTCCGTGTGATCTTCGTGCTTGTAGGAGTTTCGATAAAGCCCTGCGCCCTTTACGTAATATGGTGGATCCAAATAAACAAGGGATTTGGCTGGTACAAGAGTATTGCATCTCTTAAGAAGACTGATCGCATCCTCTTCATAGACGTGAATGAACTTACTGTTGTCCCTAATCAGCTGAAGCCGGCTACAAATTTTTTCGCGCATGAAGCGAGCATCGAGCTTGTAGGCTCCTGCTTGAAGCTTTCCCCCGATTACGCCACCCTTGAGGATGCCTGACCGATTCGTCCTGTTCATAAAAAGCGTGGCGAACCCGCGCTCCAGCGCTGAAGCAGGCGTTTTACCCTGCATCACGGATCGCCAGTGGTGCCAAGCATCCATTGTCACTTCAGCGGTCGAGACGAGATTGATCAAGCGATCACTGCCGTCTGTAGCCGCACGCCAAAATGACGCGACCGCCGGATCGAGGTCGTTAATATGGATGTGCTCCACGACCTTATCCATAAGTAGGATTAAGGCCAGCCCCGCACCTCCCGCGTAGGGCTCCAGATAATGGCCGCCGTTGAGGCCATTCTTCTGAATGATCTCGGTCACCAGAGGGGCGAATCTCGCTTTGCCCCCAGGATACCTTAGCGGTGTGTATAGCTTGTTCGAGTACATAGACCCTTGGGAGGCTATTGAAGGCGAGTCGCTGTGCGGATAACCGCCGATTCAAACTCGCTCACGAAGGCGGAAACTTGAGCGGAATGGTGCTCCATCCAGAGGTCGATGATCTTCCAAGACTTGAGTGTCGGCCAATGCTTGTTCCACCATTTTTTGGTTGAAACTCTGTCGCCCAGCTTGACATCCTCCGAAAAGAACTCTGCTCTGATTTTATCGCTTGACGGATTGGAGACCTTGATGCGCAACATCAGATTGTAATATGGGCCAGTGTTGGCGTCCATCAGCTGCCTTACAAAGTTGATGATCATGTTCTCTGGAGACCGGTCCGTCCCTTGCGCGCCGGGGGGACAAGGCAACTTTGCGGTGTTGCCTCGATCCTTGGACTTCTTTGGGACAGTAGTGTCAGCATCGACGACTAGGATTCGATCTCGGAAGATGGGATCGTGATCAGGGAGCTGAAGTAGGTTCGAACCTCCAACACCTAGTGCTATTGGCTGAATGGAAACGCCCGCACGCTTGGAAATAGATATTTTCTTTCCTCTTCCGAACAGTTCGTCGAAAAGCTGCCGACCTTCTTCGTCTTCAAAATAGACGCCCAGCTTGGGCTTCACCGTCGGGACAGGGATGTCCTGCCTCAATGACATGTCCTGAAGAATCGATTTAAGTGACTGATCCTCGGCGATGCGAGGAGTGTTCGTGTCGAGCAAATAGACTACCGAATCGGGAGATTTTGCATTTCCGCCTCCCGACGGGTGTATACATTCGATCAGCGCTGGGGAATGAGTCGTGGCAACAACCTGCACATCGAACTTTCGCGCATATTTTGTAATCGCTTTGGCCAAGCGCTCAAGCGCATGCGGGTGGAAGCCGACATCAATTTCATCGATTACGAGCAGGCCGCCAGGGTAGGATTCACCAAGCTCACGTTGCAGCTTGCTGAAGGAGGCGAATGCAGTGGCGATGCTACCAAGGCTATCCTGTCCGACCGAGATCGCCATTGCCCCGTGGGCGTCAAAGCCAGGTTGAACAGAAACAACGCCATTTGCTTTCACGGGTGTTTGAGTGACCTGGTCATTTACGGATATTCCAAGAATGACAGACTTCACAAACTCCACAATGACCTTTCGGTCCGCATCCTCCATGCTCAGCAGCGAGCTGGCCAAATCAATGTCACCAGACTCGCCTATCGATGCAAGGCGACGCATGCCGAGATAAATCGTGGGCAACGGTATCTTGGCCGAGTGGCCAACCGGGTCGTTCGGATCCGGATCCACTGTGCGTGGCACCACTCGAGCGCGATTCCATTGCTTGCGCTCAATAACACTGCAGCGTTTGCGGATAGTAATATCGCCGAGCTTTGCCGAGACAATCGGATTGGACTTTGGGTTGGCCTTGGAACCTACAGCTTCCTCCTTTGCAATGAAAACTATTCTCTCAATGTTCTTGAAGTAGCTTTCGCCGAAGTAAGTCTTGTGCTCTGATCCGGTTAGGCCAAATGTATTTGTTAGTAGCCCCAGAATTGTCGACTTGCCGATTCCGTTGTGGCCAGCAATAAGAGTTACCCGATCTGCGAACTCGATCTTCATCGCCCCCAGCTTTCTAAAGGGAGGCTGGCCGAACTCAATCGAACGAACAAGGATCCTTCCAGTTTCAAGAGCCACAACGTCGTCTCCAAGGCGCCAAGTGGCGCGATAGAGCAATCTATACCCGATCTTAACAATCGTGTCATTCCCTGCCGCCATTGGCGAACTTCGCCCACTCGTCCATGAGTGATCTGCGCTTGGCCAACATAGTGCCTCTTTTGTAGGCGGCCTTAGCCTTGTCCCTGATCTGATGAGCCAGGGCAGCCTCGGATAGATCATCAGGAAAATCAGTGGTTTCACTCGCCCAATCCTTGAAAGTGGACCTGAAGCCGTGAACGGTGACGTGTCCGAATCCCATTCGCTTCAGGACCGCCAGCATCGCGTTTTCGCTTAGTGGCTCGGCCGTCAGATCGTTAGGGAACAACAAGGGACGGCCCATACGCTGCCGCGCAAGCGCCATTGCAGGCGGCGACAGGGGGACCGTGTGCTCCACCTTCGCCTTCATCCTGTCCCATGCAACGGTCCACGTGCCGGCGGCAAGATCCACCTCTCTTGGCACTGCTCCAAGGGTCATTCCGGTCCGGGCGGCCGTGTAGATCGTGAACTCAAGTGCGCGCGCTGCCTCGCCGTGGCGGGATCGCAACGCTGCCATGAAGCGAGGAAGTTCTGCGTACGGCAGGGCAGCGAAGTTCTCGACCTTGGTGACGGCGGTGGGTTTCGGAAGGATCACGGCCAAGTGCCCACGCCAGCGAGCAGGGTTGTCGCCAGCTCGTTTCTTCTGGACGGTGGCCGAGTCTAGTACGGCTTCCACTCGCTGCCGGACCCGGCTGGCTGTCTCCGTCTTGGTTGCCCAGATAGGCCTGAGTACGGCCAGAACGTGGTCTGTCTCGATTCGATCAACCCGCAGGTCTCCCAGCACCGGCCTGGCGTAGGTCTCCAGCGTGCTTATCCACTGGCCCGCATGCTTCGGGTTCGTCCAACCCGCTTGGCGTTCAGCTATGTACGCGACAGCCGCCTCCCAGAAGGTCGGAATGGATGACGTGGCCACCGCGGCGGCGCGCCTCCCGGCAAGAGGGTCCTGGCCCGCCTGGATCAACTTTCTCGCGGCGTCAGCCGCCACCCGCGCATCAGCGAGGCCGATCACATGCAGCGGGCCAAGTCCCATCTCTGGGCGTCTCCCCTCAAAGCGATATCGAAACACCCAGCTCTTCGCCCCGGAAGCGGTGACCTGTAGGTAGAGGCCACCACCGTCCGCGTGGTAGCCCGGCTCCGTGACCGTGGCCACCCGTCTCGCCGTCAAGCGATTGATCTTCAGACCCATTCCTACCCATCCATGTACCCGCCCAGTTGACGCGGTTTCCCGCGAAGGCGTGCGAACCAGTCCGGATGGTGAAAGATAGCTGGCGCAAGAGCTGAGACTGGTTCCACGGAAGCGCACGGAAGCTAGGGAAGCCCCTAGAATCAGACACTCTCTCCGCCAGCCCCCGCCGATTGCCCTCTACAGCGCAATATTGCCGCCGATCACCTCCGATGGCCGCAACGTCACCAAGTAGAATACGCACCGTCGATCACCGCCGTTTTTGTGCTACAGCCCGACACATCAGCGTCTACAGCGATGATGATCTCGATGGACTGTTCGTGATTCGAAGCGCTCGATGTTAGACCAGAGGTCGACGACCTTGAAGAATATGGAGTGGATCAGGCGACGGCCTGCGATCTGAAACTCCTCATCGACCCGAGGAACATCACATTGACGCCTCGGACGGATACCCCTGAAAAGCCGACACCGTCCTCCAGCACTAGGAATGAGAGGCGATAGCGGCCGTCTGAGGAACGGACACGCTCGGTGCCGACCAATATGGCGCCGAGCTGGCCTATTTTCAGCAGCGCTATTACGTCAACGGCGGCTTCACGCACCACTTTCCGCACCTCCATCTGCGCCCCGCAGACCAGCCCGGTATCGTCCAGTCGGTCCTCGATGGAAGCAACGCCGATCAGCGCGATCGGCTCCTCACGGTGATGATGATTGTCTGGCGATTCCGAAACAATCTTTTCCATGGCGAGAAGTGGGCGTACCAGCTTCAGGGTCAGCTCTCGAACTTTACGCATACCAATGCTGTCCTAATGCGGCTTCTTGAGCAACATGGGCAGTTGGCAAACTGACGGCACAAATTCCACGCGGCTTCCGCTAGAACGGATCGCATAGACCCGTCGCTTGTCTGCCTACCGATGACTACATCCTAAGTAATGCCGTCAAGCTAAGCTGAACGTGCTGCCCAGAAACCGCTTAGGGTTTTTGCTTGTTAGGGCTGGGACGGCTTCAGTACGATATGGTGCCGCACTTGCTTCTGACTTAGCCTAATCTGTGGATATGAATTTGAGGGACACTCGTTGACGGTTACGCTCGAAGAGGAGCTCCTCACCCATCTCGATTCCGCCATCCCGGAAGGCGAGACCAAGACCCGCAACATCGACGTCGTGGCCTTCTTCAACGGCTTCGGCTCGTCGACCTGGCCGACGCTCGAGGAGACCGGTCAGCATTTCGGCGGCATCACCCGCGAACGCACCCGTCAGATTATCGCTGCGAACTACCGCGATTGTGTCGGTGCCGAGGACCTGCCTGAGCTGCGCGCCTGCGCCGAACGGATCTCGGCCTTCGGCATCTGGTTCGCCTCCGATCTCGCGAAACTTCTGGTCGACGAAGGCTGGGCCGACGAGGACGCTAACATCCTGGGCGTGCTGAACATGATGCAGGGCCTTGGCCTGTGCACCGAGTACGGCCTCTACGACGGCCGCATCACTTCCCTGACCCGTTCCAAGCTCGACGAGGTCGAGGACTATCTGATCCTCGACGGCGAGAGCGTCAAGCTCCTCAAGGCCGCGGTCAAGGAGACGCGGCGCATCCCGGGCCTCGTCGGCTTGGCGGACGTCGCGCATCTCTCGCAAATCGATGTCGAGCTCAAGACGCTGCTTGCAGTCATCCGCCTCCATCCCGAGGCTTGGGTCGGCGAATCGGGCGGCATCACGCGCTACTGCTTCGAGGATCGCGAGAACGTCCTCGTCAACATGTCCGAGAAGGTCTTCTCCGTCTTCGACAAGGTCGAGATCTCCCGCCTCGCAGCGACACTCGCCAATGCGCTGCGCCGTCGTTCGACAAACCTGTCCTATCCGGACCAAGCAGCCATCGAGCAATACATCCGCGGCTCAAAATTCTTCCAGTGCGGCAAGCGCATGGCCAGATTCGAGGGCGAGACCACCGAACTGACAGATATCGAGACCGACATCGTCGACTTCCTCGACGAGAACGGCCCGTCCGATTTCGTCACGGTACGCGCGCATCTTGTGTCGCTCGGATACGGCATCCCTCTGTTCACGAAGACGATCGGCGCGAACGCGTTGGTGAACGTCGACCGGTCCGCCGGACGCAAGCAGTTCGTCTACAGCCTCGTTGGCCGACCCCGGCCGTTGGAGCGCCAGCCCGTGGACGACGCGCTCACCGACGACGACCGCTATTCCCGCTTCGCGGCGCGCCTCCAGAGAATCGGCGCAATCGGCAGCACGGATGCCGACGTGCAGAGCACGCACCGCCGCGAACAATCGATCCTGTCCAAATACCTCTTCGAAGGCCGCAAGACGCACCTCTGCGCCATCTGCGGTGAGGAGCACGACGTTGCCTCCCTCGTCACGGCGCACAAGAAGAAGCGATCCCTCTGCAACGAGCGCGAACGTCTCGACCCGCATATCGTCATGCCGCTCTGCGTGTTCGGCTGCGACCATCTCTACGAACGCGGCTTGCTTCAAATCTTTGGCGGGCGAGTGACCGGCGATGCGTCAAAGGCAACAGGTGCGGCGACCAAGGCATTCATCGACAGGATTGCCGGGAAGTGTGTTTCGAAGGAATGGCTCCAAGGCGGCGACAGCTACTTCCAGCGGTAGGGCTCTATTCCAGACCGGGCACTTAGCCGTGCTGCCATAGCACTTCGGGCTCGCCGAATTCGCCCTCGTCCGGGTTGGCCGGCATCTTCCATGCGATGACGCCGGCATAGCCCCGCGACATCAGCTTTGCCCGGGCGACGGCATCATCCTTGCTCGGCATCTGCTGCGCTTCGAATGCTGGCCTCAGGTCGCCGTCCTCGCCCCGCTTGAACGCGGCGAGAACGATGAGCGTGGTGTTCTTGCTCCGTTGCTGCTGCTCCATCGGCTGTTGAACGCGGCGCATCGTGATCGCTCCAATCAGGACTCCTGTGTGATCCTGGGATCAGAACACAGAGGGAACGCTGAGCAATGTCTATGCCCCGCGTTGACCCAAAGACCATCACGCTAGGCTTATTTTGGAGGGTTATAGAGGGCTATGGAGTAGATATAGTTCTCATCGCTATCCCGCATGGCCCGCCAGAACCATGAAAGGCCCCTGTCTTTGAAGGGACTTTTTTTATGGCGGGGATGCCGCGGGCAGGGCCCAGGCAGAATCTCGATCTCGATGGCACTTTCGCACCTGCTCGTGTCATTCAACTCCGGCAGACTGGGTGCTCTTGAATGGACACCCATGGCCTGCAATACGCCTAACCTTGAGGGCGTGGATCAGGTACTTGGTCGCCTGCGAATCCCTTCTAAAGCAGGCCGTTTCCCCAGTACCGCGGCTGCAGTGGTGTCACCCGCAGACGCCTTCAGTTGCAGTACGTCGAGCGACTCTGAACGCAGGTGCTCGAGCTCAGCTTGTGAAGGATACTTGTGGCGGATCAGCCACTCAGCTTCTTCTTGTGATCCTGCTTGCAAGGGGGGGCGGCTTCATTGCAGTCTCCGGTGCATATCCGCTGTGCAACTGCATTCGCCTTGAAGCCCGATGGACTGCCGGCAATTGAGCGTTGCGGCGTGTTCTCGGCCGGGGTTTGGCCCGATTGACTGGGCGACGACGCAGGTCCTTCTGCCGCCGATGATGCTGCGCTCCGGCTTGTGGAAGGTTGTCCCGAGCAGGCAGTGGCAGTGGCAGTGGCAGTGGCAGTCGCCGCCAGGATGGCCGTAAACAGGATCGATCTCATGTGCATCACTGTACTCCACACATATTGTTCTGGACCTGAGTCCGCCACGCAGAGCATGACGCATGCATGCAGCATCCCAGAGGGTGGACTCAATATCGGAAAGCGGCGTCATTTCTGGCCAAAACGGGTGCCAGGCCGAGGCCATCATCGGCGCACTGCTTCGGCGCCGAAAAGTAGGGGGCGCCGTGCTGATACGCATCTGCGGTAGATGTGACAAGAGGTGGCGAATATTCCACCGAATGGCGCAATCTACCTGTAAGAAGCTTCGTAAGCGGGCCCCGGGCCCGGCTGCGGTGACAGGCCAAGAGTGACAAGGCCAACTGCTTCAGGAAGTACTCTTGATGCCTCGGTAGGCTTCGCCCCGCGCGCTCAGCGATGGCGGTGCCGCAACCAAAAGTTCCCGCGAGTCTTCTTCTCTCGCAGATCCGCATTGAACCAGGGAGTACTCTGTGGGCTCTTCCTCGCTTCTGGTAGGCCAATGAAGATCGCTGCACTCATCTCGTGCCTTGTGCTCTGTGCTTCCTTCGCATCTCCAGCATCAGCCCGGCCGCTGGCAGAGAAACTTGAAGCAGACATGGAAATGGCCGAGCACTCCATTCTCGCCTCCTTGGCCGTACACAAGAGTTCTGGAAGCATGTCACTGTGCTCCCAGGTCCCCTATGCCTGTGCAGGGGCTGATGGTGCCGAGCTGGGTCTTGCCTTGATCGGCGGCAGTAGAAGTCCAGCCGCGCCCCGGCACCTTGCAGGATTGACACGTTTTCGCATGGACGGAGCATTTTCTGAGGACTACAAGTGCTACGTCGCCGCGCAGGGATATTCAATCGTTCAGGCTGCGGCGAAGCTGGATGCCAAGCGTCTGGCAGGGCAATGCCTGTCCGAATTTTCTGCCTTCAAGCGACGGGCTGGCGGTGTGAGCTTCGACGTGGCGCCTGAGAACATCTGCAGTTCAGTCGCGGACATCCAGAAATCGCTGCGTGAAGTCGCCGGACTGGCCAAGGCCGGTGCTGGCTGTGACGGCGTCTGATCCGCCCATGCGTTCCATGGAGAATTGAAGCAGGGCGTCCGCGCTTTTCCAAAGGCTGTTGCCATGAAGATTCTTAGTAGCGTCGCCCATCCTTCGGTTTGTTATGGCACAACGGATAACTAGAGCACGACCGGAACGCCCCGTGCGGCCCATTCCGCTCCACAAACACGCCCAACTTGCACACCGGGCAGCGCTCCTCATTGATGGCCGCGCCTGAAATCCCGGACACCTCCACAACCCCTTCCGCCACCAGCTCGTCCAGGAACGGTGAGTGCTTCCCCTGCAGAGTGAACATCGCAACCGACCGTCGTGCACGCGTCAGCGCGACATAGAACAACCGTCGTTCTTCGCTCAGTGGATAGGTATCACCATCCGGCATTGCCAGCGAAAGCACCGGGTCATCCGAGCGTAGGCTCGGGAAGCTGCGATTGATCATGCCCGGCAGGATCACGTAGTCCGCCTCGCGCCCCTTCGATCGATGTGCTGTGAGGAACTCGACATCCATCGTGCTGCCGAAGGTCGTCTTCCAATCCGAAGGCACTACACCGCGATCCGCGCGGTAGCGCCCCAGAACAAAAACGCTAACGCGCCCGTCGCGTCCCTGCGGAACCGCACCTGACAAGAGCTGCTGGTGCAGCTTGGCAAGGTACTGGCGAACACCATCCTGCAGCTCCTCACGCCGGTTCGTCTGGAACGCCTGCAGCACCGGGCCCATTGCCGGCGTAGCAGAACGAACTTCTTTGGCGATCTGCGCCGGATTGCGGCTGATGAAGCGGCTGGAAACATCACACAGTGCCTGTGGGCAGCGGAACGTCTGCTCCAGTTTCAGCACTTGCCCGTGCCCCACCCATTCGCGGAAACCGGTCATCACTGAAACATCGGCGCCGGCGAAGCGGTTGATCGACTGCCAGTCGTCGCCCACGGCAAACAGATAGCGGCCCGGGCGGTTGACCAGAGCGCGGCACAAGCGGGCGCGGGCGCGCGAGGCGTCCTGGAATTCGTCGGCCATCACCAGCTCGTAGGGCGATTCATAGTGGCCCTGTTCCAGCAGCCCGGCGGCCATGTTCAACATGTCTTCGAAGTCGATGCTGCGTTCGTCCGCCAGCGCGTCATCCCACGCCTGGAACACAGGCCCCGCGATTTCAAGGAAGCGCCGGTAACGTTCCTTGAACTGATCCTCGGGCATCTGCCGCAGACGCTCGGCCATGTCTTCCAGGCTCAGGCAGTTGCTCTTGGCGTGTGCAATGAAAGTGCGCATCAGCCCGATCAGATCGGCATCGGGCATGGGCTTGGCGCCGGTATCGGGCAGTTCGCGGTCCGGGTTGGGGTCCAGTTCGATGCGTGATTCGCCCAGCCGTTCCGATAGGTGGTGCAGGGCCTCGCCACTGCGTAGCCCGAACGAGGTGGTCTCGACCAGCGCGGTACCGCGTGCGGCATGCTGCTCGCGTTTCCAGCGCACGCCATCGGCGTAGTTGTCGAAATGCTTCGGCGGCTGGCCGTCGGCATCCAGCGCGAAGTGCTCGTGATACAGCTTGGCGTCCGGATAATAGAAGTCCGGGCGATATTGACGATGGGTATCGGTGGCGGTATCGAATTCGTAGCGCCGCTCGTAGTTGTAGGCCACGCCGTTGTAGAACAGCCAATCGGCAATCACGCACTCTTCCAGGCTCTTCACCCGTTCGCCCTGCAGGGTGCGGATGTAGGGGGTGCCATCTCGGTTGTAGCCATCGGCCAGCATCTGCGCGCCCAGTGGCGGCAGATCGCGCCCGAACACCAGCCGGAACATGTCCCACTGGGTGCGGAAGTGGGTCGAACGGTCCTTCAGGTCGTCTACCAGCTCGGCCAGCTTGTTGAACCCCAGCGTTGCTTCGACGGCCCATTCGGGAATATCGGGCTTGCGCCCCGTCGCCTTGGCGATGATGGACAGGCCAAGTGCATGGAAAGTGCGCGCCTCCACCACGGTATCGCCCATGCCTAGCCGCTCGAAGGATCGCTGTGCCCGATCTTCCAGCTCTTTGGCGGCATCCTTGTTGAAGGCCAGCATCACGATGCGCTCGGGGGCCACAAAGCCACGGTCGATAGCGTAAGCAGCCTTGGCCACCATAGTGGAGGTCTTGCCGGAGCCGGCTGAGGCGACCACCTGCACGCGGTTGTCGAAACAGATGACCGCGCGGGCTTGTTCTTCGGTAAGCGGCTTGCTCTCCACCCGTTGCAGGAAGTTCCTGGCCAGCACCAGCTCGCGCGTTGCCATGGACGCGTTGGCCTCGGCCCAGACGGATGGCCAATCCAGTTCCCAGTCGCGCAGGGCGTCCAGCGCGGCACGGTGGCTGTGCGCGTGCAGGTCTTCGTGTACGGCGTCGTCGAGGAACAGCTGCTGCAGCTCGGACGGCTGCAGGGGCAGGGCGGGGCGCTCGGCCAGCAGTGCTTGCTGCTGTTCGTGGGTGATCCATCGGCGGTCGGCGCTGGCGCGGTCGGTCAGGGCGTCTGCCTCGGCCAGCCAGCAGTAGATCTGCGCGAGGATGTCTGCAAAGAGCGCTTTGCGACCGCGGGTCGTGCAGGTAAACAGGACCTGCTGCACGGCGGCCGAAAGCTGGGATGCTTGGCGGTTGGGCAGGCCATCGACGGACACCGTGTGATGGTCTTCAGTCTGCAGCTCGACCCGGGCCCAGAACAGGCCTGGAATGATCCGCACGCGCGCATCATCGTCAACGTGCTGGCGGTAGTGCTTGCCACCCATGCGAATCTCGATGTATTCGCCTTCCAGCCGCAGCAACCAGTGTGCTGAACGGGTCAAACGCTGGCCCCAGCCCGAGGGGCGCCATTCCATAGACATCCTGAAACTGCCTTGCATACGTCAATGGGCGTAAAGTGCCCTTACGAGCCAATGATAAGCGGGCTTGGTGTCGCTTGCGGCTTGTACCGCCTCCGTCTGGGCGAACGCAGGCTTGCACCGGGTTACCATGGGGCCCGCAACCCGAGCTCGCCGTCGTTCAATGGTTGCAATCCAGGAAGGATTCCCATGTCGAAGCTGATGCAGCATTTCCCGCGCCGAATCCGTGTGTTGGCCGTCGCGCTGTTGGCCGCAGCACTGCCCGCCGCTGCGCAAGCAGCCGTCCAATCATTGGCGTGTGGTCTCTGGTCGGAAGAGGCTGACGGGACCTGGGACGCCCTGCGCTATGTGGATGGAGCCACCGGGGCTACGGAATCGCGCGACACCTATCAATGGACATCGAAGCAGGTCTCTTTCGGCACCGGTGCCTCGTTCAGTTGGAATCTGATCTACCACTGGCCGCGTGATGCGACCCGTCAGAAGACCGTTCCCGAGCGCGACGTGGTTGTGGGCATGGAGTTCCGGTTCAATGCAAAGGAGATCGGCCAGCCACTGAAAGACCCGGGGCATACGTGGATTCATCTGTACCGCTTCGCCGATCCGGCCAGACGGTTCTCGGTTCACTCCACCAGCCTGACCAACACCATGGACTGGACGCGCCTGCAGGATGGAAGCCTGTATGGACGAGCGTTGTTGTCGCTGGACACGGTGCTGGCATTTGGCACGAACCTGGACGCCCTTGTCTGGAACATCCGTCGTGGTCCCGATCCGCTGGGAGTGACCCAGTCCGAGTTTGCGGGCGCGCTGCCCGTGTCAGCGATGCGCGGCAAGATGGCGCGGGTTCCGCAACTGCGCGTAGCGCTGGACCGCAAGGCGGCGAACTTCCGCAGTGAATGCAAGGCGCCCATCATGATGGGGCAGTAGTGACCGTGGCCATGCCCCATGCGCGCCCGTAGCAGTCTGTGGCGGAACGCGTCGAACCTGTAGGCGGGTCGTGATCTGCATGATGGCGGCGCTTTGGGTAATTCGATCGTCGTGATCGGCCATGCCGCGGGCGACGGTCGGCTGCTCCGGTGCGTGCTCTTCGTCACGGCTCCAGCACGCAGAAGGCCCTGGCTGTCGCAGGCTGCACGCAATGCTGTTTCTGCCTCTTTTCAGCGCCGGACGGCGCGCGAATCATGGCTCCGCCAAGGCACCCGCCCTGGCCGGGATTGGCGTCCCGAACTTACGTACCGCTACCGGTCGTGCTTGCAGCCACAACTGCAATCACGACAATGCACCGTCGGCCAGTCCATGGCGGACGGTGCGTGGGGATCTCTCGATCCGCCGGCTTTAGCGGTACGTATCCGGCACGCCAACCCGCACCGTCCGCCACCTTGCATCTGCAGGTGGCCATACTGCGAGGTTGCCACCATGCTTGACCTGCTTCCCGACTATCCTCGTCTGCACGCGCTGTTCGGCGATGCCGTGCGCGATCTTCCCAATGCTCTCGCCGAAAAGATGGAAGACGCACTCAGCGATGCAGCCGAGTCCGCGCCTCCCTCTGCGTTCTTCACGTTCCTGCAAGGCCACGGCAAAGGCCATCGTGCGGACGGCACACCGTGGTCCGAAAACCGCCTCACGCCCGGTCGCGCTTTCGACTTGGCCTTGGCCACCCGCAGTGCCTCGGGCATCACCGCGCTCACCGCCATGTTGCACGCCGCACACATAGCCCGGGAGAACGACGATCCGGGCTCCTATCCGTCGGCAGCGCTGGTCGATGGTCTGTTCGACGCCTGCGAAGCACTGTCGCTGCAGGTAGAGCGCTGTCTTGTCCCTTGACTTGCCGGCGCATTGCCACGGACAGGATGAGGGCGGTGAACCCGTGCTTCCCGCCCTCTGATCCGCTGGACTCTCAAGTAAACTCCGGGAAAACGATCTGGGGAAATGGATGAGGAACGTCGTAGCGCTGACCTTTGCAGCCGCTCTTTTCTCGCTGGCCGGATGCTCCACGGTGCCAGTGACGGAGGCCCAGGCCAAACCGATCCCTTCCGAGCGGGTCTACCTGCCGCAGTACTTGCAGAAGTCTGCTGAGCGCTCGGCGACGATCTATATCAGCCGTGACAAAGGTTACTTTGGCTCCGGTTGCTCGCATGACATCTCTCTCAACAACGAGAAGGTGATGGCAATCAGGCAGGGCGAGGCAGCCACGCTTCATGTTGTTCCGGGAGCCTACTTCCTCAAACTGGAAACGGGCGGTGGTCTCTGCCCGAACATTTCCACCTCGCAGAATCTGACGCTGGGCGCTGGCGAGCGTCAGGTGTACCGCGTGCTGCTTCCCTCCGACGGTAATCTTCGCCTGACCCGAGACCAGTAAGCTGCGGGGCATTTTCCCGGCAAAGCCGACGCGCTGCCTCTTGTAGCCCTTGCACGGATCGCAGAGGAACATTCCCCGATGGAATTCGAGCACCGGATAACCTGGTCAACTGGATGTTTCGAAGCCACTGCCCTTAGGCAGGGATGGCGTTTCGATGCCAGTCAAGGACTTTGGCGGATCGACATCAACCGGGTAGAAGCGCACCTGCAGAAGGATCTGGCCGCCCAGGAGTTCGGTACCGCCGTTACCCGTTTCATTTTCGGATTTGAGATGCATCGCATGGGCGGTGTGCTGGACGATGAAGCCGTTCTGCAATCCATGGCGGCGACACGCGATCTAACGCGCTATTACCGATCCAGACACGCGTTCCTGGCGGTTGGTCAGCTTGAATGGACGCAGGTCTGCCATCTCGATGCAGTCGCTCAATGGGGTGCCTATAGCTCCACTCTACTGTACGCGGTCGACAACTGGAGTCGCCAGTCACGCAAGCCGAAGGACTTTGACGTCTCCTCATTCCGTACAGCGATTCAGCAGAGCCTGCAGGCGCTGACAGAGGATCAATACGCTGTCGATCCGGAATCAATGGACCTTTCACCGCCCGAGTGGGATGAAGCTGGTCGATTCATTCATCGGAACCTGGATCCCGGGTCGCTCGATCGTTGAGCAGTCTGTGAACCGGAGGACCGAGGTCACGCCGACTTCGGAAGTGTTCGAAATGCCTGAAGAGATATTCCGGGGGCCTGTTCCACCGATCTCAATCTTTCTATAGTGGAGCCAAACCCTGCAATGGAATGGCCCGATGCACCCGATGTCCTCCGGCCGGTGCCTGGCACTCGCAATCGCCGTCGCTGTGAGCGCCAGTGCCTGCGCACGACCGCCATCCACCGAACACGAAAGGAATCCCGCCATGCCTGGCGCAACGCAGACCGGTCGTACCCTCAACGGCCACACCTACACCGACGCGCCCGTGGATGTGAAGCTGGGGCCGAATACCTTCCGCATCCCTGCCAATTATCTGGACAGCCAGATTGCGCCTTGGCCGGGGGAGGGGGTGACGCTGGTTATCGAATGGCCTGACATGAAGCCGACCGCGCCGGGCGCACGGGCGAATCCGAGGACCAATGATTTCCGCAAGGAGATCGCGGTGGCGGTGAACTACATCGACAGGATTCCAATCGAAACGTCGCTTGCGCGACTGTCGTCCAACGAGGCCATCACCGAGGAGGGATCGGTGGAACGTGGTGATCCACGGGCACGCCTGGACCTGCGGATTGCCCGGCCAGCGACGCTGGGGCTGGTCCCTTATGCCATCGATGAAGAGAGGATGGCCCGCTATTCAAAGGACTACGAGGCCCGCTACGGCAAGCCTCCTGTTCGAAACCCGGCCTATGAAGATGACTGGTATGTTGCGCGCAACGAAGATGGTCAGCTCACCACATTCATAAAGTGCGAGACCACCTCGTTCCGGGGTGATGGCGTGCGCCTGGAAGGCGATCAGGTCATCGACCTCGACGACCCGGTGGCGGCAGGATGTACGCACTATTTCGTGGATGTCGAGAACAAGCTCTCGATCACCTTGAACTACAAGCGGGCATTCCTGAAGGACTGGAAGCGCATGGAAGACGCGGTACGGAATGCCTTTGCACGCACCAAGGCCAGGTGATCCGAAGACAATTCAAGGAGTAAGTCATGGGTGGACTGACCCAGAAGGACATCAGGATCCTCACTGCCTACGCGGATTCGGGCAACCGGGAGCTCTACTGGAACTATCTCTCGCAGCTTCCCGGTGCAGACGGTTATGGAACGCTGGCGTTGGGTGTTGTGCGCAACGACAGCCTGCCCGGGCGGGTGGCAAACAGCTACGCTCAGGAACATGCGAGAACGCAGCACGACGATGGTTCACGCTTCCCCAATGCGGTGTTGAGTGAACGGCAATGGGAAGCCTTCGGACAGAGTCTGCTCAAGCAGGACCTCGTGTTGCGGCAGTACTGGTCGCAGCAGCAGCGCCCGGATCTTGCCTTGAACCTGCCCGGCAAGGATGTGATGACCGCGCACGACCGTGCGTTCGAGCAGCATCGCCTGGATCCCAATTGCTGGACACCCCGCGTGCTGCTTCAGGCCGCACTGGAAAAGAGTGGCCCGCAGAAGCTGGAGCAGATCTGGACCAACATGCTCGACAACGATGGGGCCGGACTCCCGCGGGTGGGAAGTACCAGTCGCGATGCGATCACCCAGATGGGATTGAGCAAGGGGAGCCAGTACCTCGGCACGCTGACGTTCCATGAAGTCACCCAGGCCCTGGGTGGCCGCTCCTCGGTCGACCCCAACGTCATCGGCGGCCTCAATTCCTACGCGTTGTACTTTGAAAAGGACAGCAAGTGGGTCAGTGTGACCTCCGGCGGTGGGCACAGTTCGCTGCGCGAGATCACCGATCCGGCCCGCATCGCCGAACTCAACGACGCGCGCGAAGTCCGCCTTGAGCGCCAGCAGAAGGCCACCCACTTCCACCCGGAAGATCCCTACCGCTCCATCACCCGCAGCCCGCTCACTGCATCGGTCGATGGCATGCCAGGCCCCCAGCGTTCGCCAACGCGTCTGGCGGACATCGGCCCGGGCCACGCCGAGTACAGTCTGCTGCAGCAGGTCAGCGGGCATGTCGCCGGCATCGACGCCAGAGCAGGACGCACGCCGGATGAAAGCAGTGAACGTCTGACCGCCAGCGTGATGGTCCTGGCCCGGCAGAACAACCTGGACCGTGCCGACCATGTGCTGCTCAGCGCGCAGACGGCGGACAGCCCAGCTGGCCGCAACGTGTTCGTGGTGCAGGGCGAGATGAACGACCCGGCACACCTGAGGGCTTCCATGCCCACCGATGTGGCTGTGCAGACGCCGGTAGAGCAGTCGTTGCAGCGTCTGGAGCTGGCCAGTGCAGAACGGCAACACGCCCAGTCCCAGCGTCAGCAGCAGGAACTGGACAACCAGGTGCGCGAGCAGCCGGCAACGCGCCTGGCATAGTGCACAGCAAGGGGCAGTGGGGTATTCCCATTACCCCCGCACCCGTTACTTCCCCGGTGCGTCGGCAGTCTGCGCCGCCACCATCGCCTGCTGCATTTCCTTCAGCGACAGGTAGCCATCGCCGTCGGTATCCAGCCCCGTGAAGTACTTCGCAATTTCCGGCACCACGGCCGCTTCTTCCTTGCTGATCTTTCCGTCCTTGTTCTTGTCCATCGCAGCGAACGCGGCATCGATCGAGTCAGCCTGCTTGCTGAAGCGTGCCTGCTGATACGTGGCAAACTCGGCCTTGTCGACGCGACCGTCCTTGTTGCTGTCCATCGCGGTGAAGGTGGAATCGATATAGGCCTGTTTCGGGTCGGCGGGCGCGGCGTGTGCAAGGAGCGGGGCGGCGCACAGCGCGATCAGCAGGGCGGTCTTGTTCATATGCATTGCATGTAGTCCTTGAGCGAGGGAGTCAGCGGCAGGGGTAGGTGTAGCCATCGCGGTCGCGATAGCTGTCGGTACGCCGGTCGTAGTTGCCGTAGCGGTTCATGCAGTAGCCGGCGCGCTCGCGAGTTTCCCGCTCGCGCTTCGCCGCTGCCGCGATCACGCCCGCCACCACAGCCGCGCCCACGACGCCCACCACCACGCCTGTGGTCTTGGCGTCGTGTCGGCGCTCACGTTCGCGGTCACGCTCCCGCTCCCGTTCTCGGCGCTGCCAGTCATCGCGCTCGCGGTCACGATAGTCCTGGTTCCACTGCGGGTTGTGGCGGTCGCCACGCTGCGCATGGGCATCGCCCGAGTAGGGCAGCAGCACCAGCAGTTGTGCGGCTGCTACAAGCAGCAGCACAGTCCTTCCTGTTTTCAGAAACATCGTCCAGCTCCTGTGCGGACATCGTCGGTAGCTGCAGTACACACCGCAGACATTGCGCGAACCTGCCGTCACCGCAGGCAATTGCGGTGATTACCGGACCAGCGCTTCCACTGGGTCCAGCTGCGCCGCGCGACGTGCCGGCAGGAAGCCGAAGCCGATGCCGATCAGGCTGGAACACGCGAATGCCGCAATGATCGAACTTGCCGAGAACACCAGGCTGAAGCCTACGTCGGCCAGTGCCAGCACCGCGCCCAGCAGCAACGCCACGCCAATGCCCAGTACGCCGCCAAGCAGGCACACCAGCACCGACTCGATCAGGAACTGCTGCAGGATGTCGCTGCGCCGCGCGCCCACGGCCATGCGCACGCCAATCTCGCGGGTGCGCTCGGTTACCGACACCAGCATGATGTTCATCACTCCGATGCCGCCGACTACCAGTGCAATGGCTGCAATGGAGCTGATCATCATGGTGAGGATGCCGGTGGTCTGTTCAATCGAGTGGCGGATCTGCGCGTTGTTGCTCATGTAGAAGTCGGTACTGCCGTGGCGGCGGGTCAGCAATCGTGCGATGGCCTGCTCGGCCGCTTCCATGCTGATCGCATCGGATACGCGCACGGTGATGCTGGATGCATGGCTCTGGCCCAACACCCGCGCCATGGCGGTGGTGTAGGGCATCCATACCCGTAGCAGCGAGGCGTCGCCGGCGGCGCCGGCATCTTTCTTCACTACACCCACCACGCGCACCGGCACGGTGCCCAGCAGCAGGGTCTGCCCGATGGGGTTCTCGGCTGCGGCGAAGAAGCGCGCGCGGGTGTTGGCGTCGATGATCGCCACCTGCTGGTAGCCAGCCACACCCTGCGCGCCGAAGAAGGCGCCTTCGCCCAGCTTCAATCCATGCACGCGGAAGTACTGTTCGCTGACGCCCTGCACCTGCACGCTGGCGGAGCGGTTGCCGCGCATCGCGGTACCCGTGGTGGCTACGCCAGGGGTGGCACTGTCCACGAACGGTTGCCCTGCCAGGGCCACGCTGTCACCCGGGGTAAGGGTCTCCACCCGCGCCGCGTGCAGGTCGCCAAAGCCGGAGCCTGGATAGATCTCGATGGTGCTGGTACCCAGCGAAGAGATGTTGGACAGGATGGCCTGACGCGCACCCGTACCCAGCGCGACCACCGACACCACCGAGGCGATGCCGATGATGATGCCGAGCATGGTCAGGAAGGTACGCATGCGGTGTGCGTTCATGGCGCGCAGGGCCATGCGGAAGGCCTCGGAGAAGCGATCACGCACGGCCTGCCAGCCGATGCCATCGTTGCGTTGCGGCATCGCGGTCGGCGCCATGCCCGCTGCCGAGCCAGCACCCGTGGCACGATCATCGACAATCCGACCATCGCGGATCTCGATGATGCGCTGGGCGTGCTCGGCCACCGCCATGTCATGGGTCACCAGCACCACGGTGTGGCCTTCGGCATGCAGCTCGCCGAGGATCTTCATCACTTCCTTGCCCGACTGTGTATCCAGGGCGCCGGTCGGTTCGTCGGCGAAAATCACCGCACCGCCATTCATCAGTGCGCGGGCAATCGACACGCGTTGCTGCTGGCCCCCCGACAGCTCGCCGGGCAGATGTTGCATGCGTTCCCCCAGGCCCAGCCGCGCCAGCAGTTCGGCGGCCCGCGCGTGGCGCGCGGGGGAGGGCATGCCGGCATAGATCGCCGGCACTTCCACGTTGCCCAGCGCGGTCAGGTCGGCCAGCAGGTGGTAACGCTGGAAGATGAAGCCGAAGTGTTCGCGGCGCAGTTCGGCCAGTTCGTCGGGCGACATCTGCGCGGTCTGGCGTCCTGCAATCTGGTATTCGCCGGCAGAGGGCCGATCGAGGCAGCCGAGGATGTTCATCAGCGTCGACTTGCCCGAGCCGGACTGGCCGACAATGGCCACCAGTTCACCGGCATGGATGTCCAGGTCCACACCGTCCAGTACCACCAGCGCCTGCTCGCCGGCGGCGAATTCACGGCGCAGCCCACGTACGCTCAGCAGAGGCTCGCTCATGGGGGCGCTCATCGGGGCTGCGCGGGTGCGGCGGCGTCTTCGTCGCCGGCTTGAGCCAGAACCACCTGCTCGCCTTGCTTCAAGCCGCTGCGTACTTCCACCTGGATCTGGTCATCCAGCCCGATGGCGATGCGCCGCGCCACGGCGCGCCCGTCTGCACCGCGAACCTGCACGCTGTAGCTGCCATCGCCGGCCCGCGCACCCAGCGCGGCGGAGGGGATGGTCAGCACGTTGTTGGCACGGCCGAGCACGATGCGTACCTGGGCGGTCATGTAGCTGCGCAGGCGCCCATCACTGTTGTCCACGTCGAACTGGCCGTTGTAGTACATGGCGGTGCGGCTGCCGGTGGACAACGCCGGTGACGTGAGGCTGGATGCATCTTCGTTGGTGATCGATTCGGGCGCTGGCGCAATGTCGCGCAGCGTGCTGCTGTAGCGGCGGCCCGCATCGCCAAGGATGGTGAAGAAGGCTTCCTGGCCGACCGTGGTGTGCACAACGTCGGCCTCGGAGATTTCGGCATAGACGGTCATCACGTCCTGGTTGCCCAGCATGACGATGGTGGGTGCGCTCTGTACCGCGTTCACCGTCTGCCCCTGACGGGCGACCACCGCCAGCACCGTGCCATCGGTAGGCGCGGTGATGCGGGTGTATTCCAGATTGGTCTGCGCGATGTCCACCTCGGTCTGCCGCTGCACGATCTCCCCATCCAGCGCTTTGATCTGTTCGCGGGTTGCCTCCACCTTGGCGTTGGCCGCGTCGAAGTCGGCGCGGGCAACCAGCTGCGATGCGACCAGTCGTTGCTGCCGCCGCAGGGTCAGTTCGAACTGGCGTAGATCGGTGGCCAGTGCATCACGGTTGGCGCGTGCGGTGCGCTGTGCTGCCTGCGCACTCAGCAGTGCATTGCGCTGGGTACGGGAGTCGATGTCGGCAATCGGGTCACCTGCCTTCACCTTGTCGCCCAGCTTCACGTACAGGGTTTCGATGCGCCCGGAAACCTGCGCGCCCACGCTCACCAGTCGCGATGGCTTCAGGGTGCCGGTGGCTTCCACCACCTGCTCGATGTTCCCACGCACCACGGGCGCGAGCTGCAGTGGTGGTGGCGGTGCCGGTCGGAGCCAGAACCAGGAGGCAATGGCAGTGCACAGTACGGCACCGGCGGTCATCAGCAGTCGGCGGTGTTTACGCGGTGCCGTGCTCATTCGCACAGCATCCAGAAGGGGCAGGTCATCGGTGGTCCTCGCGGCAGGAGAGATGCACGCGCCGGGTGCCGGGCGTGGATGGCCGTCGAGTCTCAAGGTGATGGATTGCGTGAACCTTGCGGCGCTGTCGTGGTTGTCAGGTCACTTCCATGGCGATGACCAGCGCCACGGCGACGAACTGCAAGGCACTGCCCAGCACCAGCAACCCGCTGCGCAGACGGTCGGATGTCATGCGCAGGCTGCAGAGCTGGCACAGCGTGCCGATCACCAGCCCTGCGGCAGCGAGTGTGCTGGTCGGCTGCGCGTGCACGCGATGTATCACCAGCGGGACCCAAGCGCTGGCCAGCATCATCCACGCTGCATGCCTGTCTACGTTGCGCAGAGCAGCAGGGAGGGTTCGCGCTGTAGTTGATCGCCATGCGGACAGCGCGTGCAGCACGGCATGTGCGACGACGAAGAGCAGCACTGCGCTGGTCAGTGCTGCGTGTGCATGGCGGTGCGTTGAAACCACCAGTGCACTGCCGGGCAGCAGCAGGAACAGCGCGGCAAAAAGGCGCATCAGCACGTTCGGACGCTTCGCCGCAGGTATCGCGCGCAGCCACTGTGGCCAATGCGGCAGTCCGCGCGCGCGATCGGCATGCGAGCGTCTATTCCACGCAGCCGCGGTCAAACCGGATGTAGCTGGTGTCGCGCGGGATCGGCTAGAGGAGGAGGGTGGAGGAACTCCTTCGGTCACGTGCAGGCTTCCTGTCAGGATGGAACGCGATGGCACCGCAGATGCCATCGATTCGATGCTGCGCAGCGAACATTGCCGCAACCTTGCGTGTCATCGCTGTCTGCAGCGCACGGACAGGCGGCAGTCACCGATGTGCGGACGTCCTCAGTGCTCTAGCGATGGCGCAGAGGCAACGCCCGGGTGCTGTGGGAATTCGACGCGGATCAGCGCGCCGCCACCGGGGGCATCCAGAATAGTGACACGGCCACCGTGACGGTCGATCACCTGCCGCACCAGGTTCAGTCCCAGGCCCGCACCGGTCTGCCGTGGGCGCAGTCGCTGGAACGGCTCGAACACACGTTCGCGCTGGTCCACCGGAATGCCGGGGCCATCGTCTTCCACTTCCAGGCAGCTGCCCTGCACCCGCACGATGATCTGGCGGCCACCGTGCTCGGCGGCATTCAACACCAGGTTGGAGATCACCCGTTCGACCGCGCCAGCCTCACCCAGCACCGGGAAGTGTGGTTCCACCGCCACCGCCACCGTCTTGTCCGACTGGATCAGCAGGGGCGCAAGATCGGCGGCCACCCGTTTGGCCGCCCGGGCCAGGTTGAGGGTTTCCTTTGGACCGTCCTCTTCCATGCGGTGAAGGTCCAGCAGCTGCTCGGCCAGGGTCGCCAGACGCGCGACTTCCACGGCAAGGCTGCGCGAAGTCGAATCATCAGCGGCATCGATCTTTACCCGCAGGATCGCGATCGGCGTGCGCAACTCATGCGCCGCTGCGGCGATGAAACGGCGTTGCCGCTCGTGTCCTTCATCCAACCGGTCCAATGCATCGTTGACGGCGGTTACCAGCGGCGCGATCTCCACCGGCACCGCAGTTTCGGTCAGGCGGATGCCACGACGGCTGGCCGAGATGTTGCGGGCTTCCTGCGCGATGCGCTCGACACCGGCCAGTGCCCGCCGCACGATGATCGGCGTCAGGATGATGGTGGCCAGCGCCAGCAGCAGGAAGATCGGCAGGGTGATGATGTGCGCGGCCAACGCCATCTGCATGGTCAGCGAATCGGTTTCGCCATGGGCCATGATGGTCAGCTTGCCGGCCGGTCCGCTGTGCTGGCGTACCACCACGGCCAGGCCATCTCTGCGATCACGCCCGCGCAGGTCGCCATAGGGGATGCCATCGAGGGCACCGACCAGCGAGGCATAGGCCGGTGGCACATGACCGAAGGTGACGTGGTGCCCATGCTCGTCCTCGGCGATGAACCAGGCACCGGGGACGATCTTCAGCAGTTCGGCCAGCTCCGGCGTGTGCTGCACGTACAGTTCGCCGTTGCGGTCGCGGTGCACCGCCTCGGCCGCCACCGGTGCGAAGGTCTGGATGGTGTAGTAGCCACCGCTGTCGGCACGCACCAGCACCATCAGCAGGGCGAAGAAGGCCACCAGCAGTGCGAGCAACTGGTAGATCAGCGTCTTGACGATCAGTGGGCGCTTCAACGACGGGCGACGCGCCATCACTTGCTTTCCCGCATCAGATAGCCAACCCCGCGAATGGCGTGGATCTCCACGCCCGCATCGGCGTCAGCGAGTTTTCGGCGCAGGCGCGAGACGTGCGAATCCAGGGTGTTGGAATGGATGCCGTCGTCGAAGCCATACACCGCCATCTCGATGGATTCGCGCAGCACGGTGCGGCCCAGGCGCCGTGCGAGGGCGGCCAGCACCCGGATCTCGCGCCGCGGCAGCTCCAGCCGCTGGCCGCCCACATTGGCCTCGCCCGAGGCAGGGTCGAACACCAATCGGCCGATGCTGATGGACTCCACCTGCAATCCGCTTGGGCGACGGCCCGCAGCACGGATCCGCGCGAACAGCTCCTCCAGCGCGAAGGGTTTGGCCAGGTAGTCATCGGCGCCTTCATCCAGGCCGGCAATCCGGTCCGGCAACTGGCCCAGCGCGCTCAGCACGATGATCGGCACCCCGGGGTTGCGCTCGCGCAGCAGGGAAATCAACGCCAGGCCATCGCCATCGGGCAGGGTGCGGTCCAGCAGCACCAGATCGTGCAGGCCGCACAGGGCCGCCTCCCGCGCCAGTGCCAGGGTATTGGCCACGTCCACCACATAGCGCTCGCGCTGCAGGGCGGACTTGAGGGTGGCGGCCAGTTCGGCTTCGTCTTCGATCAGCAGGATGTGCATCAGCAGGGCTTGGGCAGGGTGGGGCCGCAGAAGGGCGGTTCGGCACGCGCCGGCACCGTATTACAGGAACATTGCGTGAACATGGCGTGCCTGCACAGCCGCCGGGAGGTCATGCAGGGATGCGATGACGCCGCGGGGACGGCGCAAGGTTCACGCAATCCAGGCGCTCCAGCCTTGGCGCCCATTCGCAGTTCCCATCCCTGGAGTCACCATGAAGTTGTTCGTTCCGCTGCTGTTGCTCGCCACGCTGACCGGCTGCACCACCGCCAAGATGACCGTCACCCCGGATGGCCGCCGCGGCGTTTCCATCGACTGCAGCGGCTCCAGTTCCTGGAGCGGTTGCTACGAGAAGGCCGGGCAGATGTGCCCTGGCGGCTACGTGGTCTTCAGCAAGGATGGCGATGAGGGCAATGCCATCGCGGTCGGCAACAAGAACGGCTTCACCTCCACCCAGATGGCCACCCGCTCGATGCTGGTGTCCTGCTCGGGCTGACGCCGGTCGGGGAGGTGGCCATTCCACCTCCCTGAGGCGTTGCTCAATAGCGCTGGCCTAGAAGCTGTAACCGGCCTGCACATACACCCGACGCGGCTCGCCCGGGAAATGGCCGTTGCGCTCGATGAATCCGCTGGCGGCATACACCTTGTCGAACAGGTTCTTGACGTTGGCCTGGAACTGCCACTGCTTCCACGTGGTTTTCCAGCTCATGTCGAACACGGTGTACGGCTTCACGGGCTGGCCATCCAGGCTGATGCGCTCATCCACGTAGTCGGCACCGAAGCCAATGGCCGAGTTGATCGCCGGCAGGTCGTAGCGCGTCCACAGGCCCAGCTTGTTGCGCGGTGCATTGGCGAAGCGATCGCCGGAGGCATTGGTGATGCCATTGGGGCCCGCGTCCTTCACCCGCGCGTCGTTGTAGGCGTAGGTCAGGTTCAGCACCCAGCGCTCGGTCACGTCGGCCAACAGATCCATCTCCATGCCGGTGCTGCGCACCAGGCCCAGCGCCGCCAGTTGGTTCACACCATTGATGACCTCGCCAGTGGCCTGCACGATGTTGCTGCGGTCGATACGGTAGGCCGCCAGGTTCAGGCTCAGGCGCTCGGCAAGCAGCGATTTCATGCCCACTTCCCACTGCCTGCTGCGCTCGGCATCGAACGGGCCGCCTGCGGCGGAATTCTGGTTGGCCGCCGACTGCGGCACGAAGCCGCTGGCCACGTTGGCATACAGGTTCAGTCCATCGCGAACGGTGAACGTACTGCCCAGGCGCCAGCTGATGTCGTTGCCATCCACGCTGCTGCCGGCAAGGCGGTCGTCGTCCTTGAAACCGTCCCAGCGCAGGCCGGCCAGCACGTGCCAGCGCGGGGTCAGGGCCAGCTCGTCCTGCAGGTAACCGCCATAACGCCTGCTGCGCGTGCTGGTGCTGCGCCAGGGCAGGGAGGACAGGTTGTAATCGTGCCAGGTGCTGGCGCCATACACCGGATTGAACAGGTCGATGCCACGCACCGGGCCGGCGCCGCGCGCGAGGTCGGCGCTGTTTGCGGTCTGCGCGGTGAAGTCCGCATCCAGCTGGTACACGTCCGCACCGAACAGCACCTTGTGGTCCACCGGACCGGTGCTTACCCGCCACACCGCATTGGCGTTGGCGGTGAACGCCTCGTTGTCGCGGATCTGGTTGCGCAGCTGCCGGGTCATCCATTCGGCCACACCATCGCGGTCGCGGTCGATCAGGCCCATCGGCTCGTGGTACATCTGGTGTTCGTTGTTGCTGAACCAGCGCGCGGCAATATCCACGTCCAGGTTGTCGCGCGGCGCGAAACGGTACTGTGCCAGCGCCACCTTGGCCCGCATGTCCAGGAAGTCGCTGGCCTCGTTGTGGTTCCAGCGGCGGTCGGTCAGGAAATTGCCCCTGTCATCGACCGGAACACCGCGCAGGCGATTGCCGCCCAGGTTCTGGGCAATGTCGGTGAACTGCAGCACCAGCTCGCCGGTGTCGCCCACGTCGAAGGCCAGCGAGGCATCGCCGATCACGCTTTCACTGTCGGTGTTCCAGCGCACGCCCTGCTCGTTGTCGCCATACAGGCCGGCGCGGTAGCGCACCGTGCCGGCTGCATTCAAGGGCCCGGTACCTTCGATCGAGCCGGCGCGGAAATCCTTGTTTCCCATCTGCAGTTCAACGCGGCGTTCGGCAGTGGCTTTCGGCTTGCGGGTCACATAGTTGATGACGCCACCAGCGTCGCCGCCCCCGTACAGCGCGCCGGCCGGTCCCTTCAGCACCTCCACCCGCTCGATGTTGAACAACTGCGGTACCGAGAATCCCGCATAGGGGTCGCCCCGCAGGCCGTCATACAGCACGTTCTCCTGGCGGAAGCCACGTAGGGTCACCCCGGCATAGCTGAAGTAGCTGATGCCGCTGATGCTGCGATAGAGATCGGTCACCTGGCGTGCAGCCTGGTCGTCGATCAGCTCGCGCGGCAGTACCTGGATGGACTGCGGCACCAGTTCCAGCGGTGTATCGGTGCGGGTGCCGACAGCCGCGTCATCCACCCGGTACAACGTCTGTGCGCGGCCACGCACCTCCACCTTGTCCAGCTCCTGAACGCGGCTGGGCGGGGCGTCGGCGGCGTATCCGGGGGTGGCAAAAGGCAGTGTCGTCGCCAGGCACAGAATGCTGCGGCGGGGCAGGAAGTGGGGCATGGGCGTATCAGGCTTGTATGCAAATGAGAAAGATTAGCATTTGCAATGAGCGGGTGCCCATCCCCCGATTGCGTCATGGACGCGCGGACGGATCCGTATACGGCGTACCGGCCAATGCCACCAGCGTCCCCGTCGCGCCGCGCACGATCAGCGGCACCATCGCCTGCCGCGGATCGCCGCCGAACGACAGGGCGCGCAGCCCCTGTTCGTAGGCGGCCACCATCGACGCCATCAGCATCGAGGCGCCCAGTCGTGCGTCGGCGTCGCCGACGGGTCGCCCCGCTGACTCAGCCATCAACTGCGCCAGGTCATCGGTCAGCAGCGCCTGCAGCTGCCGCGCATGGGCCACCAGTACGGCGCTTTGGGCCACGGTTTTCCAGAACGACGCCGCACCGGCGTTGATCCGCAGCAGCGGATGGCCGGTGTCCAGCAGTTCCCGCACCAGTCCTTGGAAGGCGGCCAGCGGCGTCATCGACGTGCGCGCGGCCATGCCCTCGCGCAGCAGCTGGCGCGCTTCCTCGTCACGGTCGAACACCAGCTGTTCCTTGCTGGCGAAGTAGTTGAACACCGTCTTGCGCGAAACCCCGGCGGCGTCGGCGATCTCGGTCATAGACACCGCCTCGAAGCCGCGCTCGATGATCAGCCGGGTGGCGACGTCGGAAATCGCCTGTCGGGTCTCGGCTTTGCGCTGCTCACGGCGACCGGGTGGCGGGGGCATCGGCGGGTCACTTGTAGAAAAGTACACCGAGTGTAACATTGAAGCCGCCAGAGCATCGACCCGGTGCTCACGAGGATTTCCAATGCGGTACGACGTCGTCATTGCCGGGGCTGGCCCGGTGGGACTGCTGCTGGCCTGTGAACTGTGTCAGGCAGGAAGCGCGGTGCTGGTACTGGAGCAGGCGGCCTCGCCGGATTCGCCGCTCAAGCGCCTGCCGTTCGGGCTGCGCGGTTTGAATGCCCCGACGCTGGAGGCGCTCGACCGGCGCGGTCTGCTGGACGCGGTGGCAGCCGGCCAGGTGCTGAAGCCGGAGAAGGGCCCGCCGCTGCCGGGAACGGCGCACTGGCTCTCGCAGCCACGCAAGCTGGGTGGTCACTTCGCGGGTATTCCGTTTGCACTGGACAATGTCGACAGCGGTCGCTGGCCGTGGCGCCTGCGCAGCCCGGTCGGCACGCAGATGGCGGTGGAACTGCAGGCGCTGGAGGCCGTGCTGGCCGAGCGCGCGCAGGCGCTGGGCGCAGTGATCCTGCGTGGTGCGGGCGTGCAGAGCGTGCAGATGGGGGCCGACGAGGTCCAGGTCGAGGCGGGCGGACAGGCCTTCCGCGGGCGCTGGCTGGTCGGCTGCGATGGAGGCCGCAGCACCGTGCGCAAGCAGTGCGGTTTCAGCTTTGCCGGCACCGACCCGGAGTTCACCGGCCACTCGCTCAGTGTTGAACTGGAAGATCCGACGGCACTCAGCCCGGGGCGTCACACCACCGCGCAGGGCATGTGCAACTTCAATCCGCCGGGCACGATCGCCCTGGCCGACTTCGACGGCGGCGCGGGCCACCGCCAGCCACTTGATCGCGAATCGGCACAGGCGCTGCTGCGCCGCATCTCCGGCCGCGAAGCAACGATCACCGCACTGCATCTGGCCACCACCTGGACCGACGGCGCACGGCAGGCCACCGCCTATCGTCGTGGCCGCGTGCTGCTGGCCGGCGATGCCGCACATGTGCATTCGCCGCTGGGTGGGCAGGGTCTGAATCTGGGCCTGGGCGATGCGATGAACCTTGGCTGGAAGCTCGCCGCCGTCGTGCGCGGCGAGGCAGCTGATGCGCTGTTGGATACCTATCAGGCCGAACGCCATCCGATCGGCGCGCGCGTGCTGGAGTGGTCGCGCGCGCAGGTCGCACTGATGCGCCCCAGCGCAGGCTCGCGTGCACTGGCTGCCATCGTCGCCGATCTGGCAGAAACACGTGATGGCGCCACCTATCTCGCCGAGCGCGTGTGGGGTGTGGGCCAGCAGCTGGACCTCGGCCATACCCATCCGCTGGTGGGCCGCAGCACGCCGGATTTCCTGCTGGTCGATGGTCGCCGCATGGGTGAACTACTGCGGGCAGGGCAGGCGGTGCTGCTGGTGTTCGATGCTGCTGCCTCGTTGTGCGAGGAGGTTGATGTCGAACGGGCCGGCATCCTGTCCATCGCGCAGCCCGCTATCGATTCGCTGGGCCTGTCGGCGCTGCTGGTTCGTCCGGACGGCATTGTCGCCTGGGCCAGTGATGGCGCCGAAGTGGCAGGACTGGCGCGGGCGGTACAGGAATGGACGGGCTCAGCTGGCAGGGAAGCGATTGCCTGAGTTCCGGCGCAGCCCGCGCAGCCCGCGCAGGGCTGCGCCGCCATCTTTCAGAGATCCTTCTTCTTGCCGCTCAGGTCCAGCGGCTGGTCACTGCCTTTGCGCTCGCTCGACCAGACCTCAACGCTCTTGCTGCATCGGCTTTCGCGGGCGGCAACCTCAGGCGGCAGGTCCCTCACATGCGGCGACTCCTGGCAGGCTGCGTGCATGGCCGAATCGTCATAGGTGGCACAGGCGCTGATGGAAGCGAGAGCAAGGACACAGAGAGCGGAGCGGAGCAGGGGCTGCAGCAGGCGCATGGGGGGAATCTCAAAAGGGCCGGTCTGGCCATCGAATTCAATCCGTGACTTGGCTCACGCGCAATCCGACTGGCAGCACTTGTTATTGAATAACAATTGTGGGAGTGCTTGAGGCCGCTGACTGCCTATCAGGCGATGCAGATCAGGAACACCGTCGACAGCGCGAGCATCAGCACGAACACGCGCCGGCTCAAGGCCAGGCAGGTCAGGCAGGCCGCCAACGCCCAAGCCGCCAGCAGTGCACATCCCAGCAGCCACAGCCCGACCGTCATCATCGAGCCTGCCGCTGCGGCAGACAGCGCAAAGACCTTGAACAGCGCCACGCCCAGGACGCTGCCCAGCGCGCCGGCCCGCAGGGCAATCGCATCGTGGCAGGTGGGGGAAAGCTGGCGGTGCATGAGGGCTGTGTCGCGCTTTGGGAGCTGGCGTGCGCAACTCTGCAGCAAGGCGGATCTACGCCGCGTGTTCGTCGCACCGCCAGCGCGCAAATGCCGTGATGAGCTCACCACGGCATGTGCATGCTGCATGCCAGTGCTGCCCGGTCAGCGCGCCGGTTGGGAGGCCAGCATGTCGCGCCCGTGTGGGGTCAGATCGATATCCGCATCTTCCGCCTGCACGGCCAGGCCTTCCTTCACGGCCCACGTCGCCGCATCGCTTCCCACAGGGCGCGCATCGGCAATGGCGCGCAGGATGGTGAACTGTTCTTCAGTCAACGGCATGGTACGTCCTCATACGCCCAGCAGGGGCGGCAGTTGCCAGTCCGAAAGGCGCGCATTGCTGATGGCCTGATGGCAGCCACAGGCATCACAACGGAACAGCGTACCGCCCGGCAGGTGCAACAGGTTTGCATCCTGGGCGCAGGTGATTTCCGCACAATGACGGCATGACACGGTAAGCGAAATAATGCGCTCCACGTCGCCGGAAATATTGAACGCGGCCTCGAAGGCATGGATGGCGAAGTGGCCGGTGTCCGGCATGGTGTTCTCGGTTGCAGACAGGTGTCTCCATCCTCGTTTTCCCACCGTGATGAGGCTGTCAGGCCAGCGCGGTGGCGAAGTCAACGAGGTCCGCTGCTACGCTTCAGGACTGCGCATGCGGCTGGGATAGCATGCAGGTTGAATTTCCACTCGCCGCTGGCAACGGAGTAGCCCGCAATGGACATCGAACTGGACGGCAACCGCATCCACAGCGAGCGGGCATTCCACGAGACGCTGGCGCTCGCACTGGGTGTCGAGCGCGGTTATGGGAACAATCTCGACGCCCTCTGGGATCTGCTGAGTGCCAGCGTCGAGCGCCCGCTGCAGCTGACCTGGAACGGCCATCAGGTTTCCAGAGAGGCGCTGGGGCCTCGCTTCCAGCAGATCGTCGACGTGCTTGAGCGGGTGCAGCGCCAGGATGAGGCCATGGCACTGGACGAACGCTTCAGCTATTGCCTGCGGTAGGTGCGGTGTGCAGCCGCTGCCAGCGCGGTGCTGCCTGTTGCCTCCAGGGCAACACCGTCGCCTGGGCGACGGCTGACGGACCGTGCGCAGTTCAGCGGCTGCCGGCGATGGCAATCCTGCGCTTCTCCAGCATCACCGACACGCACCACAGCAGCAGGCCGCCGACCGCCGTCGCCGCACCGACGTAACCGGTGGTGGCCGGGCTGAAGCCGGCGCTGATCGCCATGCCGCCCAGCCACGGGCCGAGCGCATTGGCGGTATTGAACGCCGCATGGTTGGAGGCGGCGGCCAGGGTCTGCGCCTCGCCGGCCACGTCCATCAGGCGCGTCTGCAGTACCGCAGCCAGGGCGCCCATCGTACCCACGGTAATGATCATCGGGCCGATGGTCCACACCGATTCGGCGGCCAGCGGGTACAGCAGCAGCATCACGATCGACCACACCAGCACCACTGCAGCGGCCTTGAAGTGGAACTTGTCGACCAGCCAGCCACCAGCAATGTTGCCGATGATCGCGCCGATGCCGAACACGCCCACCGCCAGCGGCATCCACGACTCGGCCACGCCGGTCACCTGCACCAGGGTCGGTGCCAGGTAGGTGAACACGCAGAACATGCCGGCAAAGCCCACCGCGCCGATCGACAGCGCAAGCCATACCTGGGTGGTGTTGAATGCGCGCAGCTCGCGCATCGGCGAGGTCCGCACCTCATCCGGATCGGGCAGCAGGAAGCGCGCGATCATCGCCACCGTGGCGATGGCCAGCACGCTGACCAGGGCGAAGGCGGTGCGCCAGCTCAGCTGCTGGCCCAGCCAGGTGGTCAGCGGATTGCCGATCAGGATCGCCACCGACAGCCCCAACAGCACGCGCGACATTGCTTGGCCGCGCTGCCCGGCCGGGCTGATCGCTGCGGCCACCAGCATCGCCACGCCGAAGTAGGCGCCATGCGGCAGGCCAGCGACGAAGCGCGCCACCAGCATCGTGCCGTAGTTCGGCGCCAACGCGCTGGCCAGATTGCCGACGGCATAGAACCCCATCAGTGCCAGCAGCAGCTTACGGCGCGGGAAGCTGGCGCCGACGAAGGCCAGGATCGGTGCGCCCACCACCACGCCGATGGCGTATGCGCTGATCAGGTGGCCGACCTGCGTCTCGCTGATCGACAGGCCGCGGCTGATCTCCAGCATCAGGCCCATGCTGGCGAATTCACTGGTGCCGATGGCGAAGCCGCCCAACGACAGGGCGAGGATGATCAGGGTGCGCTGGCGCGGCGTCAGCCGAGCGGCCAGGGGGGAGTTGGGGCTCATTCGGGGGCGCAAAGGGGCGGGGGAAGCGCCCCATTGTACTGCTGCACCGCAACAGGCATCAGCCGGGCTGGGGGTAAATCAGTGTTCGATGGGTGGTGCTGCCGGCGTGGCCTGCTGGCCAAGCGCCGCCAAGGCCCGTCGGTATTTGTCACGCAGGCGCTCAGCGGTGGCGGCATCCAGCGATGCCAGCCGCGCTTCATCGGCATTGTCGGCGATGTCGGCCAGCTTGACCTTCAGTGCCAGCGGATCCGCCGAAATTCGTGCGTAGTACGTGTTGGCATCCGCCGCAGACGTCCGGCTCAGCAGCCGGACCGCGTCCTGCAACGGGGCGGGAAAGGCCTGCACCTGCCCAGCGAAGGCCGGGCAGTCCTCGATCACATCATGCAGCCAGGCCACCGCCTCGGCTTCATCATCGCCGCGCACGGCAGCGGCCACCCGGCCAACGTGGCCGATGTAGGGGTGTCCCGCCTTGTCGACCTGGCCGGCATGGGCCTCCAGCGCCAGCGTGCGTGCACGTGCTACCCAGTCCATTGCGATCTCCCCGGTGCAAGCGTGTATTGTCGTACGGACTGTCTGCATGCCGCCACCACGGCCGTGCAGGCATCATCGGACGCTGCAGGAATGGCATCTGGATTCCATCAGGGAGATGAGACATGCAGGAATACACCCATCAGCTGGAACTACGCGGCCGCTTCCGTCTGGTAGCGGTGACCCACGAGCCGGTGTACGCTCCCGGCGATGTGGTCGGCCATGCGGTCATCGTCGACGGTGGGGAACGTCTGACCGACCTGATGTCGTTGGCCGATGCGCGCCGGTACCTAGAGGAACTGGTGCGGGAAGAGGGCGTGGAGCCCGGGCTGGAGAATGAAGTCAACCTGCGGAGGAAGGCGTCGCAGCGACGCCGCCGCTAAGCCGTCGCGCCCTCGGGCGCATCATGGAGGATTAGGGTGTTGTCCAGTAAGAAGTATCTGCTCATCGCCATCATCACGCTGGCGACCCTGCTGCTTGGGTTCGTGCTTTCCGGTTACCTGACGCTGCTGCTGCTTGGTCTGGATACCAAGCTGCTCACCTGGAATACCTATTACCAGTATTTCCACGCCCTCGGCCAGCCGCAGGTTGCCCCGTTCGTGGGCAAGATCAAATGGGCCGGCTACCTCGGCTTCGGCCTGCCGCTGCTGGTGCTGGCCATTGTCGGCCTGGTCGTGCTGCTGAAGAAGGACAAGCGCTCGCTGCATGGTGATGCGCGCTTTGCCACCGGCGCCGATCTGGCCAAGCACGGCATGTTCAAGAAGAGCGGCCAGAGCATCGTGGTCGGCAGCCATGGCGGCAAGCTGGTGCGGCTGGACGGCCAGCAATTCGTGATCCTGGCGGCCCCGACCCGTTCGGGCAAGGGCGTCGGCGTGGTCATCCCGAACCTGCTGGAGTACGGCGAATCGCTGGTGGTGCTGGACATCAAGCAGGAAAACTTCGACCTGACCAGTGGTTGGCGCGCCAGCCAGGGGCAGGAGATCTACCTGTTCAACCCCTTCGCCGAAGATCGCCGCACCCATCGCTGGAACCCGCTCAGCTATGTCTCCGACGACCCGGCGTTCCGTGTCTCGGACCTGATGAGCATCGGCGCGATGCTGTATCCCGATGGCTCGGAAGACCAGAAGTTCTGGATCAGCCAGGCGCGCAATGCCTTCATTGCCTTCACCCTGTACCTGTTCGAGAACTGGGATGACGAGCGCAGCAGCGGCTTCCCGGGCGGGCAGGGCACGCCGACCCTGGGCGCGGTGTACCGCCTGTCCTCCGGCGATGGCAGCGACCTGAAGAAGTTCCTCAAGGGCCTGTCCGAGCGCCCATTCCTGAGCAGCAACGCGCGCTCGGCGTTTGCCAACATGCTGTCCCAGGCCGACGAGACCTTCGCCTCGATCCTGGGTACCTTCAAGGAACCGCTGAACCCCTGGATCAACCCGGTCCTGGACAAGGCCACCAGCACCAACGACTTCCTGCTCACCGACGTGCGCAAGAAGAAGATGACCATCTACATCGGCATCCAGCCCAACAAGCTGGCCGAAAGCCGATTGATCATCAACCTGTTCTTCAGCCAGCTGATCAACCTCAACACCAAGGAACTGCCCAAGTCCAATCCGGACCTGAAGTACCAGTGCCTGCTGTTGATGGACGAATTCACCTCGATCGGCAAGGTCGAAATCATCGCCTCGGCGGTGTCCTACATGGCCGGTTACAACGTGCGCCTGCTGCCCATCATCCAGAGCATGTCGCAGCTGGATGCCACCTATGGCCGCGAAGTCTCGCGCACGATCATCACCAACCACGCGCTGCAGATCCTGTACGCCCCGCGCGAGCAGCAGGACGCCAACGACTATTCGGACATGCTGGGTTACACCACCATCCGCAAGAAGAACGTCACCCACGCGCGCGAAAAGACCCACAGCTTCACCGAGGAGCGTCGCGCGCTGATGCTGCCGCAGGAACTGAAGGCGATGGGGCCGGACAAGGAAGTGTTCCTGTACGAAGGCATCCCGCATCCGGTCAAGTGCGACAAGATTCGCTATTACAAGGACCGCTATTTCACGTCACGTCTACTGCCAAAGGTTGACGTGCCTATGCTTGATGTCTAAGTTGCAGACTTGAAAGTGTGATGGGTGCACGCATTCATTGATGTGAATTAGTGAGACGCGTCAAAGAAACGCCATACGTTGGTCAAAATTCAGATTTGTCTGACATCGAATTGACGCGTAGTTGTGCGACTCTATGCGTGGCTTGCGAATCTGTGTGATTCGTCATGCTTTCAGAGTGGCCAGGAGTTTCAGCCATGGGAACAGGGATGGTTCCGACGTTGGTGAGGGTGCGTGAGAGGGGCCTCGGATGAGGTTGCTTCACGCGACTTGGTTGGCAGCTTTCGAGCTGCAGGGGAACCGTGCCCATGTGCTGTTAAGCAGTGCATTCGTTACGTTTTCGGCGTGCATCGCGCAGTGCCGGACGACCAAGGGACCAACATCGGGACTGCTTTTTCGTACGTCAAAGTGAAGCCCGTATGAATCAGGCGTTTATTGCAAAAATGTCCATCGCCGCAGTGGCGGCGTTGATGGTGGCAGGTTGTGCTACCAAGCCCGCACCCGACTTTGGAGGGCGTTGGAAGCCGGTCAACCGTTTCGCGACGGCTCCGACCGAGATTCCGCTGTACTCCAGCTACGTCTATCAGGCGTCGCCGATGGATCGCACGCTGAAGGCCATGCTCGAGCGCTGGGCCAAGGATTCCGGCCGCACGCTGGACTATCGCCTCAGTTCGGATTTCACCCTGTATGGCGCGGTGTCGGAGATCGACACCACCAACGCACAGCAGGCCGTGATCGATCTCACGGCGGCCTATGCGGCGCAGGGCGTTTCCGTCTCCATCGTCGGCAACCAGATCGTCGTGCAGAGCGCTGGATCGACGCCGACCGCGTCGGCCCAGGATCCTGAAGCCAGCAGCGGCAGCTGAGACCGCGTCGAAATCATCGAACGTGCCGCACCCCGCGCCTGGCGCAGGGGCGTCGCGCCCATTGATGTTTCAGCAGTACGGAAGAACCCATGTTCCGCAAGAAGGATGCAGGCAACAGCCCCAAGGTCGAGCAGTCGGTCGCCAAGGCAGTCAGCTACGAGATCACCGTGGCCGACATGGCCCGGCGCAGCGAGCGTCGTGCCTGGTGGGTCGCCACCGGTTCGTTGCTGATGTCGCTGGCGCTGGCCGGTGGCTACTACTACATGTTGCCGTTGAAGGAGAAGGTGCCGTTCCTGGTGATGGCTGATGCCTATACGGGTACGGCGACGGTTGCGCGCTTGACCGGCAATTTCGAAGGGCAGTCGATCACCGCGAGCGATGCGATCAATCGCAGCAACGTAGCCCAGTACGTCATGGCGCGCGAATCCTACGATTTCGCTGTCATGGGCCTGCGCGACTGGGCGCTGGTGCACGTCATGTCCGACACGCGCACCAGTGCCGCCATCCGTGCCTTCTATTCCCCGAACAACCCACAGAGCCCGGTGACCCTGTATGGCAAGGATCGTGCCATCCGGGTGAAGATTCTCAGCATTACGCCGTTGGAGGCTCAGGTTAACGGTGGTTTCCGCGGGGCCTCGGTACGAATCCAGCGCAGCGTCTACGACAAGAACAAGGCGACGACGTCCTACCTGGACAATCAGTTGATCACGTTGCGGTTCCGCTATGACTCGAATCTGGCGCTGAACGAGCAGCAGCGCATTCTCAATCCTTTGGGCATGCAGGTCTTCGAGTATCGCCGCGACAATGATTACTCGCGCGGTGTGCCGGGTCCGGATGATGCGCAGTTGCAGCAGCAGGCAGAACAGCAGGCCACGCAAGCACAACAAGGCGTGTATGACCCGAACAACCCGGCAGCGGCCACCATGATCGACCCGGCAACGGGGCAGCCGCTCGCCGTGCCGGGCGATGTCCAGATCACCCCGCCGATGTCCGGCCAGTCGATGCAGGGACAGCCTATGCAAGGACAGCCCGTGCAGGGGCAGCCCGTGCAGGGGCAGCCGATGCAGCAGCCGATGCAGGGCCAAGCCGCGCCAGGGCAGACCATGCCCGGTCAACCGGCCATGAGGCCGGTACAGAACAATTCCACCGGAAATGCTGATGGAGCAAGCAACCGATGAGTAGTCGAAAAGTCAGGGGGAGCGCATTGGCGCTGCTGTCGTTGTTGTCGCTGGTGTTCTCCACCGCGGCGATGGCGCAGGCGGTAGACCATTACGAGTATGAGAAGGATCGCATCTATCCGGTTCGCACCGGCCTGGGTCTCACTACCCAGATCGAGCTGAGCCCGAGCGAGAAGATCCTCGACTACAGCACTGGTTTCAGCAACGGCTGGGAGTTGACCCGCCGCGAGAATGTGTTCTACATCAAGCCGAAGAACGTCGACGTCGATACCAACATGATGGTTCGCACCGAGACTCATTCCTACATCTTCGAATTGAAGGTCGTGGCGACAGACTGGCGTCAGCTCGAGCAGGCCCGTCGCGCCGGCGTGCAGTACAAGATCGCCTTCAGCTATCCCAACGACACCGTGTTCGGTGTTGCCCAGGAGGCCGTTGAGGAAGATGCGCAGCCGCTGTTGAGCACTGAAATGGCCAAGGACAGGCAGTACAACTTCAACTACTCCTATTCGACCAGCAAGGCGAAGAAAATGGGGTGGCTGATTCCGGTCAACGCCTACGACGACGGTCGTTTCACGTACCTGAAACTGCCGAATTCACCTGAATACAAAACCGGCATCTTCCCCGCCGTGTTCGGCCGTGAAAAGGAATACGGTGAGGACTTCGTCGTCAACACCACTGTCGAAGGCAATACCTTGATCGTCCACGGGACTTACCCGTACCTGGTCATCCGCCACGGCGACTACGTCGTTGGTCTGCGAAGGAACGTGAAGAAATGAGCCAGCAGAACACTCCCGGAAACGATCCGAACAACGGGCGCGACGAAGGGCATGGCCCCTACGGTGGTCAGGGTCCGGCCGAAACGCCAACGAACCCGTACTTCGGTGCTCAGCAGGCAGAAGCAGCGCCCAATCTCGATGCTGCTGCACCGCAGTTGCGCTCGGCTGAAGAGCAGCGCCTGAACCGCAAGGCGCTGATGTTCCTTGGCGGGATTGTGGTGCTGCTCGTTGCCATGGGCTTCCTGCTGTTCCGCAAGGGTCAGGACGACAAGAGCGCCACGACAGGCAACCGCCAGGAATCCCGTGTTTCCACGCCGGATCTGCCGACGGTTGGGCCGGCTGCCAGCGCGCCGGCGCCCATTGCACCTGCCGATCCGATTCCGATGTTGCCGCCTGCGCCGCAGCCGGATATTCCGATGGTCAGTCTGCAGGACGCCGACCGCGCGCGCTTGCGGCAGAGCGAGGAACCACGTGGGCCATCGCTGCTCGATCGTCGTATCGGCAGCAGCGCCGGATTTAATGCAGGCGATTCTGCTGGCAAGCCGCCAGGACAGGGGGCCGACTACAGTCAGGCAATGATTGCTGCAATGCAGGCGGCCAATCCGCAGGCCCAACAGCAGCAGAAGGTACGCCGCGGCCCGGATGTGGAAGATGTCTCGAATGCCGCGTTCATCCGCAGCCCGGATGCTTTGCTGGTTCGTGGTACTTACCTGCGGTGCGTGTTGGAAACCCGGATCATCACCGACATCGCGGGCTATACCTCCTGCCTGGTGACCGAGCCGGTGTACTCGATCAATGGGCGCAACCTGCTGTTGCCGAAGGGGTCGAAGATCTACGGCGCATACGGTGGTGGCCCGAATGGCAAGCGCGTGGAAGTCATCTGGGACCGAATCACCACCCCCAATGGCATCGACGTGGCCATGTCCAGTCCCGGCGTCGATCAGTTGGGTGGTGCCGGTCATCCGGGCCAGTACAGCGCACATTGGGGAAGTCGCATTGCATCGGCGTTGATGATCAGCCTCATCGCCGATGCCTTCAAGTACGCCGCTGCAGAGCACGGCCCGGAGTCGACCACCGTCGCAAGCAATGGGTTTGCTGTCCGCTCGCCCTATGAAAGTGCTACGGCGCGGACCATGGAGCGATTGGCCAACGAGGCTCTCAGCGAAGGCCGTCGTCAGCCGACCGTAACGATCAACCAAGGCACGATTGTGAATGTCTACGTCGCCAAGGACGTCGACTTCGCCAATGTGCTGAACCCGCGCAGGTAACCCATACGACCATGGACGCCGAAGTGTCACCCCTCGCCCTCGTCTCCAGCGATTTCCTGCGCTATCAGTACGAAGTGCTGGGCATCGCCGAGTACATGAACTCGCCCGATGTAACGGAAATCTGCATCAACCGTCCGGGTGAGCTGTACTTGGAGACGCGGGCAGGGTGGCAACGCATGGACGTGCCGAGTCTGACATTCGAGCGGGCGCGGCAGTTCTGCACCGCTGTGGTCAACGAGAGCAACACGGGCCAGCGCATCACCGATGCCGATCCGGTGGTCTCGCTGACCTTTCCGACCGGCCAGCGTGCGCAGTTCGTGATTCCACCGGCATGTGATGCCGGCAAGGTGTCAATCACGATTCGCCTGCCTTCCAAGCACACCAAATCGCTTACGCAGTACCACGAGGATGGTTTCTTCAACCAGATTCTCGAACAGGATGGCAGCATCAGCGAGCAGGATCGCGAACTGCTGGAACTGCGCCACTCCCGCGAGTACGCGGAGTTCTTCCGGCGAGCGGTCATGTACCGCAAGAATATTGTGGTGTCTGGCGCTACCGGCAGCGGCAAGACCACCTTCATGAAAGCTTTGGTAAACCATATCCCGGACAGCGAGCGTCTGGTCACTATCGAGGACGCGCGCGAGCTGTTCCTGACCCAGCCCAATGTGGTGCATCTGCTGTACTCGAAAGGCGGGCAGAGCGCCAGCAACGTCACGGCCAAGAGCTGCATGGAAGCCTGTCTGCGCATGAAGCCCGAGCGCATCATCCTGGCCGAGCTTCGCGGCGATGAAGCGTTCTACTTCATCCGCAACTGCGCCTCGGGTCACCCCGGTTCGATCACCAGCTGCCACGCCGGCAGCCCGGAGCAGACGTGGGACCAGCTGGCGCTGATGGTGAAAGCGTCGACCGAGGGCTCAGGTCTGGAATTCAACGTCATCAAGCGTCTGTTGATGATGACCATCGATATCGTCGTGCATATCAAGGCGCATGCTGGTGCCCGCTACATCACCGGCATCGATTTCAATCCTGGGCGTGCCCAGGGGCAGGAGGCTTGAGCAATGTTGCCAGGATTGGAAATGATGGCGTGTCCGGAGATGGCCGTCTCGATGGACGTGATGCAGCACGTCATCAATGTTGAGTCCTCGCGCAACCCGTACGCCATTGGCGTAGTTGGCGGCGCACTGGTGCGCCAGCCCAAGGCGCTGGATGAGGCATTGGCCACCGTGCGCATGCTTGAGGAGAAGGGCTACAACTTCTCCGTCGGACTGGCCCAGGTCAATCGCTACAATCTTGGCAAGTATGGTCTGGACTCCTATGAGAAGGCGTTCCAGCAGTGTCCGAACCTGCAGGCCGGCTCCCGCATTCTTGCAGAGTGCTACAAGCGCTCGGGTAAGGACTGGGGCAAGTCCTTCAGTTGCTACTACTCGGGCAACTTTGAAACGGGATTCCGCCACGGCTACGTGCAGAAGGTCTTTGATTCGATGCGCCGTGGGCAGCAGGTCGCAAGCAATGGCGCGCTACCCATCGACGTGGTTGACCGTGGTGAGCGGCGAACCGTCAAGGTGGAGCACCATCCGCAGATCGCTTCCCCCGCTCAAGCCCGCATCGTAGCTCAGGCCGATGGCCCGACGTATGTTCCGTCCAACGATCCAGCGCGAGCGTATACCGTCTATCCCTCTGCGGGCGCGATGGCGCGTGGAAGTCTCGTGAATCTTGCCGATCAGGCGTTGTCGAGGGTTGTTCTGGGCTCTGTGGATCGGATGATGCAGCCGCAGTCGCAGCCAGATGGAAGCTATGCGCAACAAGCGCCGCAGGGCGCTGCGAGGCAGCGCGGGCAACCGATGATGCCGCAGCAGCTGCCTGGCGTCGCTGCCGGTGGTGGCGAGAGCCCGGTGATGTTGCAGCCTTGGGGGCAGCAGGGCGAATCGGCGTCCCCCGACAACATGTACAACGCGCCGGTGCAGTCCATGCCGGCTCAACAGATTCCCCCTGGGGATGCGGCCTTCGTGTTCTGACGAAGTCGTGGTGCGACCAGTCCCCCGGCTGGTCGATTCAGTTGTGTTAGTCCATCAACAAGGAAATCAATCCATGAAGCGTTTCAATCTCGACCTCGTCCAGGCCCAGCGCACGCTGAAGTCCATGCTGATGGCCACCCTCTTCGTCGGCGCAGTATTCGCACCACAGGTGTTTGCGTCGGGCCCGACCGACTTCGGCGGCACCGACGAAAAGGTCTGCGGCTTCTTCAATAACATCAATGGCCTGCTGAACATCGCCTCGATCGCTGTGGTGACGATTGCCGTTATCTTTGCTGGCTACCAGATCGCCTTCGCCCACAAGCGCATCGCCGATGTCGCGCCGATCCTTATCGGTGGCGTGCTGATCGGTGCTGCCGGCCAGATCGCCCGCATGCTGCTGGGTGAGGGCAGTGATGGCAATTGCTCGGGCAGCTCGGCTGCCGTCATCAACAACGTGCTGCAGTACTACAGTGCATAAGAACGTCTTGTTCCGCGGCTGCACTCGCCCTGCGATGTTTCTGGGCGTTCCCTACCTGCCATTCTTCATGGTGGCAGGTGGGTTGCTGCTGTTGAGCGTCTATACCAATTTCTGGTTCCTGCTTGCCATTCCAGTCGCGATTTTCATCATGCGACAGATGGCCAAGCGGGATGAGCTGATTTTCCGCCTGCTGGGCCTGCGTCTACTCTTCAAGTTCAAGGCGCGCAACCTGCAGGACCACGATGGAATGTGGGTGTTCAGCCCGAACCACTACCGGAAGAAAGCCGCCCGCACGGATTGACGGGCATCGGCAGGCGGGTGCCCGCTCCCGCCTGCCACTTTGTAGTTCCCTGGCGCACTTTTTGGAAGCAGTCGCATGTTCTCTCCAGATACCTCCATCAGCGAGTTCGTTCCTCTCTCGTCACACGTGGCACCGAACGTGGTCAAAACCACGGGCGGGGACTATCTGTTGACGTGGTACCTGGAAGGCCTGCCGTTCGTCGGTCGCGAGGAGTGGGAGCTGGAGCACCGGCACAATACCTTCAACCGCCTGTTGCAGACCCTGCGTGCACCAGATTTCGTCAATGTGGCCTTCTGGGTGCACGACATCCGTCGCCGACGCACGCTCAAGGGCAGCAGTCGTTACAACCAGCGCTTCAACCAGGACGTGTCCGATCAGTACATGGGCATGCTGTCATCGCAGCGCATTATGCAGAACGAGCTTTACCTGACGATGATCTATCGTCCAGTCGTGGCCGGTAAGCGCTTCGTCGAAAAGTCGGCCAGCATCGAGAAGCTGCAGGCGGAACAGGATCAGGCGGTGGAAAAGCTCCTTGAGCTGGCCGGCAACGTTGAAGCAGTCATCCGCGATTACGCGCCGTACCGCCTGGGCATGTATGAAGCCAAGAATGGTGTCGTGTTCTCCGAGACGCTGGAGCTGTTCGGCTACCTGATCAACAGGGTCGACGAGCCGGTGCCGGTGCTGTCCGCCCCGGTGAAGGACTATCTTCCGATCAGTCGCCATATGTTTTCGGCGAAAACCGGTGACTTCGTCATCAATACTCCAAATGGTGTCAATCATTTTGGCGCCATCCTCAATATCAAGGAGTATGCAGAGGGTACATACCCCGGCATTCTCAATGGTTTGAAGTATCTGGACTACGAATACGTCATCACTCATTCATTCAGTCCGATGGGGCGACAAGACGCGCTGAAGGTGCTGGATCGCACCAAGGGCATGATGATTTCTTCGGGTGACAAAGCTGTCAGTCAGATCGCCGAGCTTGACTACGCGATGGATCAGCTGTCTTCGGGCAACTTCGTGTTGGGTGAGTATCATTTCATCATGGCCGTGTACGGCGACAGTCAGGCGAAGCTGTCTCAGAACGTCGCCACGACGCGCGCTGAACTGTCCAACGCCGGTTTCGTGTCGACCAAGGAAGATCTGGCTGTCACCTCGTCGTTCTACTCGCAGATTCCGGCCAACTGGCGCTTCCGTACGCGCCTGGCCAACGTCAGCTCGCTGAACTTCCTGGGTCTGTCGCCGCTGCACAATTTCGCCACCGGCAAACAGCACAACAACCCGTGGGGCGATTGCGTTACCACCCTGCAGACCACCAATGGTCAGCCGTACTACTTTAACTTCCATGCGACCCACCCGTCGGAGAATTCGCTGGGCGAGAAGGCGATTGCCAATACCATGGTGATTGGTAAGTCGGGTACCGGTAAGACGGCATTGATCAACTTCCTGCTGAGTCAGGTACAGAAGTACGAGCCGTCGCCGACCATTTTCTTCTTCGACAAGGATCGCGGTGCTGAGATCTTCGTGCGCGCTTGTGGTGGCAACTACTTGGCCCTGGAGAACGGTGCGCCGACAGGCTTCAATCCTTTCCAGTGCGAAAACAACGAAAGCAACGTGCAGTTCCTGGCCGACCTGATCAAGGTGCTGGCCGGCAAGCGCGAGTACAGCGCCCGCGAGGAAGAGGACATCTACCGGGCGGTGGAAAGCATGCTCGACACGCCGATGCACCTGCGCAGCATGACCAATTTCCAGAAGAGCCTGCCCAACATGGGCGACGACGGCCTTTACGCGCGCATGCGCCGCTGGACGTCGGGAAATTCGTTGGGTTGGGTGTTCGACAACCCGGTCGATACCGTGGACCTGAGCAAGGCCAACATCATCGGTTTCGACTACACCGACATCATCGACAACCCAGAAGTGCGAGTGCCGGTCATCAACTACCTGCTGCATCGCTTGGAATCGCTGATCGATGGTCGCCCGCTGATCTACGTGATGGACGAATTCTGGAAGATCCTGGATGGCGAGGGGGGGCTGAAGGAATTCGCCAAGAACAAGCAGAAGACCATCCGTAAGCAGAACGGCCTCGGCATCTTCGCGACGCAGAGCCCGGAGGATGCGCTGAAGAGCGACATCTCCGCAGCGCTGATCGAGCAGACCGCGACGCTGATCCTGTTGCCCAACCCGAACGCCAGCAAGAGCGACTACATGGACGGCCTGAAGCTGACCGAGGCCGAATTCAAAGTGGTCACTGCGCTGGACGAGCGCTCGCGATGCTTCCTGGTCAAACAGGGCCATGCGTCCAGCGTGTGTCAGCTCAACCTGCGGGGCATGGATGACATCCTGTCGGTCATCTCCGCATCGACCGATAACATCGAGGTCATGCATCGCGTCCTGCAGACCGCCGCAGTGCGTGCACGGGTCACCGTCGACGAGCTGACCCCGGACCAGTGGCTGGACACCTTCTACAAGAATCGAAAGGGCTCGGGAAAGCGGGCCGATAAGGACGAGGAGGCGGCATGAAGACCATCACCGATCTGCACAAGGAAAATGCCATGGCAAATGAAACCCGACAGAGCGCGCCGCGTCGCCGGCGCTTGGCGCCGATCTTTGCCGCCATGCTGACCTTGGGTACAACGTTCAGTACCGGCACCCATCAGGCGCAGGCGATGACTGTTTATGACCCTGCGAACTGGATCATGAACTTCCTGCAGGAATACAAGTCCGCTGGCGAGTACCTCACCGAGGCCGGGCGCTGGTCGGAAACCGCCGCGCAGTACATGAAGACGGTGGACAACTGGATCTCCAGGCTGCAGAACTGGTACCAGATCATCGCTTCACCCCTGATGCCGCCCACGCCTGTGCTTACCCGGATTCCCGAGAACTGGAACGTCGCCGAGAAATGCGGAGGCGGTTCGATGGTCAGCCAGGAAGGCCTGATGTCGTTGCTGGGTGTCAGCCCGGGTGGTGACATCGGTGCGCAGCAGCGCTCCATCTGTGCCTATATCCAGGTACTTGAGAACAAGAAGTACAACGAAACCGTCGACGTGGTGACCAAGTCGATGCCCGCCATGGAGCAGATGCTGGGGCAGCTTCGGAACATCCGCAACGCGTTCCGCAACGAGGGTGCCTTGCAGGAGGATATTTCCAACAATACGGCCAGCCAGCTTGCGATGGATAAGGCGTTCAAGGAATGGGAAACCAAGATCAAGGTGTACGACCAGCAGATTGCCGCCCTCCAGGGGCGCCAGCGCAACCTGACCGAGCGCGCACTGAAAGGCGAGAGCAACCCGCTCGGCACCGTGATCAAGGCAGCCGCGCTGAAAGCAGCTCTCTCCAAGTGAACCACGTGCGTAAAGCACTCCAGCAGGGCCCCGATACGGGGCGGGTGATGTGATGAGTCAGGGAATGATGCAGGGCATGGTGATCGGGGATCTGCTGCACGGAACGCTGTTCGCCTCAGTGGGCGACTTCGTGTTCTTCAAGCTGATCCTGGAGTACCTGCGAGAGGAGATCGCCAACTTCGGCGAAGGCGTGCTCGGTCGCATGATGACCTGGGTGGGCTCGATCGCCCTGGTGCTGATGACGCTGTGGGTGCTGATCCAGGGCTTCCGCATCGTGACCGGGCGCAGCCGCGATTCGATGGCAGCGCTGGCCACGAACATGGCGCGCGCGGCGCTCATCGTCACCGTGGCCACGTCGATGGCGATGTTCGGCAAGGATCTGCAGTCCTTCCTGACCCAGGACGTCCAGGACGAGATCACCTATGTGGTGACCGGCAAGGACGACACGGCCGAAGAGCTGATCGATCGCAACCTGGGCTACATGCAGTTGGCGCTGACATCGGTAAGCGTGCTGGATGTGGCGGGCGACGTCACCCTGGACAGCGCGAAGACGCGAGCGATGTGGTTCATCGGCCTGGGCACGGGCGGTCCTGCAGTCACTGCCGGTGCCATGTTGCTGCTGTACCAGGTCGCGATGGCCATGTTCATCGGCTTTGGCCCGCTGTTCATCCTGTGCCTGCTGTTCGAGCAGACCAAATCGTTGTTCCAGCGCTGGTTGTTCTATGGAATCGGTACCATGTTCTCGATGGCCGTGCTGGCAGCAATGACCGGTATTGCGATGGAAATGGTCGCCCGCGTCGCTGCTTCGTTCTGGGGTGCGTCCGCGTTGGGCGCGCTATTGAGCACCAACCTGACCGAAGGCATGAGCAGCATGGCGCTGCAGCAGGGCGGCATGGGGTTGATCCTCACGACGCTGATTCTGACTGCGCCCCCAATGGCCGCGATGTTCTTCCAGGGTACGCTGGGTACCTTCATGGCATATTCGCAGATAGGCGGTAGTGCTGGGTCGGCTTCGCCTGGCCCGCAGGGTCAGCCGCCGGGTTCGTCAGGTTCGGGCGGAGGATTCTTTATGCCCTCTGTTCCGACCAATTCCAAAGCATCAAGTCAGGTTCCTGTTCAAGACACAACGCCTCGGTTCGCAACTGCATCAGAATCTCAGGTTCAAACTGGGCAACGTGGAAATGCTGGGGCAGGGAACTCATAGCCCCCCCCCCCCCCCCGAATTTGGAGTGTACGATGCGAAATGAGTTTTTAGCTCCGTGGAAGTTGGAGGGTGCCATGCATAGAGTCGTTAGCTCGACAGTACTTATTGCGCTGATTCTTTGCATGGGGCCAGCCTTAGCAGAAGGTGGGTGCCCTCCAGGGTCGTATCCTATCGGTGGGCAGGGCGTTCAAGGCTGCGCGCCAATACCCGGGACGAGTAGCGGTGCTTCCGGCCCAGCAGTTTCTGCGCCGCCTCAGCCACTGGGCGAATGGTTGACGCGATGGGGGGCTGTAGCCGAGTCGCCTACTTCAAGTCTCGTCGGCACATCTTCCAATGAATCGAGCGAACGGCGAGCAGTAGCTGTGGCCATCAAAAAGTGCGCGGCGGAAGGTGCAAAGGACTGCAAGTCTTCTGTAACGTACTACAACCAGTGCGTTGCATTTGCGGTGCCATCTTCAGGGAAGGGGCAGGGCTCGCTGGATACGGCGGTTGATGCAGAGACTGTGGCCGGAAACGCAATCGAGCATTGCAAGGACACGGGGGGGGGGAAGTGCACCGTAGTCTATTCCGAATGTTCCTTGCCCGTTTTCAAAAAGTTCTAGGGCTGCCTTCGGTGATCCAAAGAACGACGAATCAACGCAGCTTGTGGGTAATCAAAGATGCCTCGCTTTCAGATAGATGACGTGGGATAGAGGCAGTAGGATCGAAAGTGGATATTGGTTCGCAATATTTTTCTCTGGCATGAATTGTGATTGCCGTTTGGCTCTGTTGTTTTAATTTGGATCTGCACTTTGCGTCCGTGTTTTTTCTCAGAAGAATGTTGCTCGCCTGGCTTTAGATACATATCACGCAGGCATTAGCCAGCTAGGTGATATTCCGTACGATTGGAGGAGTGACTCCACGCCCGAGGGTTGGGACGCCCCGCCGGAGGGCTCATGGGTAGCCGCGCATATTCGTAGATGGCTGTTAGTGCCGTGCCAACGTCGCTGGGCCTAGTGGTCCGCCGCCGGATTCGTCGCGTTCGGGTGGTGGGATGTTCGCGCCGGCGAAGCCATTTACGAATAAGGCAGTCGCAGCAATTAGCCAGCTGGCCATGCTGAAGATTCATAGCGATGAGGTCAGACATGCTTCATCAGGGCTCAGACGTAGCGCACCATCTGCCAACTCCTGAAAGCCCGCATTGTTCGACTTGGGTGCTGATCCAGGGCTTCCGCATCGTGACCGGGCGCAGCCGCGATTCGATGGCAGCGCTGGCCACGAACATGGCGCGCGCGGCGCTCATCGTCACCGTGGCCACGTCGATGGCGATGTTCGGCAAGGATCTGCAGTCCTTCCTGACCCAGGACGTCCAGGACGAGATCACCTATGTGGTGACCGGCAAGGACGACACGGCCGAAGAGCTGATCGATCGCAACCTGGGCTACATGCAGTTGGCGCTGACATCGGTAAGCGTGCTGGATGTGGCGGGCGACGTCACCCTGGACAGCGCGAAGACGCGTGCGATGTGGTTCATCGGCCTGGGCACGGGCGGTCCTGCAGTCACTGCCGGTGCCATGTTGCTGCTGTACCAGGTTGCGATGGCCATGTTCATCGGCTTTGGCCCGCTGTTCATCCTGTGCCTGCTGTTCGAGCAGACCAAATCGTTGTTCCAGCGCTGGTTGTTCTATGGAATCGGTACCATGTTCTCGATGGCAGTGCTGGCAGCAATGACCGGTATTGCGATGGAAATGGTCGCCCGCGTCGCTGCTTCGTTCTGGGGTGCGTCCGCGTTGGGCGCGCTGTTGAGCACCCACCTGACCGAAGGCATGAGCAGCATGGCGCTGCAGCAGGGCGGCTTGGGGTTGATCCTCCCGACGCTGATTTTGACTGCGCTCCCAATGGCCGCGATGTTCTTCCAGGGTACGCTGGGTACCTTCATGGCATATTCGCAGATAGGCGGTAGTGCAGTACCGGCATCACCGGGCCCGAATGGTCAGCCGCCGGGTTCGACGGGCAGGCAGAGCTATAAACCGAGTTCGCCTTCTGTGACGCAAGCTGATGCTGGTGGTGTGGGACAGGTGGTCAGTCCACGATTGCATGGCGGAGGCGATTCGGTGCCGTCAGCCTCTGGTCTTAGGGGGAATGCCAATTCCGGTACCGTCTAGCTGGTCCAATGAGAAGGGAGTGAGAACAGTTTTATGAATGGAGCAAAGCAATGGGTGATTCTTTTCTTCTTTCTTCTCGTCTCATTGACCGAAGTTGCGTTCGCTGAAGGCAATTGTCCGCCAGGGTACTACCCGATTGGAGGTCAGGGCGTTCAGGGTTGTGCCCCTATTCCGAGTAGTGGCGCAGCATCCTCATCCCCAGAAGTTCAGTTGAATAGGCCTACTGGGCGATGGACCAAGACATGGGGGGCGATTGCTGAATCGAAAACAACTCAGCACGCGGGCACCTCTGTTGGTAAGCGATCCAAGGAGGAGGCTTCTCGTGAGGCAATTTCAAAATGCAGATCAGCTGGTGCTGCTGATTGTTCGGTTAGCTTCACGTATCAAAATCAGTGTGTCTCGTGGGTCATTCCAAGGGGGCGTTCTGGCGCAGGCCGTGCTGGGATTGGAGCTGGTCCCACGCCCGAACGGGCCAAATTCAACGCGCAAGCCATGTGCAAAAATGATCAGCCGGGATATTGCGAAGAGATCTATTCGGATTGCAGTAAGCCGATATTTGATGAATTCTAAGTTGCAGGCTTATGTCGCGCCCTGATGTTCCGGTTCATTGATACGGCGAGTCGATGAGCTCGCTGGCCCGTGCATCATGTCGCTGCCGTCGAACGCCGGGGCGAACGAGCTTGTTGAGGAGGGAATTGGCATGTTCAGCCGCTGTTGCGACCTGCGGGGGATGCGTTGTCCATCGAATGCTGGATGCGTTCTGCGAAATGATGGGTTTGCAAGGTGCCCATGAAGATGAGCATCCTTCTTCCGGTCTCATAGGGGGGGGGCAATTCAGGATCGCCTGATTCAATTGCTTGGCCGGAGATGTTGGAAGTACGTCAGCTATGAAGTTGATTGCACATTGGGTGCTGCTTGCCTCGTGTCTGTTGCTGTTGGGCGGTGTTGATCGTGCGTGGGCAGAAGGAAACTGCCCAGCTGGGTATTACCCTATTGGCGGGCAAGGTGCGCGGGGATGTGCGCCGATTCCCGGAGGTGGCGCTGGAAGCACTGGCTCCTCGGAGATCCGTCTCGCAACTCCGACCGGTAAGTGGACCAAAACCTGGGGCGCAATTGCGGAGTCGAAGAGCACTCAGGATGCTGGGGTTTCAACAGGGTTGCGATCCAAGAATGAGGCGGAGCGCGAGGCAGTTTCAAAATGTGGAGCTGCAGGTGCCCGAGACTGCACAGTCAGCATGAGCTATTTCAATCAGTGTATTTCCTGGGTCATTCCAAGTGGGCGATCCGGTGCCGGGCGTGCGGGACTTGGGGGAGGTGCTACCCCCGAGTTGGCGCAGGTCGCTGCGCAAGTAATGTGCCGTAATGATCGCGCAGGACAATGTGAAGTGTTCTATTCGAACTGTACCAAGCCATTGTTTGATGAATTCTGACAAAGGGCGTGCGGCAGGGGATGCCAGCGCAATGGCACACAGGGTCGCCAACATGGGCCAGTCTTGGAGCGCGATCGCCTCTGGCAGTGCGCCCAAGGCGTACGCGATCCATATGGGGTTGAACGAGCGTGATGCACGTGACACCGCGGTCAGCCAGCGCGCTGCAGGTGACTGCAAAGTTGCGGCTGCGTTCACGCATTGGCCAATGCACCGCCCGCGTCCCTCTTACTTCGTGGATGTGGACCCTGATTTTGTGACTGGTGGCTCCATTTCAAGCTTGCGCTCTTCGACGCAATAGACATCCTCGCGCTAAGCTCTCCTCGCGTCAGAAAAATGACGCTTCGGCGCTACCGATTGCAGGAGCTTTTCCGTCCATGAGGACCCTGTCTGCCCGTCCGACGGGTGACGCTTGCCACCATCGCTGCCACGGTGCTCCCGGAGCTATCATCCGCATCTGCAGGGTGACCGGCGCGGCCGGGCAACGCCACCGTGCCCGCCACCAACGCGGGCATCGGCAAGACGACATTGAAGGAGTGGGAGGGGATGGACGACAGGTTTGGCGCACACATGGACGATGCCCTGGCATTCGTTCCGTCCGGTGCGAACCTGCTGGAAGCCGTCAGGGGCGAGCTCAACGGCGATGGCATCGAGTACCAGCTGCTGGTCATCGACCAGCCGACGCCGGAAGGGCTGGTGCCCGGCCAGCACGGACCAAACCGGGTGCTGCTGTTGCTGCGCGGTGACGGGCGCGGGCGCTGGCAGCTGGCCGCGCGCAACGACAAGCTGGTGCCGTGTTCCACCCGCGGTGGCCTGGCTGGCGACCCTTTTGCGTATGCAATGGTTGAGGAAGACACCTTCAGCGTGATCACCAACGGCGGCAGCCGTGAGCGCTGGAGCAGCACGTACCGGTTCCGCTACGCATCGGCGGACAAGTCCTGCTGGGTGGATGGGGTGAGACGCAAGGTCGTGGATATCGAGACTGAAGCGACCAACATCCGGGACTTCTCGGTGGCGGAGCTGGGCAGGGTGCGGTTCGAGGACTTCGACCCGTCCAGTGTCGCCGAGGTGTCGCTTCCATGAGCCAAGCTCCAACCGGCGGAAGGGAATCCGCGCTGATGAACATCCAGGAGTTGCACTGTGTCGACCGATAGAGAGTCGCAACTGCTGCGGCAGGCGACCAACGCCGGCATCGACTCCCCCCTTGAACTGGCCAATTTCATGGCGCAGGCAGGGCACGAGTCGCGCGGCCTGAGCCGGCTCAACGAGAGCTTCAACTACACCCGGGGCATCTCGCAGATCCCGGTCGAGGCGGCGTGGCGCAATGGCACCGAGGCGCTGGAATCCGCGCGCCAGGAAGCCCTGCGAGGGCGTCCGGATGATCTGGCTGAGCTGATGTATGGCGGCCGGATGGGCAATGACGCGCCCGGAGATGCGCTCAAGTACCACGGGCGCGGTTATCTGCCGCTGACCGGCAAGGAAAGCTACGAGCGCGCCGGCAGTGCGCTGGATCTGGATCTGGTCAACCAGCCCGAGCTGGCATCGCAGCCGGAACACGCAGGTCGCATCGCGGTGTGGCAATGGCAGAACCGTGTGCCGGAACTCGCGCGCGAGGACGTGCGCGAGGCGACGTACGCCATCAACGGTGCCGTCAACGGGGTGGAGGACCGGCTCAAGCGTTTCGAGGCGTGGCAGCAGAAGCTGACCCCGGACGTGATGGACCGGCTTGCCCGCGGCGAAGTGGGCGAACCTGCACAGTTGCCTGAGCGCGCGCGCGATATGTCCGATCCGGCCCATGCCGGCAACCGGTTGTTCACCGACGCACGGGGTCATCTGCAGCAGATGGGGCCGCAGAGTGGCCTGCGCAGCCAGCAGGAACTGGACAATGCGGCCGGGGCCTTGGCGTTGAGCGCACAGAAGGCAGGGATGAGCCGTATCGATCACGTGGTGGCCGGTACCGACGGCAGGGCGCTGTTTGCGGTGCAGGGCGTCATGGGGGACCCGGCGATGCAGCGCTCGATGGTCGAGCGTGAGGCCGCCACGCAGCTGCCGCTGGAGCAGAGCAGCCAGCAGTTGGCGGCCGAAGCCTCTTCCCGCCAGGAACAGGCTGCTTCGGTTACCCGCGAGCAGGAGCAGAATCGCCCGCGATCGCTGTAATCTGGGCGCCGCCTGCAGGTCGGAGACCGGCGGGCCCATCGCAAGACACCGAGCACCTTCGGGTGCCTACATGGATCTCTTTGTAAGGACACAACATGCGAAACACTTTCCTGCGTTCCAACGTGGCCCAGCGTGGTCGCGCTCAGGCGTTGTGGCTACTGCCGCTGGGGCTGGCTGCTGCCATGGCCCACGCACAGCAGGCACCGGACGCCCCGGCGGTTCCCGCCGTCGAGGAGGCTGTGCCAGCACCGGTAGTGGCCGCAGCTGACGCGCAGACGCCCGCTGACACCGCAACTGATGCCGTAGCTGCACCGGCTCCCGTCGCCGCGCCTGAACCGGTGCCTGCCGTGGTGGCTGCACCTGTGCCTACGGCGGAGTCGTCCATGCCGCCCGCACCCGCAGCGCAGCCGGCGGCGGCGACGGACGTCGCTCAAGAAGCTGTTGCCGCCGAACCCGCGATTGCGCCAGCGCCCGCAGCAGCACCGGCACCACCAGCGGCCGAAGCTGCCTCCACCAATGCTGCGCCAGCTACGCCTGTCGCAACAGCCGCTGTCGCAGCCCCATCGCCGGCTCCCGCGCAGGTGCCTGCGCCCGTTGCCGCTGCTGCACAGGTGCCCGACGCCGCACTGGCCCCGGCACCCGTTCCGCCGCCGGCCCCAGCCCCCGTCGCACCGCCGATCATCCCGCTGGCACCGGACCAGGCCGCCGAGCGCCAGCTCGGTGCGCGCTGCCCGGTCGATCTTGCCGGTCGCCTGGCGCCGCAGGGCGATCTGATGATCGGCGCCTGCCAGGGCGCGTTGCCGCCGCACCTGGCGGCGCTGCTGGTGGCCTTGCCTGAGCAGGACATCCACCTGCCGCGCAGCTGGCGCGAGCGCGAAGTGCGCCAGAAGGCGTGGTTCAAGGCCGTGGCCGGTATGGGCCAGCGCCCGGACTTCATCGCCCGCCTGGGAGACATCTGGGTCCGCTCGTTTGAAGGCGCGGATGCGTCGACGACCACCTACCTGGTCTCGGCGCCGTTCGACTGTGCCGATGGCGCACTGCCAAACGAGAACACCGCAGAGCCCGTCCGACTCGCAGCCGGCAGTTGCGGGCAGGCCTACGTACGCCAGCGCGTGTACCAGGTGGGCAGCGATGGCGTCCCGCAGGACATCACTGCAATGGCAATGCCGGCGGCACCGTCGATCGCCGAGGCCGATCGTGCCCGTCACCGCACCCGCGAAGGCAAGATCAGCCTGGACCACAGCAAGTTGCAGTACGGGCCGGCCATGCGTTGGTTCGTGCAGTACCCGGAATCACCGCAGAAGACCGGCCCGCACAGCTTCAGTGACTGGAACCGCGAGCATCTGTCCTTCGTGGTCTGGAACGGCACCCGCTTCGAGCTGCGCGATACTGTGACGCGCGCGCAGTGGCCGTGTGATCCGGTGGCGCCGGGCGACAAGGCCTGTGGCGGCTTCCCGGACTCCGGCCCAGATGCGTATGTGCTGGCAGGGCCGGCGGCAAACTCGGCGGTTTCCAGCCCCTGATCGACCGCGGAAATGACGGGAGCCGGCAGTGCCGGCTCCCGTTTTCATTCCAGCAAGCGTCTCAGGCGTGCAGGCTGCGTTGGGTCGCCTGGGTCTGTTCCAGCTGCTGCTCGCGTGCCAGGGCTTGGCCGGCAGCCTGCTGCTCGATGCGCTGGCTGCTCTGCTCCAACGGCGTGTTCATCGCGCGGGTGGTGTCGACGGACACGCGCAGATGGCCGGGGTCGCCGCCCTCACCCTGCAGGGCGAAGCTGCGTGACGCGTCGGCACTCATCAGTACCTCGTCGATCCGCTGTCCGCCGGCGGCATGCATTTCCGCAGCCAGCGAGCCTGCCAGTTGCGCGCTCATGCCATCGGGTGTGCGGCCGACGCGGGTGTCCTGTGCGTGCACGCCGCGCAGGGCATCATTGAACAAGGGGTTGCCGACGTGGCCGGCGTCGTCGATGCGCAGCATGCCGATCGGGCGCCCCTGCCGTTCGGCTTCACGGCGCGCGGGTTCGCCCGGTTCCAGGGGGCCGCGCAGATGGTCGAAGAGATCCTTGACGCCGCCCGGCAGGCCGCGCGTACCGGTGGTGACGCCACTGCGCAGCAGCTCCATCTTGTCCCGGTACTCGTCGATCATCTTGATGTTGTCGCGTGCCAAGGTCTGCGTCTCCGGCCTGCCCAGCACCGAGTCTTCGCCGAGGAAATTGACCAGCTTGTGCGAACCGAAGGAGTTGGCGGCCGCGCCCAGCGCGCTGTCGGGAATCAGGATGCGCAGACGGCTGTTGCTGAAGCCCCAGTCGCCCAGCGTGTCGATCTCCTGGGGCGTGGCGTACACGCGCACTTGGCCGAAGTGCGGCGAAGCGGCGCTGACCGGGTCGGCTGCCATGACGTGGTTGACAACGCTGGTGCCGCCTTCGGGAATGCGGTAGCCAAGACTGGCCGCGCCATAGGCGTTGAAGGTCTCGCCCTTCAGGTTGTAGTGGTGCGCACTGATCTGGGCCAGCGCGCCGCCCAGCGAATGCCCGGTGACGGTGACCTCAGGTGCCTGGCCGAGGTCGCGTCCTTCCTTGGCAGCGTAGGCGAGGGCGCGCTGGGTCAGTGCCAGCGCATCGGCGGCCTGCACGTTGTAGCGGGCGACCACCATGCCGCCATCGGCGAGGAGGCCATCGCGGGCGATCTGCTCGGTGCCGCGATGGGAGACCACGATCTCCTGCGTGTCCACGCGCTGGTAGATCGTGCCTTGATAGCCATTGAAGCGGTTGCTGACGTGCTCGAGCACCTTGTAGTCATGCCCGTTGAGGGAGACATGCTCTTCCTGTCCGGGGGCGCGGCGACCGACTTTCAGGTCGCGATAGGCATCGTTGGACAGCGCGGCGTAGTCCTGGCTGCCGAGGGTCACGGCTGCACCTCATCGGCCGTCAAGGTGGCAGAGAACAGCGTGTCCTGCAGTTCCGGGCGGAACCGGCTGGCGTCCTTCTGGCCGGTAGCGCCGTAGTCGGGCAGGTCCGCCACGCGTGGGTAGTCGCCCTGCGGATAATGGCGCGTCTCACTCTGGCCTTTGACGAACGGATCGGCCTCGATGAAGGACAGGAAGCGCGTCTCGCCATCGGCGCCGGTCGCCTTCAGCATCGCGCCGGCGCCACTGAAGGCCCAATGGCAGACGCCGCGGCCGTAGTAGTCCTCGTCGAGCATGCGGTCCAGGTAGACGGTGCCGCGGTACTCGTTATCGGTGACCCTGCGCAGCGTCACCGGCTCCTGGCTGGTGATGCGGGCGGGAGCGCCGGTGGCGGGCTCGATGTACCCGCACTGCGCTTCGTTGCTGACATCGTACTGGGCAACGCCTTCGACCACGGCAAAGCTGCCCGGCGGGTTGTGCAGGCGCAGTACCAGTTCATAGGCCTTGCGCGGTGAGGGGTTGAGCTTGGCCAGGCCACGTCCTCCCTGGGCGACGTCGGACTCGGCGAAAGCAAGTTCCTGGTTCATGGCGGTCTCCGGGCTGCAGGCAATCAATAGAAGCAAGGCAAGACACGGGAGGGATGTGCGGCGCACCGTCAGCCTCCCGTCGGAAAAGTGAGCGCGTTCGCGACGGGGCACGCTGCAGGCGACGAAGGTGCGCGCCGCACTGGCGAGGAAAGACGGGCAATCACGGCATGTCTCCTTTCCTTGGTGACCACGATCCCGGACCCGGGAAGGCTAGATTGCGCGATTCTCGCGGCAGAAAAGTGAAATAGTCGAAATTTTGACGCTATCAAACTGGCTTGGATGCAGCGAACTGTGATTCGTATCCGGATTTCACGCGTGGAGTACGGGCATCAGGCGCGGGCCGTTGCTTCCTCGATGCGGCATGATCAAGGTGCTTACTCCGTTCCGACGACGTGCCGACGATGCTCTCCATCCGCCCTGAACTGCCCGCAGACGCTGCTGGAATCCACTTCCTGACCGAGGCGGCCTTCCGCAACGCGCCGCACAGCAGCCACACCGAACACCACATCGTCGACGCATTGCGTGAGCGCGGCGAGTTGAGCATCTCGCTGGTGGCAGAGGATGCGGGCCAACTGGTGGGTCATGTCGCGCTGTCCCCGGTCAGCGTGCAGGACGGCAGCCAAGGCTGGTTCGGGCTCGGGCCGATTTCGGTTCTGCCGCAGCAGCAGGGGCGCGGCGTGGGCACGGCATTGATGCGGGCCGCGATCGAGGCTCTGCGCAAGAAGGGCGCGCGGGGCTGCGTGCTGTTGGGCGAGCCGGCCTACTACGGGCGCTTCGGCTTCCGTGCCGTGCCGGATCTGGTACTACCCGGCGTGCCGGCGGCGTATTTCCAGGCCCTGTGCCTGCAGCCACCGATGGCACAGGGGGAGGTGCGTTACTCGCCGGCGTTCGACGTGGTTACCTGATCGGGGAACGGCCGGCGTTCCAACCGCCGGTCAGCCTGGATGGCGCAGGTGGATGAGGGGATACGGACGACCCTGCGAATCCACCGGCGAGCGTCCGGTTTCGATGAAACCCATGCGCCGATAGAAGCCCACGGCCTGCGCATTCTGCGCGTTGACGTCGGTGGTCAGTTGCGGCTGCAGTGCCAGCGCATGCTGCAGCAGCTGGCGGCCGATACCGGTTCCGCGCACGTCGGGATCGATGAACAACGCTTCCATGTGCGAGCCGTCGATCAGCATGAAACCCTGCGGCTGGTCCTGGTCGCCGACGGCCACGACCATCGGGGCCTGTGGCAGGAAGCCGGCAACTTCAGCGTCGATAGCCTGACGGTCTTCGGTACTGAGGAAATCATGGGTGGCGTCGACGGCCCGGCGCCAGAGATCGACGAGAGCGTCGCCATCGGTGGTGCGGGAAGGGCGCAGGGTGGTCATGGGATCGGCCAAGGTGCTTTGCAGTACCCGGATTGTACCGGTGCGACACCCGCAAACAGAAAGCCCCGCCGAAGCGGGGCCTTGGATGTCACCGTTCGCTGCGCCTTACTGCACGGTGCAGCCGGACAGTGCCGGGAAGCCGATGACTTCGCCATTGCCGGTGCAGGCCAGCGTGACCTTCTGGCCCTTCTTCAGGCTGGCAGCCACGTCCTTGGGCAGGTCGCTGGCCTGTACGAAGCCGAACGGCTTGGCGCTCAGCTGCACGACCGGCTTGTCCATGAAGTCCGAGCTGATCGAGTCGACCGTGCCGGAAACCAGCAGCGCCTTGCCCTTGTACTTGCCATCGGCAGCGATCTCGTTGTCCTGGTAGTCGCTGAACATCGTGGTGGCGGTCACTTCCACAGCCGAGGCGGAGGCCGCAGCGGCATCGTTGGTGACGGCGGTGGCTGCCGGTTCTGCAGGCTTGGCGGCAGCGTCTGCCTCCGCGGCGGCGGACGAGACGCCGGCTTCAGCAACGGCCGCATCGTACTGGCCCTTGCTCTGCGCGCTGATGCCGCTCACGGTGCCGGCAAAGATCGCCAGGCCGACGAAGTACACGATCGGCGAAACGATGATCGAGCCCAGCAGCTGGAACAGGCCCTTCATGGCGCCGCCCTTGGCCATCGCGACGATGGCGAGGATGAAGGCCACCAGGTTCAGCGGCCAGCCCAGGAACAGGCCCAGGCCGGGGAACGGGACGAGGAAGCACAGCCAAGCGATCGCCAGCGTGATCCATGCGGCTTTTCCGGCAGGGCTGGCCTGCACGGTGGTTTCTGCAACTGCGTTCAAAACTACCCCCTGTAGAGATCGAAAGGTGAAATCGCTGCCAGCAAGCAGCAGTGCACAGTCGTCAGATGACGAAAACGCGGTCGTAGCGTGAAGGAGTCTTCACGGCAGATCAAGCGGCGATGCAGCGTTTGCCGGTGCGGCGCTTCGCATCCGCGCAGCGGAAGCGCCAAAAGGCCTGCGTTACACTACGCGCGCGCTCATTCCTTGAATCCGAGAAACGCCATGACTGATACCTTGGGCGTGCCGGTGCACGACGTCGACGAGAGCTGGATGCGCCACGCATTGGCATTGGCCGAACGTGCGCAACGCGAGTTTGACGAGATCCCGGTCGGTGCGGTGCTGGTGGGTGCCGACGGTCAGCTGCTGGGCGAGGGCTGGAACCTCAACATTGCCTCACACGACCCCAGCGCGCATGCCGAGATCGTGGCCATGCGCGAGGGCGGGCGGATGCTGGCCAATCACCGCCTGATCGGCAGCACCCTGTATGTCACCCTGGAGCCGTGCGCGATGTGCGCGATGGCGATCGTGCACGCACGCGTGGCGCGCCTGGTCTACGGTGCCAGCGACCCCAAGACCGGCGCCTGCGGCAGCGTGTTCGATCTGGTCGCTGATGCCCGCCACAATCATCGGGTGGAGGTCCATGCCGGTGTGCTGGCCAAGGAAGCGGGCAACCGGCTGACCAACTACTTCAGGGCCAAGCGTGGCAAGCCGCCGCTGCTGCTGGAGGACCACGCTGGCGAGGGCTGAGTGGCGAAAGGGTATGATGGCCGCCACTTCCTTTTACCGGCTGGCCTCGTGCCTGCCCAGCAACGAGGCGACACGATGGCAGAGAACGGCGCGGCCAACGAGCGGCTGATCTGGATCGACCTGGAAATGACCGGGTTGGATACCGACAACGATTCGATCATCGAGATCGCCACCGTGGTCACCGATGCCCAGCTCAACGTGCTGGCCGAGGGCCCGGAGTTCGCCATCCATCATCCCCTGGAAACGCTGGAAGCGATGGACGAGTGGAACCGCAACCAGCATCGTCGTTCGGGCCTGTGGCAGCGCGTCATCGACAGCACCACCACGCTTGGCCAGGCCGAAGCGCAGACCGTGGCCTTCCTGGCGCAGTGGATTCCGGCCGGCGTGTCACCGATGTCGGGCAACTCCATCTGCCAGGACCGCCGCTTCCTGCACCGGCAGATGCCGCGGCTGGAAAAGTACTTCCACTACCGCAACCTGGACGTGTCCACGGTGAAGGAACTGGCCAAGCGCTGGGCGCCAAGCGTGGCTGCGGGCGTGGGCAAGAACAGCAACCACACCGCACTGAGCGATGTGCACGATTCGATCAACGAGCTGCGCCACTACCGCCAGTTCATGGGCGCGCTGTCGGGGCTGCCGAGCCCGTGAGGGGCAGTGCCGGCCGCTGGCCGGCAATCGCCTGATCCCCGCCGGCGGCGCAGGGTTGTCGTCCAGCGGCCGGCACCACCCTGCGTTCAACTCCCTGGCGCTAAGATCGGCCGCATGAACGAGCCCATCCTGCTGCCCCGCGATATCGCCCACGACGCTGGTGACTGGTCTGACCTGCAGCGGGCGGTAGCACTGCTGGAAGCCCCCACGATCACCGCGCGCATGGCCAACCTGGTCGGGACGCCGCTGGAGTTCGCGGTGAAGGCGCTTCCCACCTCGGTGTCCAACCGCATCCACGGCGCGGTGCAGGCGGCGTTGTCCAAATCCGTGCAGGCCGCGCTGTGGAGCATGGACAACACCCCTGGCAAGGGCGCCTCGACGCGTTGGCACAAGCTGGCGGCGGCGACGTCCGGCGCGGTGGGTGGGGCGTTCGGTTTCGCTGCGCTGTTCATCGAGCTGCCGGTGTCGACCACGATCATGATGCGCGCGGTAGCCGACGTCGCCCGCAGCGAAGGCTTCGATCTATCGCAGTTCAGCACCCGCCAGGCCTGCCTGGAGGTGTTCGCACTGGGCGGCAATTCGCCGCGCGACGATGCCAGCGAGACCGGCTACTACCTCGCCCGTGGTTTCACCACCGATGTCATGCGCCACCTCTCGGCCGAACTGGCCGGGCGCGTGGTGACCGGACGTGACCTGACCCTGGGCGTGGCGCCGAAGGAAGCCGGCAAGCTGCTGGCCAAGCTGGTGGAAAAGGTCGCCGCCCGTTTCGGCGTGGTGGTCACCGAGAAGTTTGCCGCGCAGGCGGTGCCGATCGTCGGTGCGGCAGCCGGCGCGACGCTCAACACCATGTTCACCGACTACTACCAGGACATGGCCCGTGGCCATTTCATCGTGCGCCGGCTGGAGCTGAAGTACGGCGAAGAGGTCGTGCGCACTTGCTACGACCGCATCGCACACGGCGGGGCGTTGATCGAGCCGACGTTGTAACGATGGGGTCGGAGCCCTTTCCTGCGGAAAGGGATCCGACCCCGACCGCCGCAGGGAAGGGCTCTGGCCCTTGCCTGCCAGGCACAACTGTTTTGCGTGGACGCACCTGTTGCGCGCGCAGCGCCATCCCCATCCTTGCCGGCAATCCCCCGCAAGAGAGTGCCGCCATGTTGTTCACCTCCCACCGCCTGGGCGCGCTGACGCTGCCCAACCGTATCGTGATGCCACCGATGACCCGCTCGCGTGCGGCGGCCGGCAATGTCGCCACCGTGCAGATGGCCGAGTACTACGCCCAGCGCGCTGGTGCCGGGCTGATCGTCAGCGAAGGCACCCAGATCAGCCCGCAGGGCCAGGGCTATGCATGGACCCCGGGCATCCACAGCGACGAACAGGTGCAGGGCTGGCGCAGGGTTACCGATGCCGTGCACGCGGCGGGTGGGCGCATCTACGCCCAGCTCTGGCATGTCGGCCGTGTCTCCCATGTGGCCCTGCAACCGGACGGCGCGGCGCCGGTCTCTTCCTCGGCACTGCTGGCCGAAGGGGTGAAGGTCTTCGTCGACCCGACCGGCGCCGGTCCGGAATCGGGCGTGGGCGAAATGATCCAGCACTCCATGCCGCGCGCGCTGGGCGAGGACGAGATTCCGGGCATCGTGGCCGACTATGCGCAGGCCACCCGCAATGCACTGGCTGCCGGATTCGATGGCGTCGAGCTGCACGGCGCGAACGGCTACCTGATCAACCAGTTCATCGACTCGCAGGCCAACCAGCGTACCGACGGCTATGGCGGCGCGCTGCGCAATCGCCTGCGCTTCCTGCGCGAGGTGGTGCAGGCGGTGGTCGATGTCGCTGGCGGCGAACGAGTCGGCGTGCGTCTGGCGCCGCTGACCACGCTGCAGGGGGCGGTGGATGACACGCCGCAGGCGACCTATCTGGCTGCCGCGCACCTGCTGGGCGAGCTGGGTGTGGGTTACCTGCACATCGCCGAGGCCGACTGGGAGGATGCCCCGTTGATGCCGGTCGCGTTCAAGCAGGCGCTGCGGATGATCTATCCGGGCACGTTGATCTACGCCGGCAAGTACACCGCCGAGCGTGCCGCGCAGGCGCTGGAGGAAGGCTGGGCGGACCTGATCGGCTTCGGTCGGCCGTTCATCGCCAATCCCGATCTGCCCGAGCGCCTGCGCAGCGGCGCGGTGTTGAATTCGCCCGATCGCGCGACGTACTTCGGTGGTGGCGCGGCGGGATTCACCGACTATCCGGTGCTGGAAGAGGCAGTCGAGGCCTGAAGCAGCGCCCGCCGGGCATGGCCCGGCGCTACCGATGACGGCGGATGGGTGCCGACCGTTGTCGGCACTGCCGATCAGGGCTTGTCGCGCACCAGTGCGTCGGCCTCGACCACGCCGCCATCCTTGCCATGCAGGTACAGGTGCATGTCCTGCTGCGGATACGGGATGTTGATGCCGGCCTTGTCGTAGCCCAGCTTGATCTGTTCAAGCAGGGTGACCTTGGTGCCGAAGTGATCGGCCGACTTCACATAGCAGCGGATGCCCAGATTGATCGCGTGCGCACCCAGCTCGTACACCACCACATCCGGTGCCGGCGTCTGCAGCACGCGCGGGTCGGCCTTCATCAGCGCCAGTGCGGTATCACGCGCCAACTGGATGTTGTCTTCGTAACCGATGCCCACCACCAGCTCGACGCGGCGGGTGGGCTCTGCGGTGAGGTTGATGATCGGTGCGGCGGTGATCAGCGTGTTCGGAATGGTGGTGTGCTGGTTGTCCGCGCCGGTGATCACGGTCTGGAAAATGCGTACCTCGCGAACCGTGCCGGTCTGCCCGGCGATGGTCACCACATCGCCTACGCGGAACGGACGCAGGGTCACCAGCATCACGCCGGAGGCGATATTCGACAGCGAATCCTTCAGCGCCAGGCCAACGGCCAAGCCGGCGGTACCGAGCACGGCCAGCAGCGGAGTGATCTGCACGCCCAGCGTGCCGATGGCCAGGATCACCACGATCACCAGCGAGGCCGCGTAGACCACGTTGCGCAGGAAGCTGCCCAGCATTGGGTCCACGCCCATGCGCGAGGTGGCGCGCGGCATGGCATTGGACAGCCGTCGTGCCAGCCACATGCCGACCAGCAGCACCACGATCGCGGCCAGCAACGGCACGCCGTAGGTCTCCAGCAGGCGTTCCCAGTCGAGTGAGCGGAACCAGGAGGTCGTGGCGGGGGAGGGTGGGGCAGCGGCGATCATGCGGACTCCTTTGCAACGGGAACAGGTGCGACGGGAACATGGCGTACGCGGACGCCAGAAACAGCAAGCCCCGCAGAGGCGGGGCTTGCGTGCAGCTTCAGTATGGGCAGGCGTCGATGAAAGCGACGTCAGCCATCACACGTCAACAGGTCAACCTTTGGCCTTCAACTTGGCCAAGCGCAACCAGGTATCGACCACGGTATCCGGATTCAACGACACCGACTCGATGCCTTCCTGCATCAGCCATTCGGCCAGATCCGGATGATCGGACGGGCCCTGGCCGCAGATGCCGACGTACTTGCCCTTGGCACGTGCCGACTTGATCGCCATCGACAGCAGCTTCTTCACCGCCGGGTTCCGCTCATCGAACAGGTGCGCCACGATCGACGAATCGCGGTCCAGGCCGAGGGTCAGCTGGGTCAGGTCGTTGGACCCGATCGAGAAGCCATCGAAGATCTCCAGGAACTCATCGGCGAGCAGTGCGTTGGACGGCACTTCGCACATCATGATGATCTTCAGGCCGTTCTCGCCCTGCTTCAGGCCATTCTGTTCGAGCACCTGGACGACCTTGCGGCCTTCTTCCAGGGTGCGCACGAACGGGATCATGACCCACAGGTTGTCCAGGCCCATCTCGTTGCGCACGCGCAGCACGGCCTTGCACTCAAGTGCGAAGGCGGCCGAGAAGCTCGGATCGACGTAACGGCTGGCGCCGCGGAAGCCGATCATCGGGTTCTCTTCGTGCGGCTCGTAGTTGCTGCCGCCGATCAGGTTGGCGTACTCGTTGGACTTGAAGTCCGACAGGCGCACGATCACCGGGTTCGGCGCGACCGAGGCGGTCAGGGTGGCGATGCCTTCGGCCAGACGGTCCACGTAGAAGCCGACCGGGTCGGAATAACCGGCAATCTTCTCGTCGATCTTCTTCTTCGTCGCCGCATCCTGGCGGTCGTATTCCAGCAGCGCGTTGGGGTGGATGCCGATGTGGCTGGCGATGATCATTTCCAGACGCGCCAGGCCGATGCCCGCGTTCGGCAGCTGGCCGAAGTCGAAGGCACGTTCCGGGTTGGCCACGTTCATCATGATCTTCAACGGTGCCGGCGGCATGTTGCCCAGATCGGTGGTGGTGCGCTCGAAGCCGAGCTTGCCTTCGTAGATGAAGCCGGTATCGCCTTCAGCGCAGCTGACGGTGACCAGCTGGCCATCCTCGATGACCTTGGTGGCGTTGCCCGAACCGACCACGGCCGGCACGCCCAGCTCGCGCGCGATGATCGCCGCGTGGCAGGTACGGCCGCCGCGGTTGGTGACGATCGCCGAGGCACGCTTCATCACCGGCTCCCAATCGGGATCGGTCATGTCGGCGATCAGCACGTCGCCCGGCTGTACGCGGTTCATGTCTTCAAGCGTTTTCACCACACGCGCCACGCCGGCACCGATCTTGGCGCCCACGGCACGGCCTTCGGCGAGAACGTTGCCGCCCTTCTCGGTCAGCGCGAAACGCTCGATCTGGGTGGCATGGCTGCGCGACTTCACGGTCTCCGGGCGCGCCTGCACGATGAACAGCTTGCCGCTGACACCATCCTTGGCCCACTCGATGTCCATCGGGCGGCCGTAGTGCTTTTCGATGGTCAGCGCCTGGCGCGACAGTTCGGCTACGTCTTCATCGTTGATCGAGAAGGTGGTGCGCAGTTCGGCCGGGGTGTCCTCGATCCTGACGCGCTCGCCGGGGACATCCGAATACACCATGCGGATCGCCTTGCTGCCGAGCGAGCGGCGCAGGATCGCCGGCTTGCCGGCCTGCAGGGTGGGCTTGTAGACGTAGAACTCGTCGGGGTTGACCGCGCCCTGCACGACCATTTCGCCCAGGCCGAACGAGGAGGTGACGAACACCACGTCGCGGAAGCCGGATTCGGTGTCCAGGGTGAACAGCACGCCGGACGCGCCCACGCCCGAACGCACCATCAGCTGCACGCCTGCGGACAGGAACACGTCCTCGTGCTTGAAGCCGTGGTGCACGCGGTAAGCGATGGCACGGTCGTTGTACAGCGAGGCGAACACTTCCTTGACCTTGTGCACGACATCGTCGGCACCGGTGACGTTGAGGAAGGTCTCCTGCTGGCCGGCGAAGGAGGCATCGGGCAGATCTTCGGCGGTGGCCGAGGAACGCACGGCCACGGCCACGTCGCCGCCGCCGTTGTCGGCGCTCAGCTTGGCATAGGCGGTGCGGATGTCCTGGTCCAGCTGCGGCTGCAGCGGCGCGTCGATCACCCAGCCGCGGATCTCCTTGCCGGCTGCGGTCAGCGCGTTGACGTCCTCGACGTCCAGCGTGGCCAGCTTGTCGAAGATGCGCTTGGACAGGTCGTTGTGCGCGATGAAGTCCTTGAAGGCTTCAGACGTGGTCGCGTAGCCCCCCGGAACGGAGACGCCCAGACCGGCAAGGTTGCCGATCATCTCGCCCAGCGAGGAATTCTTGCCGCCTACGCGGGCCAGGTCGGCCAGACGCAGTTCGTGCAACCACAGGATGTTCTCGTTCAAGCGCGATGCTCCGTTTGGCCATCGCCCGAGGCGGGCTTTGATGGCCGCGTCCGTAGGAAGAAGCCGATATGATGCCGGGCAGACCACCGTCGGCACAAGCTTGTGTTGGCGGCCCTTTTAGGCTTCGTAGGGGGTAAATGCGCGCATGTCGACCATCCGTCCGGTGTTCTACGTTTCCGATGGAACCGGTATCACCGCTGAAACCATTGGGCATAGCCTGCTGACCCAGTTCTCCGGGTTCAGCTTCATTACCGACCGGATGTCATTTGTCGATGACCCCGAAAAAGCCCGCGAAGCCTGTGCCCGGATCCAGGCGGCGGGGGAGCGCTACCAGGTCCGGCCGATCGTGGTGAACTCCTGCGTGGACCAGAGCCTGAGCCTGATCCTGGCCGAAAGCGGGGCGCTGATGCTGGATGTGTTCGCCCCGTTCATCGAGCCGCTGGAGCGCGAACTGTCCAGTTCGCGCCTGAACCGGGTCGGCCAGGCCCACGGCATGGTCGACTTCGACACCTACCACCGGCGCATCAACGCGATGAACTTCGCGCTGACCCACGACGATGGCATCGCGGTGAACTACGACGATGCCGACGTGATCCTGGTGGCGGTGTCGCGGGCGGGCAAGACGCCTACCTGCATCTACCTGGCCCTGCATTACGGGGTGCGCGCGGCCAACTACCCGTTGACCGACGAGGATCTGGAGAGCGACCGCCTGCCGCCCCGCCTGCGCAACTACCGGCGCAAGCTGTTCGGCCTGACCATCGACCCGGACCGCCTGCAGCAGATCCGCCAGGAGCGCCGGCCCAATTCGCGCTACGCCAACCTGGACACCTGCAAGCGCGAGGTGGCTGCGGCGGAGGTCATGTTCCAGATGGAACGCATCCCGACCCTCAGCACCACCCATACCTCGATCGAGGAGATCTCCAGCAAGGTGCTCGGTACGCTGGGGCTGCAGCGCGAGCTGTATTGACGGGGGCGCCACGACCAACGGTCGTGGCCCACCTGCGCGGTTGACGGGTGCGCTACGCCCCACGGGCGTGACCCACCTGCGCGGTGGGTATCGACCGTTGGTCGATACAGGGCCCCTTTGGCCGGGGCCGATCAGTCCCCACGTTGAAGGGCCAACGTGTAGGATCAGCCCATGGCCCGAGCATTGCCCCGTACCGAGCGCATTCCCCGCCTGAGCCGGCTGAGCTGGCTCATGGGGTTGTACGCAGAGAACTACCGTCACCTGGTGCGCCTGTTCGCGCCGGCCGAGCTGGTGGCGGGAAGCTACGTCTCTTCGGTGGGTGATGGCCTGGACGTGCGCCTGGACGTGATCGAGTGCCACCGCTACACGGTCGAGCTGCGCCTGACCTATGACCTGGCCGACCCGGTGACCGGTGAACCGGACCCATCGGCCTTCGTCCGCCTTTACCGGGACGCGCGCCAGGCCGAGACCACCCACTGCTACGTCGGCCGCCGCTGGCAGGACACGATGGGCCTGTACCCACCGCCGGCCGAGCTGATCAGCCATCGCATGCGGATGAACACCTTCCTCGGCAAATGGCTGGAATACCTGGCCGAACGCGGCCATGGCGTGGCCACCCTGCGCCGTGATCCAGACGGCAACACCGTGGGTGAGGGCTACCGTCGCCTGTCGCTGGTGCGTTGATCGGCCATAATCCACGGCTGACCCGCCGCCGGACCCGCACATGCCGTATACCCCGATCGTCGCCACCCTGGGCTATGTGCTCTCGCCCGATCGCCGCCAGGTGCTGATGATCCACCGCAATACCCGGCCGGGCGACCACCATCTGGGCAAGTACAACGGCCTGGGCGGCAAGGTCGAGCCGACCGAGGACATCGCCGCCGGCATGCGCCGCGAAATCGCCGAGGAAGCCGGTATCGACTGCACGGCCATGCGCCTGCGCGGCACCATCAGCTGGCCGGGTTTCGGCAAGCACGGTGAAGACTGGTTCGGTTTCGTGTTCGTCATCGACAGCTTCGAGGGTGCCCCGCACGGCGGCAATCACGAGGGCACCCTGGAGTGGGTGGACGTGGACAAGCTCGACCAGTTGCCGATGTGGGAGGGTGACCGCAACTTCCTGCCGCTGGTGTTCGATGCCGATCCGCGCCCGTTCCACGGAGTGATGCCATACCGGGATGGACGCATGCAGAGCTGGTCCTTCAGCCGGCTTTGAGGCATTCCGGAGGCCGCTGCGCTCGCCGGACATGGTCCGGCGCTACCATCCGGCGCAGCCTCGGTAGCGCCGGGCCATGCCCGGTGGGGAGAGCTTCAGCGCCGGCGCGCCAGCAGCAGGTGGAAGTGCTTTTCCCGCTGCTGGCCGTCATTGCCGGCCGTGCATTCGCGATGCGAGCGCCATGCCGTGACGGTGAAGCCGGACACCCGCAGCGCCAGCTCCACTGCATCCAGCTCATGCAGCTCAAAGTCGGCGGCAAAGGGCAGGCTACGCATGAATCCGGCATCGCCGAAGGCCAGGCATAGCCGGCCGCCGCGATGCAGCACCCGTGCCAGTTCATCCAGTACCGGGGCCAGGTCCGGCCAGAAGTACAGGGTGTTGACCGCCAGCGCAGCATCGACGCTGGCATCAGCCAGGGGCAGGGCATGGGCATCACCCTCGCGCAGCGCGGCACGGCCAGCCAGGCCGCTGGCGGCAAGGTGCTGGTTGCCGGCGTCGACCATGGCACTGGACAGCTCGACACCCACGTAGCGACTGCCACTGGCCTGCAGCAGCAGCGGCGCAAAGGCGGCGTTGCCAGGACCGATTTCCAGCACCTGCTCTCCGGCAGCGACGGCCAACAGTGCGATCGCCGCCTGGTTGAGGGCGTCGTTGCTGCGGTTCATCGATTCGCCCACGGCCAGCGCGGCCTCGCCATGGGGCTGCCGCAACTGCGCGGCCAGGGTGCGTGCATCCAGCATCAACATCGTCCGTCGGTAAGGAGTCGGACGTGGCGGCGGCGGGTCCGCCGCAGACCATAGCGCTGGCGGATCGGCTTGGGAAGTAGGGAAACCCCGGCTTGTGGTGATGAGGAAATGTCCAGCGTCGCAGTCGGTGAGAACCAGTTGTCCACAGGGGGTGTGGATTACGCGTGGGCAACTTTGTGGATAAGCGCTGACAGGCGCCACCCCCCTAGGCTGTCAAGATGGGTGGCGAAAAATTCACCGCTGGTGAGGATCGGTGAGTGACGGGTGAAGGACAGGGGCAGCCCACGCTGTTGCCGGTGGCGGCGCTCGCGGTACCCTGTGGGCCTTGATGCCCCGTGAGACTTCATGAAACGTCACTTCTCGATGCTGCGCGAGTTCCATCTGGCGGACTGGTTCACCCTCGCCAACGCTTTCTGCGGCACCGGCGCGGTGTTTGCCGCAATGCGTTTCCTGCAGGATGGCGAGCGGGGCTACCTGCTGTTCGGCATGGCGCTGATCCCGCTGGCTTTCATTTTCGACGCACTGGACGGCCGCATCGCGCGCTGGCGCAAATCCAGTTCGACCCTGGGCCGCGAGCTCGACTCGCTGTCGGACGTCATTTCCTTCGGTGTCGCGCCCGCAGCGCTGGCCTATGCCTGTGGCATGCAGGGGGGCTGGGACTGGCTGGTGCTGAGCTACTTCGTCTGCTGCGGCGTCAGCCGCTTGGCTCGCTACAACGTAACCGCCGAGGCGATGAGCGGTGACGAAGGCAAGGTGAAGTACTTCGAGGGAACGCCGATTCCCACCAGCCTGGCGCTGGTGATCGTGCTGGCGATCGCCGCCGGCACCGATGCCATCGGCCACGACCTGTGGCTGGGCCAGTGGCAGATTGGCCCTTGGCAGCTGCATCCGTTGGTGCTGCTGTTCGCGTTGTCCGGGTCGCTGATGATCAGCAAGACCCTGCGCATTCCCAAGCCATGACCCAGCCCTGCGGAGGAGCGCGATGACCAGCTCGGCCAACGACGCCGGCAGCAGCGATTTCGAAAATCTGGCCCGCCAGTACTTCGGCGCCTGGGGTGATGCCTTGCGCCATGCAGCAGTGCCGGGAACCCCGGCTGGCGACGACCCGGGCAGCTGGAAGCGCCTGTTCGACTGGTGGGGCCAACTGCTGCCCGGGACCGGTGCTGCCGCGCCCGAGGAGGCAGTGCGGCGGTTCCGCGAGCAGGCTGGCAGCTGGTACGGCACCATGCAGCAAGTCGCTGCACGCTTTGCCGGCCGCGATGCCAGCAGTGCCGAGGTCGCCCAGGCTTGGCGTGAAGCGGTGAAGGGGCAGGGCGACGACATGCTGCAGTGGATGCTGCAGGGGGCCCGCGGCAGCACCCATGTGGACGCTGCTCCGCCCGAGTTCACGGCGTGGTTCCAGCAGTTGCAGACGCTGGCTGGCCCTTGGCTGCAGAGCCCGGCGTTCGGGCCCGGCCGCGAGCACCAGGCGCGGTGGCAGGCCCTGCTGCGCGCGCAGGAGGAGTACCAGCAGCATTCGCAGGCCTATGTCGAGCAGATCAAGCAGGCACTGGAAGAGGCGTTCGACCTGTTCGAGCAGCGCCTGGCCGAACACGAGCAGCCCGGCAGCCAGCTGACCAGCGCCCGGGCGATGTTCGATCTGTGGATTGAAGTGGCCGAGGAGGCCTACGCCAAGGTCGCCATGTCCGAGCCGTTCCAGCAGGTGTATGCCTCGCTGGGCAACGCACAGATGCGCCTGCGCGCAGGCCTGCAGCGCGAGGTTGAACAGATGAGTGAACGTATCGGCCTGCCCACCCGCAGCGAGATGGATGCCGCCCACCGTCGCATTGCCGAGCTCGAGCGCAGCCTGCGCCGGGTGCAGGCACAGGTGGCGGCGCTTGCCGGTACCGATGCCGTCGATCCCGTTGCCCAGCCAGCGCCTGCCAGGGTCAAGCCCGTCGCGCGCAAGCCTGCAGCGAAGAAGGCTGCAGCGAAGAAGCCTGCTGCGAAGAAAGCGCCAGCGAAGAAGGCCGCCACCCGCGCGACCACGCGGAAGTCGTAAGCCATGAAAGGACCGCTGGGCTTCAATGCCGATGACCTGATGCAGGAGACCCTGGCCATGCAGCGCAAGCTGATGGAAGGGTTGAAGCTGTTGCCGCAGGTGGAGGATGTCGACTATGGCGCCACCGCCCGCGAAGAAGTCTGGCGCGATGGCAAAGTGGTGCTGTATCGCTTCGTCGGCGAGAACGCGCCGGTGCGGCGCACACCGCTGCTGATCGTGTACGCACTGGTCAACCGCCCGTACATGGTGGACCTGCAGGCCGATCGGTCGCTGGTGCAGAAGCTGCTGGCCTTGGGCCAGGACGTATATGTGCTGGACTGGGGTTATCCGGACCGTTCCGAACGCTACCAGACGCTTGAGGACTATCTGCTGCGCTACATCGATGGCGCGGTGGATGCGCTGCGCGCACGCAGTGGAGGCCCGGTCGACATGCTGGGAATCTGCCAGGGCGGCGTGTTCGCCATGTGCTACGCCGCACTGCGGCGGCAGAAGCTGGGCAACCTGATCACCATGGTCACCCCGGTCGACTTCCAGACCGCCGACAACATGTTGTCGCACTGGGCCCAGCAGGTGGATGTGGATCTGCTGGTGGATACGCTGGGCAACATCCCGGCCGATCTGATGAATGCCAGCTACCTGATGCTCAAGCCATTCCGCCTGAACGTGCAGAAGTACGTGGGCCTGCTCGACATCCTCGATGACAAGGCCGCGCTGGAGGATTTCCTGCGCATGGAAAAGTGGATCTTCGACTCGCCGGACCTCGCGGGTGAAGCCTTCCGCGAGTTCATCAAGCAGTTCTACCAGGGCAACGGCCTGGTCAATGGCACCGTGCGCATCGGCGAAGAGGCGGTGGATCTGTCGCAGGTGACCCTGCCGGTGCTGAACATCTACGCCGAACAGGATCATCTGGTGCCACCGGATGCATCGCGCGCGATGCGTGGCCGGTTGGGCACGCAGGACTACACCGAATCCAGTTTCCGCGGTGGGCATATCGGCATCTACGTCTCCGGCCGCGCGCAGCGCGAAGTGCCGGCGACCATCGACAACTGGCTGAAGGAACGCACGCCATGAAACATTCCCCTCTGCTCGCGCTTGCTCTGGCCCTTGCGCCCGGCGTCGCCAGCGCTGCGCCGAGCGCCGATGCGCGCCGCGAGATCGCGCAGTTGATCGGAAGCCTGGATGGCTCCCAGTGCCAGTTCCAGCGCAATGGCAGCTGGTACGGTCCCGCCGATGCGCGTTCGCACCTTCAGCGCAAGTACGACTACCTGCTGAAGAAGAACATGGTCGACACTGCCGAGCAGTTCATCGAACGTGCGGCGAGCCAGAGCAGCATGAGTGGCAAGGCGTACCGGATCCGCTGCCCCGGCCAGCCCGAACAGAACTCCGCGGCGTGGTTCGGCGCCCGCCTGCAGGCCTTGCGCCAACGCACGCCGTAGACATTGCAGGCGCTACAGTGGCAACAGCCAGTCAGCCGGGAGACCTCGCCATGAACGCTGTGCCGCGCACCCTGTCGCGCTCGCTGAACGACCGCATGATTGCCGGGGTGATGGGCGGCATCGCCCATCGTTTCGGCTGGAACCCGACCCTGGTACGGGTGCTGTACGTGGTGGTCTCGCTGGCGTCGGCCGCCTTCCCCGGCATCCTGGTCTACCTGCTGCTGTGGCTGCTGATCCCCAACGAGGCGGATTGAACACCGCGTCCCGTCCCTGGCCGATCTGGCTGCGCGCGTTGCAGGTGCTGGGCGCGCTGTGGACCGTGCCCAATACCCTGATCGGCCTGCTTGGCGGTCTGGCCGGGTTGCTGGGTGGTGCGAAGATGCGCTGGAGCGGTCGTGATTGCGCGGTGGTTTTCGATCACTGGCCCTGGGGCCCGGGCGGAGCGATCACCCTGGGCAACGTAATCCTGCACACCGGCCACGATCTGGGCATGTGCTGCCGTACCTACGCGCATCAGGCGGGGTGGGGCGTGGAGCCGTTGATCCGGCTGGATGACCATGAACGTGCGCACGTGTACCAGTATCTGGTGCTGGGGCCGCTGTACCTGCCGGTGTATCTGCTGTGTGGAGGTGTCAGTGCGCGTAATCCGTTCGAGCGTGCGGCCGATCATTACGCGCGGTTCGGGCACGGCTGGTGGCCGTAGATTCCGGCCAACGGCGCAGCCCCTCGTGGGTGGGGCGCGAAATGCGATTCATGTGATTGGGCCGGGCAGGTGGGTTGCGCAGGGGCCGCTGCAAGTACGTCCCTGTAAGCTCGGTCGCCGCATCCATGCGGCTCACGCCCCTGCGCAACCCACCTGCCCGGCCCCTGACAGTTTCCGGGCGCGTCCAGCCACGGAGAAGAAAAAGAACAGCAACAGCGGGTCGCGCGCGGCGCTTGCTCGTGCAGAGCCGAGCCTGTGCTCGGCTCTACAGAAAGCGGCCAACCACGCCGCTTTTGCTTTTGATCTTCTTTTTCTCTTCCGTGGGTGGCGGCAGGCACCAGAAACTTGTCAGCGGCCGGGTGGGTAGGCATTGCGGGGTGTCCGCGGCATGGATGCCGCGGCCAAGCCCCCAGGGATGGGTTTACGGCGTCCCCGCAATGCCTACCCACCCGGCCGCCCCAGTAATCTGGCTTTTGCATTCCGCGACCAACCAACCCCACCCACGAGGGGCTGCGCCGTTGGCTGAAACCCTCGTATTCGTTAGCCGGAAGTTAAAGATCCGTAAGCATTCTGCTGCTATCCCGCAGTCATCTGCATGCAACCGATCGTCATTAGTCTTCGTGACGTTCCAGTCAGCTTGGTCGCGGTAAGCTCTATCCCGATGAGCCAACAAGTACCGCTCATCGTGTGCAGTACGCAGTAGCAATTTGGAGGAAGACATCACATGGCAATCGTTCTTTATGTCGGTGGTAGCAAGGATGGCGAGAAGGGCGTGGTGCCCTACGGCTTCAGCAAATCCCGCGCCGATACCGCGCTGGGGCCGGAGTTCTACACGGAGCGGTTCATGGAACTGCAGGGTGTCGGCAAGGTCCGCCTGATGGCGCTGGAGAGCCTGCGTGACGACATCGTCATGCAGCGTGCCGCCCGCCACTACCGCTGACCTTCGCAGTACGCGGCAGGACGCGCTCCACCATCGCGCGTCCGCGCCGGCATCCCAGCCCCGGGGCCAGTCCGAGCCCCTTTTGCCAGGATGCCGGCGTCCCATCCGGACCCGCCGCCTGAACCGCCGCTCTGTCAACGCCTTGTCCCTGCCGCCCGCGCATTGCAAGAATGGGCCTTTCCCGCAATGCGGCCCAGGCCGGAAACAATGCACGACGCCAAGCACGCCCAGCGCCAGCTCGCCCAGCAGATCGCCCAGACCATCGCCGATGAAATCGGTGCCCAGACCGCCCAGGTCAGCGCCGCTGTCGGCCTGCTCGATGAAGGCGCCAGCGTTCCGTTCATCGCCCGCTACCGCAAGGAAGTCACCGGCGGCCTGGACGACACCCAGCTGCGCAACCTGGAAACCCGCCTGACCTACCTGCGCGAACTGGAAGACCGCCGTGCGGCGGTGCTGGCCAGCATCGGTGAGCAGGGCAAGCTCAGCGATGAGCTGCGCAACGAGATCCTCGCTGCCGACACCAAGAGCCGGTTGGAAGATCTGTACCTGCCGTACAAGCCCAAGCGTCGCACCCGCGCCCAGATCGCCCGCGAAGCAGGACTGGAGCCGTTGGCCGATGGCCTGTTGGGCGACCCGACACAGGACCCGCAGGTCTTTGCCGCCACGTTCGTGGATGCCGACAAGGGCGTGGCCGATACCAAGGCCGCGCTGGAAGGTGCCCGCGCGATCCTGATGGAGCGCTGGGGCGAGGACGCCACGCTGGTTGGCGAGCTGCGCAGCTGGTTGAGCGAGCAGGGCGTGATCCGTGCCCGCGTTGCCGAGGGCAAGGAAACCGAGGGCGCCAAGTACCGCGATTATTTCGAGCACGCCGAGTCGTTGGCGAAGATTCCCTCGCACCGGTTGCTGGCGTTGTTCCGTGCGCGCCGCGAGGAGATCCTGTTCCTGGAGCTGGACCCAGGCAAGGATGCCGAGGCCGGACATCAGTACGCCGAAGGGCGCGTGGCGCACAACGCCGGTATCCGCGATGCGGGACGCCCTGCTGATCGCTGGCTGCTGGACGCCTGCCGCCTGACCTGGCGGGCCAAGCTGCACATGCACCTGCTGCTGGACCTGTTCAACCAGGCCCGTGAGAAAGCCGAAGCCGAAGCCATCGCGGTGTTCGGTGACAACCTCAAGGACCTGCTGCTGGCCGCACCGGCCGGCCCGAAAAGCGTGCTGGGCCTGGACCCGGGCATCCGCACCGGCTGCAAGATTGCCGTGGTCGACGCCACGGGCAAGCTGGTCGCCACCGACACCATCTACCCGCACGAGCCCCGCCGGCAGTGGGAGCAGTCGCTGCAGACGATCAAGCAGCTGTGTGCCAAGCACAACGTGCAGCTGATCGCGATCGGCAACGGCACCGCCAGCCGCGAGACCGACAAGCTGGCCGGTGAAGCCATCAAGGCGCTGGGTGACAACGCGCCGCAGAAGATCGTGGTCAGTGAAGCCGGGGCTTCGGTGTATTCGGCGTCGGAAACGGCGGCCAGGGAATTCCCGGACCTGGACGTGTCGATCCGTGGTGCGGTATCGATCGCGCGTCGCCTGCAGGACCCGCTTGCCGAACTGGTGAAGATCGAGCCGAAGGCGATCGGCGTGGGGCAGTACCAGCACGACGTGGATCAGTACCGCCTGGCGCGTGCGCTGGATGCGCGCGTGGAGGACTGCGTGAATGCCGTTGGCGTGTACGTCAACACGGCGTCGGCTGCACTGCTGTCGCGCGTCTCGGGCCTGTCGTCGACGGTAGCCGAGAACATCGTGCGCCACCGCGATGACAACGGTCCGTTCAAGCGTCGCAAGGACCTGCTGAAGGTGTCGCGCCTGGGTGAGAAGACGTTCGAGCAATGCGCAGGTTTCCTGCGTATCGCCGATGGCGATGAGCCGTTGGATGCATCGTCGGTGCATCCGGAAGCCTATCCAGTGGTCGAGCGCATCGTGGCCAGCACCGCGCGTCCGATCAAGGCGCTGATCGGCGACGGCAGTTTCCTGCGCGGCTTGAAGGCCGAGCAGTTCACCGACGAGACATTCGGTGTGCCGACGGTGCGCGACATCCTCAAGGAACTGGAAAAGCCGGGCCGTGATCCGCGCCCGGAATTCAAGGCGGCCCGTTTCGCCGAAGGCGTCGAGGACATCAAGGACCTGCGCGAGGGCATGGTGCTGGAAGGCGTGGTCAGCAACGTGGCCGCGTTCGGTGCGTTCGTCGATATCGGCGTGCACCAGGACGGCCTGATCCACATCTCGGCGCTGTCTGATACCTACGTGAAGGATCCGCGTGACGTGGTCAAGGCCGGCGACATCGTCAAGGTGAAGGTGCTGGAGGTGGACGTGCCGCGCAAGCGCATCGCCCTGACCCGTCGTCTGGACGACACGCCCGGCCAGGCTACCAGCCGCCCGGGCAGCCGTGACGAACGCAGCCAGGGGCAGGCGCCGCGCCGCGACGCCGGCAACCCCGGGCAGGGACGTGGCCAGGGGCGCAACCCGGGCAATGGCGGACGCCCGGCACAGGCCGCGCCGCCAGCCAACAATGCCCTGGCCGAGGCGTTCGCCCGGGCCAAGCGCAGCTGAGTCCGCCGTCCCCCTCCCGGCGCGATCCGGGCGGGGGACTTGTCGATGTTCCCCGGCAATGCGCACACTTGCGCCGGAAGGGGCGCCTGGGCCCCTGCTGTCGCTGGGGAGGCCATGCCGTCAGCACCATCCGCCCTGTTCCGTGACCGCTGTGGCTCGCCACGGCCTGCGGGCAGCTGCGTCGGCAGGAGAGGCGGCTGATGGCCGATCAGGGCAACAGCGGCAACGCACTGCTGGAGCGCCGGCTGCAGGAACTGGCCGAAGAGCGCCGCCGCCTGGCGATGATCATCGAGGGCACCGCGGCCGGCACCTGGGAATGGAACGTCCAGAGCGGGCAGATGCGGGTCAACGAACGGTGGGCCGAGATCGTCGGCTACCGGTTGGACGAACTTGAACCGATCTGCCAGAAGACCTTCATCGCGCTGGTCCATCCGGATGATCTGGCGCTGTCCGATGCGGCCCTGCAGGACCACTTCGATGGCCGCACCGACCACTATGTCTGCCTGTTGCGGATGCGCCACAGGAATGGCGAATGGATCTGGATCCACGATCGCGGACGGGTATTCGAATGGGACGGGCAGGGCAGGCCACTGTGGATGGCCGGCGCCCATGCCGACGTCACCGAACTGCAGCAGGCGCGCCAGGACGCGGCCGAAATGCGGCAGCGCCTGCAGGCGATGGTGGATGCTTCAGACGAAGTCGCGGTGATCGCGACCGACACCGATGGCATCATCACCATTTTCAATACCGGCGCGCAGCGCCTGCTCGGCTACACCGCCGCTGAAGTAGTGGGTACGCGCCGCCTGGATGCCTTCCACGACCCGGTTGAACTGCAGGCGTGGTTGCGACCGCTGGCGACCGCTGATGGACAGGTTCCGGGTGTGTTCGAGGCACTCAGTGCGCGTGCCGAGGGCCAGACGTATTCGCGGCAGTGGACACTGCTGCGCAAGGACGGTCAGCGTCGCCAGGTACGCCTGTCAATCAGCCGCATGGATGGCGCCCATGGCGAGCGCATCGGCTATGTCGGCATGGCCATCGACATCACCGAGATCCTGCAGGCGCGCGCCGAGGCTCGTCTTGCGGCGGAAAAATTCGCCGGTGCGTTTACGTCGGCGGCACTGGGCATGGCGCTGGTGTCGCTGGAAGGGCGCTGGCTGGATGTCAACGATGCGCTGTGCCGCATTCTCGGCTACACGCGCGAGGAACTGCTGCAGGTCGATTTCCAGCGGTTGACCCATCCGGCCGATCTGCAGACCGACCTGGCCCTGGTGCAGGACCTGCTGGCGGGGCGACGCACGCACTATCACCTTGAAAAGCGTTACCTGGGCCGTGAGGGCAACACCATCTGGGCACGGCTGTCGGTATCGCTGGTACGCAATGAGCGCGGTGAACCGTTGCATTTCGTGTCGCAGATCCAGGATGTCAGCGCCCAGCGCAGCAGCGAGCAGCGCCTGTTCGAAAGCGAGCAGCGCAGCCGCATCACCCTGGATGCGGTTGCCGACCTGGTACTCAGCGTGGCCCTGGATGGCCACATCGAATATGCCAACGCGGCCGCCGTGCGAATGCTTGCCGGCGATGGAGCGCTGTCGCTGGCCGGGCATCTCGTGCAGGACGTGCTGTCGTTGACCACCGAATACGCACCGCAATCGCAGCTCGACGTCAGCGTGCTGCTGGATCCGGAAAGCAACGCCGTGGATCTGCATGCCGATCTGCTGCTGCAGTTGGGCACCGCCGTGGTGCCGGTTGACTTGACCCGGGCCTGGCTTCGCGACGACGAGGGCCAGGTGCGTGGTGCGGTGTGGGTCCTGCGCGATGACACCCAGCAGCGTGCACGCGAGCGCGAGGCACGGCACCTGGCGGAGATGGACCCGCTGACCGAACTGGGTAATCGCCGCGGCTTCGAAGTGCATCTGCAGCAGGCGATCACCCGGGTCGAGCGGACCGGGCAGGCGGCGTCATTGATGTACATCGATCTGGACCGCTTCAAGCCGGTCAACGATACCTTTGGTCATCTGGCCGGCGACGCCGTGCTGTGGGCCGTGGCCAGCGTATTGCGCCATGGTGTGCGCGACTCGGATGTGGTGGCGCGTCTGGGCGGTGACGAATTCGCGGTGATCCTGTCCGGGTGCAGCCCGCGGCGAGCGGCGCGCATCGGCGGCGAGTTGCTGCAAACCCTGGCCAACCTGTCCATTCCGTGGGACCAGCACCAGCTGCGGATCGGCGCCAGCATCGGCATCGCACCGCTTGCCGCCGGCATGAGCGTGGACCAGGCCGTCGCCGCCGCCGATGCCCAGTGCTACCGGGCCAAGGCGATGGGTCGCAACAATGTGCAGGTGCAGGGCGAAACCGGCGAACTGCCCGGTAGCTCGCCGGCGGACGGCGGCGACCTCAGCGACGGCTGATCTCAGCCTGTGAGAGGGGCGCGGCGAATACTGCGCCAACGCCCCACCTTGGCAGGAAAACAACATGACGTCCTGGAACCCGAGTGCAGTCCGTGCTTATGCGCCGGCCGTTGTCGGCTGGTCCCTGGCTCTCTCCGGCTGGCTCCGGCTGGAGCAGCTGCGCAACGACCAGCAGGCCCGGATGCTGGTCCCCGTGGTGCAGTGGGGCGTGGCGCTGATGCTGCTGGTCACCCTGGGCTGCATCGTCGCCACCAGCCTGGTGCTCTGGCGCGCTGCGCGTCGTGATGCGCGGCAACGCCCTTGATCTGCACGCAGCGCAGGGCAGGCGGCGGACGGCTACAGCGCAGCCGGATCCATCAGCAGGAACGTGCCCGGACTGCGCTGGTGCGCGTCGATCAGGGGAACCAGGCGGCGGAAGTGCTCGGTTGCGCAATGGGTGTCCAGCGCTGCGCGATCCGGCCATTGCTCAATGAATATGAAGTGGCCGGGATCCTTCTGGTCGACGAACAGGTCGTAGGCGATGCACAGAGGTTCGCTCCGCGTGCAGGCAACCAGCTCGCGGTATAGCGGCAGGACGATTTCGACCGCTTCAGGATGTATGAAATCCTCGGCGATGACCTTGAGCATGCTGGAACTCCCGTGCAGGAAACGCAGCATTGTAGGCGCGCGCCGCAGGGCCTCAGCGCAGCACCTCTTCGGCATCCACCAGCTGCACGTCGTGCATCATGTGAGGTAGGCCTCGTAGTAGCCTTTGTGCGAAGCGCCAACGATGGCCAGCAGGCGCGTTCCCGGGCGCTGGCCCAGCACTTCGCGGATGTTGGCGACCATGCGCAGGTTGCGGGTTTCCCAGTAGCCCACATAGTTGCGGCCAAAGCCCTGGGGTGAGGGTTCGACCAGCGCAGCACCGAAATCGGCCTGGTAGGCCTGCAGGCCGACGCCGGGGCGGTTGTAGGCGCGATACAGGTCCAGCACGCCATCGACCTTGCCGATGTTGGCATACAGCGGCTCGTCGGCGTCCCGCCGTGCGTTTGCGTGCGGATTGTCCCAGGCCGACATGATCGCTTCGCGTGCTGCTTTCTCGTCCTTGGGCGGGGTTGGCGAATCGGCGGTGTGGTCGTCCACTGCCCACAGGCGCTCCAGTCCCAGCCGGGCAGCGAGGACTGCGGCCACCAGGTTGGTTTCATTGCGACGGGTCAGGCTTTTGTCGAGAATCTCGACCAGCGCAGCATCCAGCCCGTCGCCGGCGACGCGCTCCTGCACAGGCAGGCGCAGCCATTGCACCTGCGCCGATCCGCGCTCGCCAGCGGCCAGGAACACCGCGGTCAGATGTCGACGCTGCGCGGCTGTCGGGCTTGCCGGCCATGCCGACAGCAGGCGCCCCATCTCGGCGTTGGCGCTGGGCACGTCGAGGCCGGTGGCGACGCGGGCCTCATCGGTGTCGTAGCAGTAGGTTTCAACGCTTTCGGCATAGCGGCTGGGATTGCGACGCATGAAGTCGCACTGCAGGCCGGACAGGTTTTCGGTGGCAATCGCCTGCGGGCGCCAACGCGCCAGGCGCTGCAGCAAGGGCTCCAGCATGGTCGGCTCGAAGGCCTTTGGCAGTTCCGACAGATGTGCTGTCCCAAGCACCAGTACTTCGTTGTGGCGACCGGCGGGTGGCCCCTTCAGCTGGTCGGGATGGAAGCTGGGACGGAAGCCCGCGTCGCTGGCCAATGCGCCTGCGCTGCAGAGACTGAGGATGATGATGGCGTTCAAGCGTCGAAGCATGCTGCCTCCCAGGAAAAATCCATTCAGTGGGCACATGCTGCCGGCAGTGCGCAGGCAAGGGATGTCCCGATGGTCATTGCAACCTTCTGCGTGCCTGCCGCATCCCCTTTCCGTCAGCGCTGGTCCAGAATGGTGGCTGGAAGACTTCCGGAAGCGCGTCATGGATGAAATCGCCACCATCGTAGCCGCGGGTGCCGTGCTGGGTGCACTGGCCGGCTGGATCGGGCCGGGGAGGTGGCGGTGGCAGCTGTTGCGGCTGGCACCGTTGCTGCTGGTGCCGTTCGCGCTGTACATCCTCGCCACCCGCAGCTGGATCCTGGGCGGAGGCGGGCCGCTGGCGGGGCCGTCCCTGCTGGTCGTCTGCGGCAGTCTGGGCTACCTGCCGGCGGTGCTGGCAACGATGCTGCTGCGCTGGGTTCTGCGGCGCGCTGCCGACCAGGGGCTGGCCCCCTAAAGTTGCTGGCCGTCGCGCCGTTACCTTCTCTGGAGCCCGCTGCAGGCTCCCGCCGCCCGACCCGAGGCTGCCTCCGATGCGCGGCCCGTGCCGTGTGCCTCGCCGCTGTTTGATGACGATCGCAGCTGCCGTACTGTTTTCTGCCAGTCGCTCGAGTGACGCCGGTCGGCGTCTGCACGTCCCAGGCAATCGAAGTTGCCGCCGGGCATCCCGCCCGGCGGGTCGCAACCGCTACCCGGACACCGAGGATCAGACGATGCTTATTTCAGGCTCCATGGAAGGTGCTCAGGCGCCGGTCGAAGTGCTCACCCGTTGGTCTCCCCTGCGCGCGCTGCGGGGGGTGTTGGGCAGGCAGCGCCGCGCCACGGAGGTGGCCGAGCAGCATCGGCGGCACGTCGAGCTTGAGGCCCAGGTGGCCGCATTGCACCGGGTGCAGGCGGTCATCGAGTTCGCCCTCGACGGCACCATCCTGCAGGCCAATGACAACTTCCTGCAGGCAGTGGGATATCGCCTGGATGAGATCCAGGGCAGGCATCATTCCCTGTTCGTCGATCCCGAGGACGCGCGCAGTACCGGATACCGCGACTTCTGGGCGCGGCTGGGCCGCGGTGAGTTCGATGCAGGTCAGTACCGGCGCTTCGGCAAGGGGGGGCGCGAAATCTGGATCCAGGCCTCCTACAACCCGGTGCTTGACCAGCACGGTCGGCCGTACAAGGTGGTCAAGTTCGCCACCGACATCACCGCGCAGAAGCAGCAGGCGGCCGAATCGGCGGGGCAGCTGGCCGCCATCGACAAATCGCAGGCGGTCATCGAGTTCAGCATGGATGGCCGCATCCTGGCGGCCAATGCGAACTTCCTGGCCGCCACCGGCTATACGCTGGAAGAGGTGCGTGGCCAGCATCATTCGCTGTTCGTCGAGCCCGACTACCGGGCCAGTGTCGAGTATCGGCGCTTCTGGGAAAAGCTCGGCTCCGGCGAGTACGACGCAGGCCAGTACCGGCGGCTGGGCAAAGGTGGTCGTGAAGTGTGGATCCAGGCGTCGTACAACCCGATCCTTGATGCCGGTGGCCGGCCGTTCAAGGTTGTCAAGTACGCCACCGACATCACCGCACAGGTGCATGAGAGCCAGGCCATGCAGCGCGCCGTCGCGCAGACGCGCGAAGTGGTGGCGTCGGCAAAGGAGGGCGACCTGACCCGGAGCATCGGCATGGCCGACAAGACGGGCCCGATCGCCGAGCTATGCGGTGGCGTCAACGCGCTGGTCGAGGCGATGGCGGCCATCATCGGTCAGATCAAGTTCGCCGCAGACACCATTGCGGTCGGTGCGAGCGAGATCGCCGAAGGCAACAACGACCTTTCCCAGCGTACCGAACAGCAGGCTGCCTCTCTGGAAGAAACCGCCGTGTCGATGAAGGGGCTGGCCGAGACCGTGCAGCGCACCGCGACCAACGCGCGCCAGGCCAGCCAACTGGCCGGCGGCGCCGCCGATGTGGCCGCACGGGGTGGCCAGGTGGTTCATGACGTGGTCTCGACGATGGAGGTGATCAATGCTTCCTCGCGTCGCATCGTCGACATCATCGGTGTGATCGATGGCATTGCCTTCCAGACCAACATCCTGGCATTGAACGCGGCGGTGGAAGCGGCGCGTGCCGGTGAGCATGGTCGTGGTTTCGCCGTGGTTGCCACCGAGATCCGCGAGCTCTCGCATCGCTCGGCGGGTGCGGCAAAGGAGATCAAGCAGCTGATCGATGCGTCTGTTGCCAACGTCGGTGCCGGAACGGCACAGGTCGAGAGCGCCGGCCGGACCATGGACGAGATCGTGGTCGACGTGCGTCGCGTCAGCGACCTGATGACCGAGATCAGCGCGGCTGCGCAGCAGCAGAGCGATGACATCCAGCAGATGAACCACGCGGTGGATCTGATCGATCAGGGCACGCAGCAGAATGCAGCGCTGGTGGAAGAGGCCTCAGCGGCCGCGCGCAGCATGGAAGAGCAGTCTTCGCAGCTGCTGCAGACGGTGGCAGGGTTCCGTGTGCACGCGGGGGCAGGGCATGGCCATGGCGTGCATTCCCCGGCGCTGCGGGTGGTGTAGGGCGCCGGCCCGCGCTGGCTTATGGGGCGGCGCCGGCCGACCCGGCCAACGCAACGGTGGCTTGCTCTGGAACGGCAGTAAACTCCGGGATCGCCCGTCTCTGCTCAGTCACCGTGTCCCTATCGGCAGCGCGTGGTCGACGTTCTCGACGATCTACCCAGGTACCTTGATGGCTGGGAAGGGCCTACCCAGGCACCGGACTGATTCATGAGTCCGCTCTGGCGGCCAAGGTGTGATCGCACTCGACCAAGCGGGCGTTGCTGACGGCTTGGCGCCCTCCGCATTGGGCACAAGCGAGCAGCGTACCGCCCGGTATGGATTGGAGGTCGGGGCCTGTCGAGTGAGTGACGTGCTGGCAACTGTTACACCGGACGCTGATGGCGATGACGCTTTGGATGTTCCCCTGCTGATCGCGCATCGGGTCGATGTTGAGAACGTAGAAAAGACCTGTGTCTGGCATGGCCGTGTACCGAAGACTCAATGCATGCTGCAGGGTGGAGCGGGTTGATCTTGTGACGAGAGTGCGGATTCAGCAAGAGTCTTGGAGCTGAAGCGCTATGGATTCTGCCTAAACGGACAGGCTGAGGGCGCTGGTCGAACCTTACGCCATCGCCGCTTGATCAAGCAGGACCGGTCAAAGCGCTGGACGCCCGAGCGTCAAACGTTCTTCTGCAGAAAGTCTGCGAATCTGGCCAGGCTGATAGCCTGCCGATTGGGGCACTTGGGGCAACTGAGAATTGCGCCACCGGGGAGATCGATCAGGCCTTCGTTGGGCCGCCCGGTGAACCGGCACGAGCATTCCAGACAACGACACACCACCTGGGTTACCTGCAGCAGACGGCCGCTGTCGTCTTCCTGCCCGAAAACATCGCTGAGGAGGAACAATCCGGTGTCGGCCATGCTCGAATCCTTAACGCCCGTTTTCCATGGAGCCGAAGTCTACAGCTTCCTTGATGCCGGAGTTTTGCGTTATACGCCGGCTCGCGATCGCGGCCAAGCCAAGCTTCGCATTAAACCATTTGGCCCGGTGGCGCATCCAAGGCGGAGCATGGACTCATGCCTTGCCCAACGGAAACTGCCAATGTCCAGGATCTGCCGTATCCGGTTTCTTGCCCTTCTCGCGGTGACTGCCCTTTGTGGTGCTCCTGCCGTCTCCGCGGAGACCATCGCGATCCCGTTCGAGCTGGGCAAGGACCATCGAATATATGCCGAAGGCACGATCAATCATTCGCGCCCCCTCCGTTTCCTGGTGGACACGGGGGCGGACGGTATGGCCGTGTCGGTCGCTACAAGCGAACTGGCTGGTATGAAAATCGACGATCAATCCGAAAACACCGGCGCGGACGGCACGACGTTGGTTGACTACAGTACGAACAACACGGTTGCTCTCGGCGATGCCAGCAGAACGTTGGGCGCCGCAGTAATCGACTACCAGAATCGGCCCTTCGATGCAGTTCTCGGCTGGAAATTCTTCGAGGGGAGCGTTGTCGAGATCGACTACGACAAGAAGACCCTGTTCGTGCATGGCACTTTGCCCAGCACGGCGGGATACACCAGGATGAACACGCGATGGATCGACAACATTCCCGCTGTCGAAGTGACGTTGCATGCGGAGAACGCATCACTCCAGGCGTGGCTCTCTTTGGATACCGGCAGCAACGGGACCATCGACCTGGGGTATTCCTACAGTTCCCGACACAACCTCCAGGATGTTCTTACGAAGAAGATCGGAACGTCACAGTTCAGTGGGAGCGCAGGCAGGAAGATCCGCGCGGTCGACGTTCGCGTTCCCTCGGCGGATATTCAGGGGATTCGTCTGGACCAGCCCAAGGTGTCTTTCACCATCGACGAAGACGGCTCCAGTGGCGATGGCACGATCGGAAGTGAAGTTCTTCGGAATTTCAACATCCTGCTGGACACCAAGACCGGCGACGTCTATCTGCGTCCCAACGGGAGGGCGGTGCTGCAGCAACTGCGGCGGTGACAGGACGATCGAGAGGGGAAGTGGGGAGGAGAATTGGCCGGAGTCGGCTGATTCACGACTCCATTCCGCCATTCCTTCTGGAAGCCTCGCGTTGCAAGGCTTGTGGTGCCGGTGAAAGGACTCGAACCTTCATGGGGTCACCCCCGGCTGATTTTGAGTCAGCTGCGTATACCATTCCGCCACACCGGCAGCAGCGGGCTAGTGTACCCGAGCCGGGCGGGCGTTCATAGAGGTGCGGGCGAACGGGGCCGAAATGGCTTCAAATTGTCGGTATCGGCCGACTGCTGGCTATACTGGCAACGCTTAACAGGCACGGAGCGATAGCCTATGTCAGCGTTGCAGGACCTGCGGGTGCTGGTAGTGGAGAACGACGAGATGAGTGCGGCGCTGCTGCAGATGCAGCTGGTGCATTCCGGTGCTCTGGTCGTTGGTCTTGCCGCGTCCGTTGCCGAGGCACTGCGCCTGCTGGAAGAGGCCAGCCCTGACGTGGCCCTGCTGGATTACCGGTTGGCCCACAACGAGACCAGTGAACCGGTCGCTGCGGCGCTGGCCGCGCGCGGGGTGCCGTTCGTGCTCGCCACCGGCATGACTGCCGAACAACTGCCAGTCGCGATGCGATCGGGGGTGCTGTTGATCAAGCCCTATCTGTCGGCGGAGCTGTCCAAGGCATTGGTCCGCGCAGTGGGGCGTTCCAGCGCCAACGCCTGATCCGACTGCTCAGGCGGCTTCTTCGTAGACATAACGGATCTCCTCGCGGTCGTCGAGGATGGCGTACTGCGCCGCCAGGTTGTCCGGGTCCGGGTTGAGCCATGCGTCCAGATGCTCGGCGCGGATCGGCAGTACGCCCCGGTCATGGCCGGCAGCGGCAACATCGATTGACGGTCCATCGGTGATGGTGGCGAACGACAGCAGGCGTCCTTCCGGGCCCTCCCATTCCGCCCACAGGCAGGCCAGCAACAAGTCGCGCGGCGGATCAGGGCGGAACTCCAGCACCACGTCCTGTTCCTTCTCGTCGTTGTGCAGGGTGCGGCCGGCAATGGCGTGGCGAGGAACGTGCTCGTAGAAGGCCTGTACCACCACCACGCCGTGGCGCAGTCCGAAGGCCCCGCGCCAATAGCCTTCCAGGCTGTCCCGCCGCGCATTGTAGGTGCCGGGATAGAGGACATCGTTGCGCGCGGGCTTGTCCGGAAGCCGGCATTGATAGCGCATCGGCTTGATCACGCGCCGGCCATTCTCGCTGACCATCACCGGCGCGTAGGTGCCAGGAAAAATACGGTTGTCGCGTGGCAGCAGCTGTTCCCGATGCAGGTCGTCCAGCCGTGCCTGCGCGCGGTCGATGCGGTTGCCGGCAACGCGCAGGTCATTGCGCGCTTTCTGCGTGGGACGGGTGGCCAGGGTTGCATTGGCGATGTCGCGACGCTCAAGCTGCCGCTCCAGCTCAGCCTGCAGCTGTTGCCGCTCCTGTGCATGCCATTGCTGGATCTTCGCCACGATGTCGCGGCCCAGTTCGGTGCGCGCACCGGCAAATCCGTCGTCCATCGCTTTCGGCGTTTTCGGTCGTTTCTTGCCGGGATCATGCGCATAGAGTTCGGCGAACTCCTCCAGGGAGAGGACGGCGCCGAACTCGCGCACCAGCTTGGCGTAGTCGGCGCGGATCAGGGCGGAATAGCACATGGGACTCTGCCGGAAGATGGGTCGCAGCGGCTGCGACGTGGATGCGGCAGGATAGCTCGACCTTCCAGGAGACGTTGCATGAATGATCCAGAGACGATCCATTTCCGTCAGGCGGTGCCGACGGTTGAGGACTACTGCCAGCTGCGTGCGCTGGCCGGGCTCAGTGCAAAGACCCAAGAGGCGGCGACGCGGGCATTGCCCAATACCGTTTTCGGTGTCTGTGCCTACCAGGGCAGCGAGCTGGTAGCGATGGGCCGGATCATCGGCGATGGTGGTTGCCACCTGCAGGTCTGCGATATCGCCGTGCTGCCGCGCCTGCAGGGGCAGGGTCTGGGCAAGGCGGTGATGCAGCGTCTGAGCGACTGGATGCAGGGCAACCTGCCGCCGTCGGCGTATGTGAGTCTGTTGGCCGATGGCGAGGCACATCGGCTGTATGCGCAGTTTGGCTTTGCGGCGACCGCGCCAGCCTCGATCGGCATGTATCGCCGGTTCTGAAACGCGGTCACCAGGGAATCGCAGGCAAAGAAAAACCCCGGCCGAAGCCGGGGTTTCAAAGATTGGCGTCCCCACGGGGATTCGAACCCCGGTCGCCACCGTGAAAGGGTGATGTCCTAGGCCTCTAGACGATGGGGACGCACGAAAAACTTCAAGTTGTAGAACTTTCGACGGCCTAATGCCGAAAGTGGTGGAGCCAAGCGGGATCGAACCGCTGACCTCCTGCATGCCATGCAGGCGCTCTCCCAGCTGAGCTATGGCCCCGTGTTACCGAGCCGCCTATCATACCTGCCTGTTCACATTTGTGGAAGCTTTTTTTGAAGCTTTTTCATCGAATCGTTCATTGCCACAAGGGCAGGAGCGTTCCGACGCCACAACCTGAATGCCGGTGGGCGGTGAACAAAAAAGACCCGGTTATCGGCCGGGTCCTCGTTGTTCATGATGAGTGGCGTCCCCACGGGGATTCGAACCCCGGTCGCCACCGTGAAAGGGTGATGTCCTAGGCCTCTAGACGATGGGGACGCAGATCTCATCAATGTTCTTTGCGACCTTTCGACGGCCTAATGCCGAAAGTATGGTGGAGCCAAGCGGGATCGAACCGCTGACCTCCTGCATGCCATGCAGGCGCTCTCCCAGCTGAGCTATGGCCCCACGTCGCTGAGGAGCGAAATAATAGCCGTGCCCCCGGGGGTTGGCAAGCGCTTTGTTGCACTTTTCTACACATGGCGCGCGATGGCGCGGAGGCGATTTCCGCCTGCCAGGCAGCACATGTGTCGACGCAGACGCCAGGCGCTCAGTGGTCTTCGCCGGTCAGCGCGGCCAGGATCGGGCACTGGTCGAGCGCGCCATGTCCGGGGCAGGCATCGACCAGTTGCGAGAGGGCGCCATGCATGCGCTGCAGTTCGGCCATCCGCAGTTCGATGTCCTGCAGTCGAATCCGCGCGGTGTCACGCACGCTGCCCATGTCCTGCGGAGGATGATCGCTGAGGGAAAGCAGTTCACCGATCTCGTCGAGGCTGAAGCCCAGAGTCTTTGCCCGGCGGATGAAGCGCAGGCGTCGCAGATCCTGCTCGCCGAAGATGCGATAGCCACCTGCCGTACGTGCCGCGGTGGGCAGAAGCTGCTGACGTTCGTAGTAGCGGACGGTGTCGATGGGGACGCCGGCCTGGCGTGCCAACTGACCAATGTTCACGGCGGACTCCTCTGGACCTGCCGTGCATAGTCATCCCTGGACTCTGGTCAAGAGTCAAGGCTTTGCCTGCGTCGCCCATTCAGCACACTTTGCAACTTTCTTCATAGCCCCCGGGGCAAAGCAATTCCTACCCTCAACCTGAACCGGCCGCTCGACGGCCTGAACCGGAAGAGGAGGTGGGGAGTGGAGGGAATCAGCAACGAAGGATTCGTCGAGGTTGCAGTGGTTGAATACCCCGGAGGCGACCCGTCGGCTGCATCGGTGCTTGCCGAAATGGCGCACGTCGCCAATCGTCTGGCGCAGCAGCAGCGACGGCCCTGCAAGCGGGTGCTGGTCACCCGCTGGATTGTGCCTGCCAGCAATACCGGCGTGCATCGCATTGCCGGTGCCGAAATGCTGGACGCGGCAATTCCCGCAGTGATCGCCTTGCCGGGCCAGGTCAGTTCCGGTGCGTCGCTGCGCGCCGAGGATGTCCTGCTGGACTGGTTGCGGGCCCACTACGACGGCGGCAGCCTGCTGGCCGCCGCAGGTGACGGGGTCAGTGTGCTGGCACGGGCGGGTCTGTTGACGGGGCGCACGGTGTCAGGCCCTGACCTCAACCGCCATCCGGCGCTGCAGGTGCAGGTTGGCGGCTGGGCACCCAGTGAGCGTGCACTCGTCGATGATGGCGATCTGCTCACCGTGGGCGGGGCCCAGGCCTGGCGCTTCCTCGGTCTGCGCCTGCTGTACCGGCTGCACGGCCAGGGCGTGGCCAGCGCGGTGGCACAGCAGTTGGGGATAGTGGTGCCGGTGGGGATCCAGCAGGATCTCGAGCGATTCAGTGCCAACTTCGCCCATGGTGACCGTGACGTGCTGAAGGCGCAGCGCTGGCTGCATACCACGGCTGCACGTGGGGCGACGCTGGGGGCAATCTGTGAGATCTCCGGCCTGGAACCGCGGACCCTGCAACGCCGTTTCCTGAAGGCGACCGGGCTGCGGCCCATCGAGTACTGCCAGCGACTGCGCGTGGCCAAGGCGCAGACGTTGCTGCAGCAGGGCGCCAGCATCGACGAAGTTGCCTGGGGGGTGGGCTACGCTGATCAGAGCGCATTCCGCCGGCTGTTCCTGCGCATCGTCGGCATGACGCCCGCCAACTATCGTCGCCACGTCAGCAATAAACGCCGCGACCGTCCGCTGACGCCTGCCGTGGCCGGCAGTCTGCGGGGGCTGCGCGCCTCGCCGGGCACGCAGCTGGGGCGCAACGCCGCTTGATGAACGCTGTTGGATGCGTCGTGCTTGCATCGCAGGCACGACGCTTTGACCATGCGGGTCTATGCAGGCGAGAGCAGGTGAGCTGATGTCGAGTGTTGGGCCGGTGCCGATGCCGGTGGTGTTGATCCTGATCTTCCTGTTGCTGGCGATGGCCATTGCGCGGTTCTGGTCGCGTGCTGAGCCTGGCCAGGCTCGGCCACCTGCAGCCGGGATGGTGCTGGACATGCTGCTGGTTGGCCTGCTGTGTGGCCGGCTGTCCTTTGTTGCCGCGCATTTCAGCCTTTATCGTGAAGCTCCCTGGAGCGCGCTGCAGATTGCCGATGGTGGGTATCACCTGCCCGTTGTGATTGGCGCTGGATTTACCTGGGCGCTGTGGCGACTGCGCAGGCATCGCGCGTTGAGGGCGCCGGTGCTGGCAGGTGCGCTGGCCGGGCTGCTGCTGTGGGGCGGTGCAAGCCAGGGGCTCGCGTACTGGCAGGCAAAGCAGATGCCCCTGCCGACACTGCAGGTGGTCGACCTGCAGGGCAGGGCGATCGACCTGCAGCAGTTTCATGGCAGGCCGCTCGTGCTGAATCTGTGGGCCAGCTGGTGCGGCCCGTGTCGCCGGGAGATGCCGGTACTGGCGACGGCCCAGCAGGAACATGCCGATATCCAGTTCGTCTTCCTCAACCAGGGCGAGACCCTTGCCGAGGTCCAGACCTTTCTAGCCGCTGAACACATCTCGCTGGGCAACGTCCTGCTGGATGAGTCATCGGCTGCCTCTACCTCGCTGGACGTCCGGGCTTTCCCCTCCACGCTCTTCTTCGACGCGCAGGGGCGGTTGCAGGAACTGCATCTCGGCGAACTGACCCAGGCCGGTCTTGAACACAAACTGCGCCGGCTGCGGTAGCCTGCGCTGGCATCCCACTACGGAGTTTCCATGTTGTCGATTTCCCCGCGCATCGCGCATACGCTGATGCTGCCGGCCATGCTGGCGCTGGCTGCCTGCAGCCAGGCACAGACCCCACCGGGCAAGGGTGCCGCTGCACCGGCAACGGCTTCGGCAACGGCAGCCGCCAGGAAGGGTGAGTTGCCAGCTGTCCTGAAGGGCATCGAGAAGCATGGCTTCGAGGTGGTCTCCGAGTTCGACGCGCCGGGCGGCCTGCGCGGCTTTGCCGGCATGGTTGGTGGCCAGCAGCCGGCGGCGGCTTACGTGACCGCCGATGGCAAGCATGTGCTGGTGGGTAGCCTGTTCGACGCCGAGGGCAACGAAGTTGCAGCCGAGACGCTGGAGAAGCTGGTTGCCGCGCCGATGTCGGCAAAGATGTGGAGCAAGCTGGAGGCCAGTGCCTGGGTACGCGATGGCAAGGCCGATGCGCCGCGCGTGGTGTACACCTTCAGTGATGCCAACTGTCCTTACTGCCACAAGTTCTGGGAGGCGGCACGGCCCTGGGTGGACGCAGGAAAGGTGCAGTTGCGCCACATCATGGTCGGCGTGATCCGCGAAGACAGTCCGGCCAAGGCGGCGGCGATCATGGCCGCGCGCGATCCCAGTGCGGCACTGCTGGAGAACGAGCATCAGTTCGATCGCGGTGGCATCAAGCCGCTGCCCAGCATCAGCCGGGACATCGCAGCCAAACTGGATGCCAACCAGGTGCTGATGGTGGAGATGGGCTTCCAGGGTACGCCCGGCATCCTGTTCCAGGATGCGCAGGGCCAGGTGCAGCGACGTGCCGGCCTTCCGCAGGGCAACGATCTGCAGGCGGTACTCGGCCCACGCTGAGGCCCCCGGGCTGCTGAACCGAGTGACAGGCCCACATGGCGACATGTGGGCCTGTTGCTTTCTGCGACAGTCCCGGCGAAGAGGGCTGCGCACGTCATGAACAGATGTCACGTCTGAATCGTGACTGACATCAAGCATTTCGCTTTGATCCCAATCAAGGCCAAAAACGACAGTCGAACTAGCCTTGGCGCATGGAATACAGCGTCACTGCGCTATGGATGCCGCACACGTCATGCCCTCGAGAGGGCGTGCGCGCAATGCCATTCACGACATTCTCACCCAGCGCTTGTTACCCAGACCCCTGCGGTCGCCACCCCTTCGGCAGCGCTGCCGCAGTGGAAGCGACTCCGGCGCTGTCCGGGCAGGTGGGGCAATGTCATCGCCCTGTTGCCTGCATCGCGCAGGCTGGCGACGGTCGTCGACGCAGTACCCGCATTTCCAGCAACGGCTCGTTGAGGTCGGGGCGGCGCACGCGCGCTGCTCGGCCGCGCGGCGGAAGTTCCAGTCCGGGGAGGATGCAATGCGCTTGGCGGTACTGAGTATGGGGTGCCTGACGGCGATGGCAGCGATGCCGTTGCACGCACAGGATGATGCGCAGGCATTGCGTCGGGAGATCGACGCGATGCGGCAGACGCTGCAGGGCATGCAGCAGCGTCTGGACCAGCTTGAACGACGTGAAGAGCGTGCGGCTGCGGCTCCCGTTGTACTGCCGACGCCGACGCCCACTGCATCGCAGGCGACCACGACGGTGTCAACCGCCAGCGGGATCCTGCACCCGACCCAGGTTCCCGGCGTGTCGCCGACCGTGCTGCCACAGCGTGAGTCGGTGGCCGATCCGTCAACGGCGGCCTCGCGCCCGGACAGCGCCGCCGGCCCGACCGATCCGGACCTGAAAGGCTTCTTCGCCATTCCCGGCACCGACACCGTGATCCGCATCGGTGGCTATGCCAAGCTCGATGCGATTACGGATTCGCGCGGCGCAGGGGACGAGGATCAGTTCATTCCCTCGTCGATGCCGGTGGGCGGCAGCCATCGCGATGTTTCGAACTTCAACATCCACGCCAAGCAGACGCGTTTCAGTTTCGAGGCGCGGCGGCCGACCACCCATGGCAACCTGCGCTTCTATCTGGAGAATGACTTCTTCGGCAGCAGCGATGGCTATCAGTTCCGCCTGCGCCATGCCTATGGCCAGCTTGGCAACACGTACGCGGGTTACGGGTATTCCAGCTTCATGGACCCGGACAGCCTGCCCGACACGCTGGATTTTGCTGGACCCGGCGGCGCCGGTTACCTGCTGGTGGCCGGCATCCATCACAGCTTTGCACTGGGCAAGGGCAACACCCTGACCCTGGCCGCCGAAGACCCGGACACCGAGCTGGCCGGCGCCAGCGATGCGATGGCGGCGGTCAATCGATTGCCGGATGTGAGTGCCATCGCGCGCATGGAGCGTGACTGGGGCCACCTGCAACTGGGCGTCGTGGCGCGCAATCTTGCCTACGACGGCGATGCCCGCCGTGACCGCGTCTTTGCCGGTGGCGCGCAGCTCAGTGGCTCGGCCTCGGTGGGGGAACGCGATCTGTTGCTGTTCGGTGCGCTGGGCGGCCGCGGCCTGAGCCGCTATACCGCCGATCTCACCGGTTCCGGTCTTGACGCCGTGGTAGGTGCCGATGGACGCATCGATGCGCTGGACCTGCACGGTGGCTTCGTCGGCTATACCCACTACTGGTCGGATCTGTGGCGCTCGAACCTGATCTACGGTCAGCTGACACTCGAGCGCAATGCGGCGCTGCCGAGTGATGCATTCCGACAAAGCCGCTATGGCGTGTTCAACCTGATCTGGAGCCCGGCACCGTCGTGGACGATGGGCATGGAACTGCTGTACGGCCGCCTGCAGCAGCAGAGCGGAGCACGCGGCGACACGGTCCGAGTGCAGGGCAGCCTGCAATACAACTTCATCAAGTAAGCGCCAGCGGCAGCACGCCAGCGCAGCCATTCCCCACGCCCGGGTTCACCGGGCCCATGCCAGGTACAGGAGATTGTCATGGCAGAAGCAAAGAAAATCGGGGTGGTCGGAGCCACCTTCCTCGTCGCCGGCAACATGATGGGCTCAGGGGTGTTCCTGCTGCCCTCCAGCCTGGCCAAGATCGGTACCGCCTCGATATGGGGGTGGCTGATCACCACGGCCGGTGCGCTGCTGCTGGCCTTCGTGTTCGCCAAGCTCGGCAAGCTGGCGCCCAAAGCGGGTGGCCCGTATGCGTATGCACGCGATTGGTTCGGTCCCTACATGGGCTTCCAGACCAACACCATCTACTGGTTCGCCAACTGGATCGGCAACGTTGCCATTCCCATCGCGGCGGTGGGCTACTTCAGCTACTTCTTCCCGATCCTGTCCGAACCGCTGGTGCGCTGCATCGCGGTGCTGATCCTGGTGTGGGCGTTGAGCTTTGCCAACATGATCGGACCGGCGTTCGTCAGCCGCGTGCAGACGGTCACCACCAGCTTCGCGCTGGTGCCGATCCTGGGTATCGCCATCTTCGGCTGGTTCTTCTTCGATGCCGACATCTTCAAGGGGGCCTACAACGTCTCCGGCGAGTCGAACTTCGGTGCGATCTCCAGTGCTGCGGCACTGACCCTGTGGGCCTTCATCGGCGTCGAGTCGGCCTCGGTCACGGCCGGCGTGGTTGAAAACCCGGAGAAGAACGTGGCCCGCGCCACCCTGGCCGGTGTGTTCCTGGCCGCCATCGCCTACATCGCCAGCTCGTCGGTGATCATGGGCATGGTGCCCAATGGCGAGCTGCAGGTGTCTGACGCGCCGTTTGCACTGGCGGCGGCCAAGGCCGTCGGGGGCTGGGGTGGTGCGCTGGTCAGCCTGTGCGCCTTCATCGGCGCCGCAGGTTCGCTGGGCGGCTGGATCCTGCTGACTGCGCAGAGCGCCAAGGCGGCCTCCGATGATGGCCTGTTCCCGAGCATCTTCAGCAAGACCAACAAGGACGACGTGCCGGTCAAGGGCGTGCTGATCGTGGCCGTGCTGATGACCCTGGCGGTGCTGGTGACCTCCACCTCGAAGACGGCCTCGGCCCAGTTCGACGTGATCACTTCGGCGGCGGTCGTGCTGACGCTGCTGCCGTACATCTATTCGTGCGTGGCCTGCTACTTCGTGGTGGAGCGGTCGCACACGCTGGTGCACACCGGTGCGTTCTGGACCCTGACCAGCCTGACGGTCGTGTACTGCCTGTGGGCGATCTACGGCTCGTCGGGAACGATCGTGCAGTACGCCTTCCTGTTCGTGCTGTTCATCACCGTGTTCTATCCCTTCTTCAGCGAGGAGCGTCGCCAGCAGCGGCAGCGTTCCCGCGAGGCGGCGGCAATTTCGTCCGGCGCCCAGCGTTCCTGAGTTAGACAAGGAGAATCAACGTGTATTTCAAGTCCCTGGATTATCCGGTCATCGTCATTGACGGTGACTACGACTCGCCGCGCATCGGCGGCATCCTCATCCGTGCGCTGGTGGAAGAGCTGCGCAGCAATGACCAGCGCGTGCTGTGCGGCCTGAACCTGGACGATGCCCGTGCCGGCGCCCGTACCTATGTGGCCGCTTCGGCGGTGCTGATCTCGATCGACGGCAGCGAGGAGGTCGATGGCGAGTTCCAGCGCCTGACCGCCTTCCTGCGCGAGCAGAGTGCGCGCCGGGCCAACCTGCCGGTGTTCCTGTATGGCGAGCGCCGTACCATCGAGAAGGTGCCGAGCAAGCTGCTCAAGTACATCCACGGCTTCATCTTCCTGTTCGAAGACACCAAGAGCTTCATCTCGCGGCAGGTGATGCGTGCGGCCGAAGACTACATGCAGAACCTGCTGCCGCCGTTCTTCAAGGCGCTGATCCACCACGCGGCCGAGTCGAACTATTCCTGGCATACGCCGGGCCATGCCGGCGGCGTGGCGTTCACCAAGTCACCGGTCGGGCGCGCCTTCCACCAGTTCTATGGTGAGAACACGCTGCGCAGCGATCTGTCTATTTCGGTGCCGGAGCTGGGCTCGCTGCTGGACCACACCGGCCCGATCAAGGAGGCCGAGGACGAGGCCGCGCGCAACTTCGGCGCCGACCACACCTTCTTCGTCACCAACGGTACGTCAACGGCCAACAAGATCGTGTGGCATGGCACCGTGGCCCGCGGCGACGTGGTGTTCGTCGACCGCAACTGCCACAAGTCGCTGCTGCATTCGCTGATCATGACCGGCGCGGTGCCGGTGTATTTCACGCCCAGCCGCAACGCGCACGGCATCATCGGTCCGATCAGCCTGGACCAGTTCACCCCGGAAGCCCTGCAGCAGAGCATCGCGGCCAATCCGCTGGCCAGCCAGGCTTACCAGGCCGGTTCCAAGCCGCGTATCGCTGTGGTGACCAACTCGACCTACGACGGCCTGTGCTACAACGCCGAGAAAATCGCCGAGGAGATCGGCAGCGCGGTCGACTTCCTGCATTTCGATGAGGCCTGGTACGCCTATGCCGCGTTCCATCCGTTCTACGAGAACCACTACGGCATGGCCAAGGGCAAGCCGCGCGAGCAGGATGCGATCATCTTCACCACTCATTCCACGCACAAGCTGTTGGCCGCGTTCTCGCAGGCCTCGATGATCCACGTGCGCAATTCGGCCAGCCGCGACCTGGACGCCGAACGCTTCAACGAATCGTTCATGATGCATACCTCGACCAGCCCGCATTACGGCGTGATCGCGGCGTGTGATGTTGCCTCGAAGATGATGGAAGGGGATGCGGGGCGTTCGCTGGTGCAGGAAATGCATGATGAGGCGATCGCCTTCCGCCGGGCGATGCTGCATGTACGCGACGATCTGGGCCGCGATGACTGGTGGTTCAGCGTGTGGCAACCGACAAAGGTCGAGCGCAGCCTGGACAAGGGCGATACACCGGCGCCGCTGGTCGCCAAGCGCGAGGAGTGGTACCTGCAGCCCGATGCGCATTGGCACGGGTTCGAGAACCTGGTCGATGACTATGTGCTGATCGATCCGATCAAGGTGACCCTGTTGACACCGGGCCTGTCGATGGACGGCAGCATGGGCAAGCTGGGCATCCCGGCTGCGGTGCTGAGCAAGTTCCTGTGGGGCCGCGGCATCACCGTGGAGAAGACCAACCTGTATTCGGTGCTGTTCCTGTTCTCGATGGGCATCACCAAGGGCAAGTGGAGCACGCTGGTTACCGAGCTGATGGCGTTCAAGGAGCTGTACGACCGCAACGCGCCGCTGACCCAGGCGCTGCCGTCGCTGGCCGCCGACTATCCCCATGCCTATGCCGGCTGGGGCCTGCGTGACCTGTGCGACGCATTGCATGCGTTCAACCAGGAGTTCGCCGTGGCCAAGGTGATGCGTGAGATGTACGTGGACCTGCCGACGCCGGTGATGACCCCGGCCGATGCCTACAACCACCTGGTGAAGGGCGAGATCGAGCGGGTCGACATCGAGCAGATCAGCGGCCGCATCGCTGCGACGATGCTGGTGCCGTATCCGCCGGGCATCCCGACGATCATGCCGGGCGAGCGCTTCGGCGACCGCGACGAACCGATCATCCAGTCGCTGCGCATCGCCCGCGAGCAGAACGCGCGCTTCCCGGGCTTCGAGTCGGATGTGCATGGCCTTATCATCGAGCGCGATGGCGACGTGCCGTCCTACAAGGTGGAGGTGCTGAAGGCCTGAGCCGGTACGGTCGGCCCTTCGGCGAACGATGGATACCGCGCGCGAGCAACGCATCCTGAAGTTCTCGATCGGGGTCACCGTGGCGGTCAGCGCGGTCGGCTTCATCGGTGGCCTGCTGGTGGGATCGCAGGCCATCCTGTTCGACGGCATCTACAGCCTGGTCGACGTAGCCCTGACCCTGGTGTCGTTGTCGGTGCTGCGGTTGGTGGCGCGGGAGCACAGCCCGCGCTTCCAGTACGGCTATTGGCACCTGGAGCCGATGGTCGAGGCGCTGGGCGGGGTGATCCTCTCGCTGGCCTGCGTGTATGCGCTGGCCAACGCGGTGATCGGCTTGACCACCGGCGGGCACGAAGTGAAGTTCGGACCGGCGCTGTGGTGGGCGGCGCTGCTGAGTGCCAGCAACCTGGGCATGGCCGCGTTCGTGGCCCAGCGTGCCCGCAGGCTGCAGTCGGCATTGCTGTGGCTGGATGTGCGCGGCTGGTTGCTGGGGGGCTTGATGAGCCTGGCGGTGGTGCTGGCCTTCGTATTGGCGCTGGTGCTGCATGGTGGCCAGTGGCACCACTGGGTGCCCTATCTGGATTCGATCGTACTGGCGTTGATCAGCCTGGCGGTGTTGCCGGTGCCGGCGCGCAGTGCGTGGAGGGCCATGCGTGAAGTGCTGCAGGTGGCGCCCGATGACCTGGACGAGCGCGTGCAGCAGGTGATGCAGGCATTCGTGGCCGAGCATGGCTATGCCGGCTTCACCAGCCATGTGGCGAAGATGGGGCGGATGCGCTTCATCGAGATCCACATCCTGACGTCGCCGTCGACTCCGCTGGGCACGGTGGGTGAGGTGGATGCGATGCGCGATGAGATTGCAGTGCGGTTGGACGCGCGAAGCAGCACGTTCTGGCTGACGATCGATTTCACCGCGGATCCGGCGTGGACCTGATCCTGCCGATCGTTGCGTGCGTTGGACCGCTCTGTTGCAGGTAATCGGTTTGACCTCAACAGCAGTTGAGGTCGCAGACTGCGTCGCATTCCCCACGAGGCATGCGGTATGAACCTGCTGACCACCCCGGACTTCAGCCATGGCCTGCTGGATCTGTTCGATCCGCCCGGCCTGCACGACCCCAGTGCCAACGGATATTCGCATGTGGCGGTGGTACGACTGCCAGCGCGTGTGATCCATATCGCCGGACAGGGAGGCGAGGACGACCAGGGAAGCCTGTCGCCGAGCTTCGAGGAGCAGGTGTCGCAGGCACTGGACAATCTGCAGACCGCGCTGCGGTCGGCGCATGCGGATCTGGCCGATGTTGCACGGCTGCGGATCCTGGTGGTCGACCACGACGAGGATCGCCTGGGCATCATCGCCCGCCAGGTGCGGAGACGTTGGGCCAATCGCCCAGCGCCGACCTGCACGTTGATTCCGGTGCCGCGGCTGGCGTTGGACGGAATGCTGTTCGAGATCGAGGCAGAGGCCTACAGCGCTTAGCGCAGGTAGTACTCCACCGGCACCACCAGTTCCTGCGGAGCTGGCAGTTCTTCTGGAATCCGGGGCAGAGGCTGCGCGCGGCGGAATGTCTGCAGCGCGCTTTCATCCAGCATCGGCTGTCCACTGGACTGTTCCAGGCGCAATGCCTGCAGGTGGCCGTCGCGGTCGATGCTGGCCCTGACCCATGCGGTGCCCTGCTGGCGCCGCGACCTCGCTGCGGCGGGGTAATAGCGGTAACGCTCCAGCCGCGCCATCAGGCGGGCTTCCCACTGGTCGCTGGCGGCGCCGGCCTGGAAGTCCGCCGGTGGTGCGTCCGGAGCGGGCGGTGCGGCCGTGATCGATGCCGGTGCGGAACGGGCATCGGTCGCGGCCGCAGGTGGGGCCACGGGCAAGGGCTGGTGGCCGTCGCCATTCTTCTCGCTGGCGGCGAGGTTGCCCTCGGGTGCCGCCGTGGCCCGCGGTGGTGGGGGTGTTTTCCGCGCCTCGGCTGCCCGCGATTGCTGGGCCTGGCTGAAGCGTTCGGACTGCAGTTCTTCCACCGGCTGCGGCGGCGTGGCTGGCGCCAGCAGGCGCAGGCTGATGCGCACGTCCTGTTCCGGCGGCGGCTGCAGCGGCGGGGTGGACATCCAGTGGACGAACAGCAGCAACGGCAGCAGGTGCAGCCCGATGCTGATCGTCACCGCTTGCCAGTGCTGCCGACGCTCACTCATCGCTGACTACCCCGGACGGGTCGGCGACGTCGGCAGCGAGCAGAGGGCCAGTGACCGCATCAGCACCTGAGGCAAAGCTGTGTTGGATGAGTTTGCGACGGACGTGGGCGTGCAGCGGCCGGTAGCGGGCTGCGCACAGCTGCGCGACATCCGTCGATTCGACAGGCATGGGCACGGGGCGGGCGACGGCTGGGGAAGGGAACAGCCCGCGGCGGCAAGGGCAGCGGCGCCACGTTACAGTAAAGAAGAATCATTTGCATCTGTGCTTGTGTGCGCCCGTCCTGCGGTAGTGCCACGCGGGCGTGCGCTGGCACGCGTAGAGCGGGCTATGGCGAGCGCGCGGCGCGTTCCATCTGCAGCAGCAGGCGGTGCGCGGGGAACATGCGCAGGCTGGGGTAGCGGGCGCGGTAGTAGGCATTCCAGTAACTGGCAGCGCGCTGTCGGCAGAGGTCGAAGAATGCGCGGTTCTCGCCAATGAGCGCGGCATAGCGCTGCAGGCCGGTCTGTTGCGCCGGGATCGCCACGGCCGACGCGACCTCGTCCACGTACTCCCCCAGCAAGGCCAGCTGGAAGGCATGCACCCAGGGCATCGGCGAGGGACCCAGCGTCTCGATCGCACGTTGCCGTACATGTCCGTCACAATGGCGCGAGAGCAGGCAGAGGCAGAGGGCGCGCGCATCGCCCTGCAGATGGGATGCGAGCCGGAACAGGTCCGCGGCGTCGGCGTAAATACGATAGGGGAACCGCAGCGGCTCTCCCCCGAGGACGAGGCGGCGTTCACCATTGCCCGACAGGTTGTCGATCCGGCCCAGCCGTTGCTGGAGCTCGGTGCAGGTTGCCTGCAACGCGCGTGGAACGTTGATCAACGCGACGGTTCCGCCAGTGTGGTGCCGCGTTGGTCGCAGTGGATCTGCAGGCTCTCCGTGGCGTTGGGGTGCAGATCGAAGCCGCACCGCTGCAGTGCATCCTTGGCCGCTGCAACGGCGTCTGCATGACGGCTGACGCGGCGCTGCTGCCAGCGCAATGGAGTGAACACGCCCAGCGGAAGCAGGCGTACGCGCCGGCCGTGCAGGACCAGCGAGACATCCACATGGCGACCGTCCAGATCATGGCCGTTGGCGCCGAAAATGGCGTCGATCTCATCGTGGCGATGCCGATAGCAGCAGCGGAACACGGCGATGCCGAGCCGCCGTACCAGACGCCGGAAGCCTCCCAGCTTTCCCTGGCTGCATTCGAAGCCGCGGGTGACCAGCAGGCGCAGCGTGGATGGCAGCAGTGCCTGCGCATCAAGCAGGCACTGCAGGACCTCGGCCTCGAGGATGACCTGTGACGCGGGCCAGCGCGGGGCAATGCGCAGGCCGTCGATGGAGCCGCGTGACAGGGACAGTCTGGAGGTTGGCGGGAGGTGGTCTGGCATGGGCGCGTTCCTGCGGCATCGAGCGGGAACGACTCTACAGGACGTTGCGCAGCATGCGTTGAGTCAATGCCGCATCACCTGGGGATCAGAGATCGCGGTATTGGATCTGCGCGGCCAGCACGCGCAGGCCATCGGCAGTGCTGGAGAGGATGCGCTCCTCACCGATGCCCTTCTGCCGTTGCAGGCTGAAGCCTTCGGCGGCGGGCAGGCGTGCGGCGATGGCATCGATGCGTTGCAGCGCGTTGGGACCGTCACAGTCGAAATGGCCCCAGTGGATGCCATTGTGCTGGATGGTCAGGCGGTAGTGCATGGGCGGGTCTCCGGCAGATCGTGCAGCCACTGTTGGAACATCGCGGTCGCCGCGGCGGCGAGAGGCCCGCCGTAGCGGCGGGCCTGCGCGCGCAGGTCGATGGGATCGATGCCGGCCGCGGCCAGTTCCAGCGCGTGGCCGATCAGCCAGCGCTCGAACTGGCGCGCATCCAGTTCGGGATGGCATTGCAGGGCGAGTGCATGGTGGCCGATGGCGAAGGCCTGGTGGCGACAGGCGGGCGTACTGGCGAGGCGGCGTGCGCCCTCCGGCAGTTCGAAGGCTTCACCATGCCAGTGCAGCACCGGGATGCCCTGCAATGCCTGCAAAGGTGAGCGCTGGCCTTCATCGGTGAGCAGCAGCGGTGCGAAACCAATTTCCTTGCCGCCGGTGGGGGCAACGACCGCATGCAGTGCGCGCGCCATCAACTGGGCGCCCAGGCAGATGCCCAGCGTCGGCCGCTGTTGCTGCAGGCGACGCTGCAGCAACGCGATGCTGTCGGCGAGGAACGGGTAGGCCGCTCCATCGTTGACGCTGATCGGGCCACCCAGCACCACCAGCAGATCGGCATCTTCGGCTGCATCGAGTGCATCCACGCCGGCTTGCAGTGCATGTACCTGCCATCCCTGCGCGAGCAGCAGCGGACGCAGGGTGCCAAGATCTTCAAAGGCCACGTGCTGCAGGGCAACGGCGCGCTTCATGCCGGTGCTCCCGGGGTGGGCCAGTAGAAGCTGTCGGGCGTGGAGCGTGCACCGAAGATCGCCTGGCCAACGCGGACGACGGTGGCACCTTCCTCGATGGCGACTTCAAAATCACCGGACATGCCCATCGACAGCTGCGACAGGTCCAGGCCTGCCGGCGCCGCCTGCTGAAGCTGGTCGCGCAGCTCGCGCAGGCGCACGAAGCAGGCGCGTACGCGTTCCACCTCGGGGGTGAAGATGGCGAGGGTCATCAGGCCACGCACGCGCAGGCGGTCGAAGGCGGGCAGCTGCTGCACGAAGTCGGCCACCGCAGTCGGCTCCAGGCCGTATTTGCTGGGCTCGGCCGAGGTGTTGACCTGTACGAACACATCCAGCGTACGGTCCTCCAGCAGCAGGCGCTGCTGCAGCGCCTCGGCTACGCGCAGGCTGTCCAGCGCCTGGAACTCGCTGGCGAAGCGTGCGACGTACCGGGCCTTGTTGGTCTGCAGGTGGCCAATGACCGACCAGTGCAGGCCAAGGTCAGCCATGGCCTCGGCCTTGCGCTGCGCCTCCTGTACCTTGTTTTCCCCCAGCTGGTGGCAACCGGCGGCTACCGCCATGCGGATGCGTGCTTCATCGACGGTCTTGCTGACCGGTAGCAGGCGCACGCTGGCCGGATCACGACCGGCGCGGGCACAGGCGCTGGCGATGCGCTGGTGCACGGTGGCGAGATTGGCGGCGATCTGTTCGACGGACTGGGCGACGGGCCAGTCGGCGGCGGCGAGGGACATGGGGCACCTCCGGTGCGGGGTGGCCAGGGTGGGATACACTGGCACAGGACAAGAGATAGTTTGGCATAGGACAAAATGAAAATCACCGGAAACAGCGCCGAAGCGATCTTCGACAGCATCCGCGAGGGCATCGGTAGCGGCCATCTGGCGGCCGGCAGCGTGCTGCCGCCGGTGCGGGATCTGGCCGATCGACTGGGGGTCAACCGCAATACCGTAGCCGCTGCCTACAAGCGGCTGGACGCGGCGGGCCTGGCCAGTACGGCGGGACGTCGCGGCACCGTGGTGCGCGGCCTGCCGGCGACGATGGCACGCGAGGGCAGTGCACCGGGATTGGCCCTGCACGATCTGGCCGGCGGCAATCCGGATCCGCGCTGCCTGCCCAGCCTGCGGGTGGCTGCGACGTCCTCGCGCCTGTATGGGGTGGAGACGGTTGATCCACGCATGCAACGCCTGGCACGAGCCTCGCTGGATGCCGATTGCCCGCCGGGCTATGCGCTGGAACTGAGCCACGGCGCGGTCGATGGCATCGAGCGCCTGCTGTCGGCGTGGCTGCTGCCGGGGGACCGCATCGCGGTGGAGGATCCCTGTTTCCTGGGCAGCCTCAATGTCCTCGGTGCGGCCGGACACGTGCCGTTGCCGGTGGCGGTGGATACGCACGGCATGCAGGTGGAATCACTGCGGCAGGCGTTGGATGCGGGTGCACGCGCGGTGCTGCTGACCCCACGCGCGCACAATCCCACCGGTGCCAGCCTGGATGCGAAGCGTGCGCGTGCGCTACGCCAGTTGCTGGCCGGCTATCCGCAGGTGGCGGTGCTGATCGACGATCACTACGCGCTGCTCTCGCAGCAGAGCTATCACTCGGTGCTGCCGATGGACGGTCGGCGTTGGGCGCTGCTGCGTTCGTTGTCCAAGGCATTGGGCCCCGACCTGCGCGTGGCCTGGTTGGCCTGCGATGGGCAGACCGCGGTGCGCCTGCGCCTGCGCCTGGCGGCGGGCACCGGCTGGGTCAGCCATCTGCTGCAGGATGCAGCCAGTTCGGTATTGGAGTCGGCGCAGCAGCGGGCGAAGGTGGCTGCCGCCGGTGAGCGCTACCAGCAGCGGCTGCAGGGTCTGCAGGCCCTGCTGCAGGCGCGCGGGCTGCCGACACCGATGCCGATGGAAGGCTTGAATCTGTGGCTGCCACTGCCGGCCGACAGCACGCCGCAGGTGCTGGCGCTGGCGGCGCGTGGCTGGCATGTGCGTGGGGGTGAAGTCTTTGCGGTATCTGCACCGGCGCATGGGTTGCGCATCACCTGTGCGGCACTCGGCCCGCCGCAGCAACGTCGGTTGGCCGATGACCTGGCGGCGGTGATGCGCTGAGCGTGCGCGCTCAGGGCGCAGCGCTGGCGCCGGGGCGCACGTAGTAGGACTGGCCGCCGTCGTCGAGGAACACCAGCTCCGGCTTGCCCTGCCAGGAACTCAGCATGGCGCCGGTGTTGTTCTGGTGCTTGACCATCAGGCTGGCGCCGCGGTCCGGATTGGCGACCACCTTGAAGACCTCGGTGGTGCCGGTGGCATCGTCAAGGGTCAGCAGGGCTTCGCCACCCCGGTCGCTGGTGCCGTAGCCGCCGCGCTCGGAGCCATCGGGGCCGAGCAGGATCAGGCCGGACAGGGCGGTGGCACGCGGCCCCTGCGGGCGGCCCCGGCTGAGGGGGTCGGGAACCGGGGCGCCAAGGATCACCCGCGGCTGGCCGCTGGCATCGTGGATGATCAGGCCGCGCGCTTCGATCACGCGGTGCGGTGACTGGCTGCGATGCAGGTTCCAGGCGGTCCAGCCGGAAACGAGCAACGCGAGCATGGCGACCACCAGGGTGGTCAGGGTCAGGGCACGAGCCATTGTGTATTCCTTCCTTGGACGTGGCCGACGATAGCGGAATCCGGTTGGCCGTGGCCAGTTCGTTGTGTGACGGTGTGTATCGTCAATGGAAGTCGCGGCTGTGGCTGCGCAGTCCCTGCAGCAGTTCGTCCAGGCAGTGCATGCGCTGCACGATCACATGCTGCACGCCATCCACGAGTTCCAGCCGGCCGTCGATCTGCATCAGCTGCGTATCTACCAGGATGTGGTGCTGGCGGTCGGCCAGATGTCGCCAGACCACGGCGTTGACCATGCCGGTTTCATCTTCCAGGGTAAGGAAGGTGACGCCGCTGGCGGTCTGCGGACGCTGGCGCATGCGTACCAGGCCGGCGATGCGTACGCGCCGGCCATGGCCGTGGTTGGCCAGCTGCGCGGCATCCAGGCAGCCACGGGTTCGCAGCTGCGCACGCAGGAACGACATCGGATGGCGGCCGAGGGTGGTGCCGGTGCTGCGGTAATCGGCCTGCATGTCTTCCCAGGCGCTGGGCAGGGGCAGGGCCACGCGCGCTTCGGCGGTGGCGCGGGCCTGGTCGAACAACGGCAGGCGGTTCTCCACGCCGGAGATATCCCAGCGTGCGCGGTGGCGATGGCCGCTGAGGCCGCGCAGGGCGCCGGCATCGGCGAGCAGGCCCTGCTGGCGGCGATCCAGTGCGGTGCGCTGGCAGAGATCGCCGACATCGTCGAAGGGGCGTCGTGCGCGTTCACGCATGATGATCTGCGCGGCCGGTTCGCTGCAGCCATCGACCAGGCGCAGGCCGAGCCGGATTGCCGCCGCGCCCTTGCTGAAGTCCAGCGTGCAATCCCAGTCGCTGTGGCGCACGTCCACCGGCAGTACCGTGATGCCATGCCGGCGCGCATCCTGCAGCAGCTGGTCGGGGCTGTAGAAGCCCAGTGGCTGGCTGTTGATCAGGCTGGCGGTGAATGCAGCCGGGTGGTGGCGCTTCAGCCAGCAGCTGGCATAGGTGAGCAGGGCGAAGCTGGCCGCGTGGCTTTCCGGAAAACCGTAGTCGCCGAAGCCCTTGATCTGCTCGAACAGGTGCTCGCCGTATTCCAGGCTGAAGCCGTTTTTCAACATGCCCGTCAGCAGCTTTTCGCGGTGCGGTTCCAGGCCGCCACGACGCTTCCAGGCGGCCATCGAACGGCGCAGGGCATCGGCTTCGCCTGCGGTGTAGCCAGCCGCGTCCACCGCCAACTGCATGACCTGTTCCTGGAACAGTGGCACGCCCAGTGTGCGCGCGAATACGCGTTCCAGTCGCGCTGGATAAAGCGGGTTGTCCGGATCGTTCAACGCATCCGGGCCTTGTTCGCGCAGGATCCGCCGACGTTCCAGGTAGGGATGGACCATGTCGCCCTGGATCGGGCCAGGGCGCACGATCGCCACCTCGATCACCAGGTCATAGAAATTACGCGGCTGCATGCGTGGCAGCATCGCCATCTGCGCGCGCGACTCGATCTGGAACACGCCGATGGTGTCGGCGGCGCAGATCATGTCGTAGGTCGGCTTGTCATCGTCCTCGATTGCATCCATGCGTCCTTCGTGCAGGCCGTGCTGCTGCAGCATCGCCAGGCATTTGCGGATGGCGGTGAGCATGCCCAGTGCCAGGCAGTCGACCTTCATCAGGCCGGTGGCGTCCAGGTCATCCTTGTCCCACTGGATGACGGTGCGGTCGGCCATCGCCGCGTTCTCCACCGGCACCAGCGTCGACAGCGGATGCTCGGAAATCACGAAGCCGCCCGGATGCTGCGACAGATGGCGCGGAAAATCGATCAGCTCGGCGGTCAATGCCAGCAGCCGGCGCATCAACGGTGTTTCCGGATCGAAACCGCGCTCGCGCAGGGTTTCCGGCAACGGAATGTTGCCGCCCCAATGGTCCATCGCCGCACCCAGCTCGTTGACCTGGTCCATCGGCAGGCCCAGCGCGCGGGCGACATCGCGGATCGCGCTGCGGCCACGGTAGCTGATCGCCACCGCCGTCAACGCGGCACGCTCGCGGCCATAGCGGTTGAATACGTACTGCAGTACTTCCTCGCGGCGCTCGTGCTCGAAGTCGATGTCGATGTCCGGTGGTTCATCACGCTCGGCCGAGATGAAGCGCTCGAACAGCAGGTTGCTGCGCGCCGGGTCGATCTCGGTCACGCCCAGCACGAAACACACCGCTGAATTGGCGGCCGAGCCACGGCCCTGGCAGAGGATGTCCTGGCTGCGGGCGAAGCGCACGATGTCCTGCACGGTGAGGAAATAGGAGGCGTACTGCTTCTGCTTGATCAGTGCCAGTTCGTGCTCGATCTGCTTGCGCTGGGCTGGCTCGATGCCCTTTTTCCAACGCCAGGGAATGCCGCGCTCGACCAGCACGCGCAGCCAACTGTCCGGGTCGTGGCCTTCGGGCACCAGTTCGCGCGGGTAGGTGTATTTCAGCTGGTCCAGGGAGAAGTGGCAGCGTTCGGCGATGCGCAGGGTTTCTGCCAGCAGGCCGGGCGGATACAGCTGGGCCAGTGCAGTGCGCGGGCGCAGATGGCGCTCGCCGTTGGCAAACAGGCGCCAGCCAGCCTCGGCCACGCTGCAGCGGTGGCGGATCGCGGTCAGCGTGTCCTGCAAGGCACGACGCCGGCGCACGTGCATGTGCACGTCGCCACTGGCGACCAGCGGCAACTGGTGGCGCTCGCCGAAGGCCTGCAGCTGCTGCAGCCGGCGCGTGTCGTCGTGTTCGTGGTGCAGCTCCACGGTCAGCCACAGACGCTGCGGAAAACAACGGCGCAGCAGTTCCAGTTCGGTGGCCGCCGGTTGCCGGTCCAGCCACAGGCACAGCAGGCCCTCGGGCAGTCCCTGCAGATCCTCGCGCAGGCAGCGGTATCCGCCCTTGGCTGCCCGCCGGCGACAGGTGGTGATCAGCTGGCACAGCCCGGCGTAAGCGGCCTGGTTGGTGCACAGCAGGGCCAGCTTGGGCCCGTCTTCAACCTGGAATTCGGCACCGACGATCAGCGCCACGCCGTGCGTCTTCGCCGCCTGCCATGCGCGCACGATGCCAGCCAACGAGCATTCGTCGGTGATGGCCAACGCGCGGTAACCCTGGCCGGCAGCGCGTGCGAACAGTTCCTCGGCGGTGGATGCGCCACGCTGGAAGCTGAAGGCCGACAGGCAGTGCAGTTCGGCGTATCCGGGCAGATCGGTGTGCATGGGGCTCAACCGAACCAGCCGTGCAGCATCCACGGCGCATGCGGATCATTGCGCGTGCGGAAGGCCCAGCCCCGCTGGCCCTGCGCGGTTTCCACCACGTAATAGTCGCGGCGTGCATCGGCCTGGTCCCACCAGCCCGATTCGATCCGTTCCGGCCCGGCGACGATACGCAGGCGCGGATCGCGCAGCGGCTGTGGCGTCTCCAGCAGCCAGCCGGGGCGCAGCGGCCACCAAGCGGGTGGCTTGGCCGGTGGCTGGGTGCCACTGGCGCGTTCGGGGCGGTGGTCGGCCTGCACGGCCAGTGGCTGCACGGCGTCATCGCCGAGGCGGGCACGCAGGCGCTCGCGCAGCTGGGTCCATGGCATCGCCTGCGCCGGGCGGGTATCGAACAGGTCACGTGCGGCCGGTACGAACGGCGGAAGCTGCTCGGCCTGCAGGCGCAGCGCACGGCTGCCGGCGGGCAGGGCGAAGGCTTCCATGCGGTTGCGTGCGATCTCGAACAGCAGCGCCGCATCGCGTTCGGGGGCCAGCAGGCCGATGGTCAGCACGCTGGCCGGCAGCAGGTCATGCTCGAAATGCAGATCGAAACGCTGCACGCCACCATCGCGCGAACACAGGAATGCGGCCAGATCCAGCAGCAGGCGCCGCAGCGGGAACAGCAGGGCCTGGCTGGATTCGATCTCGTATTCGAATTCGATGCGCGCATCGAACCGGTCCGGCGGCTGGTAATAGCGCAGCGGCGCGTTGCCCAAACCGCGCACGGCATCCAGCTGCTGCAGTACCTCGGGGGCGAAGCGGCGGGCCAGGCTTTCGCGCGGCAGGTCGAAGGCCGCCCCCAGCGTGCGCAGACCGGAGCGTGCCAGCACGGTCACCGCATCAACGGGCAGGCCACTACGCGCCAGCGGCAGCTGTGCCAGTGCGGCGGGCAGCTGCTGCGCATCGATGCCAAGGCCATCGTGCACATTGGCCAGCACGCGCGCGGCATGCGGGTTGGGGGCAGCGACCAGGCGATGGCGGAAGCCCAGGTCGTGCAGGCCGTTGCGCAGGCGTTGTTCGATTGTCAGCCAATCGCCGAACAGGGCACGGCTGGCACCGATTTCCAGCACCAGCGCATGCGGAAAATCGAGGCTGACCAGCGAGCTGGTGCCATACAGCCAGCTGGCCAGCAATTGCCGGGTGTGCTGTTCGGCGCTGGGATCGTAGTCATGCAGCTGCAGGTCCTGCACCAGCACCTGCGCGGCCGACAGCAGCATGCCCGGGCGCAGCCCCGCTGCCCGCGCGGCAGGGCTGACCGCACGCAGCACACGACGCTGCGCCGGCCCCTGCAGCAGTACCAGTGGCCGCTGTGGATCGGGCTGCAGGCGCAGCACGCTGTCCAGCGCCAGCTGCGGCAACAACAGGCAGGCCCAGTGCATGGCGCGGCCTCAGTGGGCGATGGCCAGCGGCAACGGCTGCGCTGGTGGCAGCCCGCCGCGGCACTTCAGCACCCGCACCTGGCCATGGTCGAGCTGCAGGCGCAGGCTGGCCGGGGAGGGGTTGCGGGCGGCGCGGGCCTCGCGGAACACGAAACCCAGGCACTGGCCGCTGTCAGCGGCAACCTGCAGGCGGCGCAGGGCACGATCGTCGGCCTGCTGCGGCCAGCACAGCACGGCGGCGCAGGCGGCAGAGCGCAGGCACTGCTCGGCCGCCCACAGCGCCTGCTTCGGTGCGGCGTGGATGATCTGCAGCTGGGCCAGGTCGAGCCCGGCGGCGGCCCATGCCGGGGCGTGCGGGCGATAGGGTGGGGCGACCAGCACGATCGGCCGTGGGTGCTGGCTCAGCTTTGCCAGCGCCGGCCAGACCAGGGCCAGTTCACCGACCCCGGGTGCGGCCTGCAGTACTTCGCACAGCCCGCTGGCTGGCCAGCCACCGCCGGGCAGGCGCGCGTCCAGCGCCGGGTGGCCACTGGCCAGATGGTCACTGGCCTGCCCCTGGCGTGCCGGCCCGCGCCAGACCTGGCGGCCGTCCAGCAGGCGGTCGAGGGCGACGACGGCGCCCATCAGACGGTCCTCCGGGGGAGGCGCCGGGCTGGCGGGAAGCGGCAGAAGTGGGCGGAAACGGCAGGCATGGAGCGAGTATCGACAGGCCGATATCAGGGGCTGAGACCGGACATGCTACTCGGCTTGTGAGTAATATTACTAATGAAATCGGAGGGCGGGGTTTCAGCTTGCTGAAGGAGGTAAAGCATCCACGCATGGCGTGGATCTGCTTGGGAACGGGGGCCTGGATGCGGGAAAAGCGGTGCCGGCCAAGGTCGGCACCGCCCACCCTGGCCCGGCTATCGGGTCACGGGCGGACCGGCAGGGCCACCGGGCGCAGTGGCGCGGCGTCGCCGCCGCGGATCTTCAGCGGGCCACCGATGAAGGCGAACTCGTAGACCTTGTCGCGCGCCAGTTCATCCAGCGCCACCAGCTCGATGATCGGCGCGCCCTGCTGCGCCAGCAGGTAGGTGTGCAGCGGCACGTAGTCGTCGGACACTTCGGAAGGGAAGGTCTCGAAGCTGAGGTTGTCGGCGCCGACGATCATCGCGCCGCTGTCCTCCACCAGGAAACGCGCCGCATCCAGGCCCATGCCCGGCGGGTTGGCCATGTAGGCCTTGGGCTGTTCGAACAGGCGCATGCGACCGGTGCGGATCAGTACGATGTCGCCCTGCTGCAGCTTCACCTGCTGGCGTGCCAGCGCATCCTTCAGGTCTTGGCGGGTGACGCGGTAGCTGTCCGGCAGCATGTCCATGCCCTTGGCGCCGGCCACGTCGATCAGTACGCCACGGGCGATCAGTGGCGGGAATTTCTCGATGCCGGTGACGTTCCAGCCGCGGTCGCCGAGGTGCTTGTCGGCCTCGAAGCCATTCCAGATCTTTCCATGGATGCCGAAGTGGTTCAGCGCATCGATGTGGGTGCCGGTGTGGCTGTACATCGAGAACGCGGTGCCGGTGTAGCTGCGGGTGAGGTTCATCGTCTCGCCTACGCCCATCGGGTCGTCCATCACCGTGCCGCGCGGGGTGTGGGTCATCCAGAACTGGTAGTGCGGGTCGCCGGCATCCTGCCAGCTGGGCATGCCGACGTAGTACTCGGTGGCCAGATCGTAGGCTTTGCCGCCGCTGACCCGCGACAGGATCGCTGCGCGTGAGGCCTCGGTGATCAGGTTGAGGCGGCCGATCTCGTCCTTCGGCCCCCAGGGGCTGGTGCCGACCTGCTGGCCGGAGGGAACGCGTTCGTGCGCGGACACGGCGGTGGAAGCCGCGGCGCCGGCCAACAGCAGGGCCAGGGCGGTGCCCAGGGTACGTGGGGTCATGGGAATCTCCTTGAAGGTGGGGGAACGGTGCGGCTCAGGCCGCGACCAGCGGCGCCAGGGCCTGGCGCAGTTGCGGCAGCGGCAGGGTCTGCAGGCGCAGGCCGTTGCCGGTGATGACGGTGGGGATGGAGCGGATGCCGAGTGCGGCAGCTTCAGCGCGGTCGGCCTGCACGCGCTGGCGCACCTCATCGCTGCGCATCCGGTCGGCGAAGACGCCACGCCGATGCCCCAGCTGTTCGGCGATGTCCAGCAGCACCTCGACGTCACCGATGTTTCGGTGCTGGTGCAGGTGCGCCCACTGCACGGCATCGAACATCGCGCCGTGTGCGGCGTTGCCGCCGAGCATGCCGGCGGCCTGGCAGGCCAGTGCACCCAGCCAACCGGAAGGGTATTCGAAGTCCTGTGCCCGCATGCCGTCGATATCGATGCGCGCGCTGTCGTCATGCGCGGCGCAGTCGGCCCAGTGGCGCAGGATGATGGCCTTGGCGCGCGGCATCGAGCCGAATACCTCGATCATCTGTTCGCGCGAGTCCTGCAGCACGAAGCTGCGGTGGCGGACCTGGATGCCGAGTTCGACCGAGACCTGCTGCAGGCGCGGGGCCAGCACGAAGCACCAGCCGCAGACCACGTCATGAAAGAAATCGACCACCGGTGCAGTGATGGTCAGCGAAGGAGAGGCGATCATCGGCCTGCCGTCCGTGAGAGGGGAGGCGGCAGAGTAGGCAGTGGCGCCGGGCCGAAACAGCACGCGGCGGGCAGCTCAGTTTTCGCTGGCGGTTACGAATCCAGCCCGGCGCAGGCGGGCAGTTCGGCGTGCAGGAAATCGATGAAGGCGCGTACCTTCGGTTGCAGGTGGCGCGCGGTGGGGTAGACCGCGTAGACGAACCGCGGCGGATAGCGATGGTCGGGCAGCACCTGCTGCAGTTCGCCGCTGGCCAGTGCCGGTGCGGCCAGGAACGAGGGCAGCGCACCGATACCGAGGCCGGCGACCAGCAGGTCACGCAGCAGCAGACTGTTGTTGGCGGTGACCCGTGTCGGCAGGGTCACCGTGACCTGGCCATCAGGGCCGAGCAGCGGCCAGCTGCCGGGCGAGTCAGACAGGCTGTAGGCCAGCACGCTGTGCGCCTGCAGATCGTCCACCGCCTGCGGTGCCGGATGCTGCCGCAGGTAGGACGGAGCCGCGCACAGCACCTGCTGCAGCGAGGCCAGGCGGCGCGCTACCAGTCGCGAGTCGTCCAGCTCGGCACGCAGCCGCAGCGACACATCGAAACCTTCGCCGACCGCATCGAGCAGGCGGTCTTCCATCACAAGGTCCAGCGACAGCTGCGGATGCTGCTGCAGGAAGCGTGGCAGCAATGGCGACAGCGTGCTCAGCGCGAATGACTGCGGTGCATTGACCCGCAGGCGCCCGCTCACTTCACCGCGCTGTTCGGCGATGCCGCGCTCCAGCGCGTCCAGTTCATCGAGCAGGCGGCAGCATTCGCGGTAATAGGCATGGCCGGTTTCGGTCAGGCTCATGCGGCGGGTGGTCCGCTGCAGCAGCACTACGCCCAGATGCGTTTCCAGCGTGCGCAGCTGCTTGCTCAGCCCGGCTGGCGACAGGCCCAGGTCTTCGGCAGCACGGGCGAGGCTGCCGCGTTCGACGATGCGGCGGAAGGCGCGCATCAAGGTGAAGGAATCCATGCCGGTCCAGGCCGCGATGAGGTCGACATTGTAGATCCACGCCAGACGTGGATCGCCCACCAAGGCGGGCATTCAACGTGAGCGGACGCGGGGTTGCGCTGTTTGTTCAAGCCTGCAGCCCGCATGCCGCGCCAACATGCAGGCCCCTCACTGTTCAGAGCCAGCCATGAAGCACTGGATGCTCCGCCTGTATGCCCCGTTGTTCCTGCTGGGTTTTGTTGCCGCCGCCATCACCTGGGTCGGCCACTCCCACGGTGACCCGCTGTGGCTGCTTGCCTTGCTGGCCGTCGCCATCGCGGTGTCGTTCGCTGCCGAGCGGCTGTGGCCTTACGATCCGGCGTTCAACCACGACCAGGGTGACCGCCTGCGCGACGTCCTGCATGCGCTGGTCAATGAAAGCCTGAACCTGCTGTCGATCGCCACGGTGCCGATGCTGGCGGCAATCGTGCCCTGGCACGTCTGGCCGACGCAGTGGCCATTCGCGCTGCAGGTGCTGGTGGCGATCATCGCCGCTGACCTTGGCATCACCCTGGTGCACTACGCCAGCCATCGCATCGGCTGGTTGTGGCGGTTGCATGCGGTGCATCACAGCGTGACCCGCATGTATGGCTTCAATGGTTTGATGAAACACCCACTGCACCAGGCCGCCGAAGCGGTGGGCGGCGTACTGCCGCTGCTGCTGTTGGGCATGCCGATGCCGGTGGCCGCGGTGCTGGCGTTCGCCATCGCGATCCAGCTGCTGCTGCAGCATTCCAACGTGGACATGCGCCCGGGTGTGTTGGGCCGGATGATGGCATGGGCACCGCTGCACCGCTTCCACCACATCCGCTATGGCACCGCAGGTGATGTCAATTTCGGTTTGTTCTTCACCGTGTGGGACCACCTGCTGGGGACCGCCTTTGATGCACCGGGCTATCGGTTGCGGCAGCGTGATCTGGGCATCGGCAGCCAGCCGGACTATCCGCAGGCGTATTCCGCACAACTGCTGGCCCCCTTCCGCGCGCTGCCCCATGGCGAGGTGCCGGAGCTTCCGGAAGGACTGCGCAGGCGCGGTTGATCGATGCGTCAGGCCGCGTGCAGCTGCAGGCCCTGCAGTTGCGCGGCACCGATGCCGAACATGCGGCGCAGGCTGCGCGAGAGGTGGGGCAGATCGGCGAAACCGGCGGCATGCGCGCTGTCGGTCAGGCTGTGCCCGCGCAGATGATGCGCCAGCGCACTGCGCAGCCGTTGCCACAGCACCCAACCGCGCAGGGTCACTGCCAGCTCGGACTGGAAGCGCCGATGCAGCTGGCTGGTCGACAGATGCGCGGCCTCGGCGATATCGGCGGCTGGCACCGGGCCGGGCAGGTGCTGGGTGATGCGGGCAAGCGCCGCCTGCACGCGGCGGTCCAGGGGCTGTGGGCGGCTCAGTCGCGGCAGCCACTCGTGCAGCTGCGCGGCATTGCCGGGCAACGACTGCAGATGCTGCTGGATCTGTTCGAGGTCGGCATGTGCCGGTTCGAGGAACACCGTGCAGCCGTCAGCGGGCGCCGACAGGATCGCGTGCGATTGGAAGGAGCGCAGCCACAGCCGTTGGCCCTGCTGCTGCACGCCATCGATCTCGACCTGCCAAGGGACGCCGTCGCTCAGCAGCAGCTGATGGGCGTAGTGCGCATGCGCGGCGCTGTCACCGGCGTGGCCCTGCAGCACGGCCACGTGTGCATCCAGCAGCAGGGTGCCATTCCAGGGTAGAGCGGGGGAGGACATGGAGGAATTGTAGATCCACGCCATGCGTGGATGACGTATGTCGCAAAGGTTCATGGGAAAAACATCCACGCATGGCGTGGATCTACTGCGCGCCGGAAATCTGTCGAAGGCGGGGTGGGTCCGGTTGCGGGGGCGTGAGCCGCATGGATGCGGCGACCGAGGCTACATGGACGTACTTGCGCCGTCCCCCGCAACCGGACCTGCCCCGCCTACCAACAGGAGCCCAGCTTTTGCTTCTGCTGTTGCATTGGCCGTTGCCTCTGCGGGTGCCGGGCGCAGCCCGGCCGCCACCTCACCGCCCCTGCGGGTCCGGCCGGTGGTGCACGTACTCGACCACGGTGCCGTCGGGATGCACCGCATTGAACGCCGCACCGGTCGGTACCACCTGCAGCGGAAAGATGATCTCGGCGCCGGCGGCCACCAACTTGTCGTGATAAGGCCGAACGTCGTCGACCAGCAACGTGCCCGTGGTCGACGTGAACGGCGCCAGCGCCTCGTCGCAGCCTTCGATCAGCAGGAACGCACCGACCATCGCCAGCCGCAGGCCCGCATCGGGAAACGGAAAGCCGGCATCGGCGACCACACCCTGCAGCTGCTCGTAGAAGGCCACGCTGCGTTCCAGTTCGCCGGGGGCGACGAACACCCGGATCAGCACGCGCGGGCTGCGCTGGCTGGAGGTGTCACAGCGGTCGCGCCAGAGATGGTCGAAGTCGCGATGTACGGTCATGGGCTCGATTCGTCGCCGGGGAGAACCATTATCGGCAGCGCCGTGCAGCCCGTTGATGACCGCCGGTGATGGGCTGATAACCAGTCCGCACATCGCGCCTGTGACTTAGGTCCTGTTGACAGGGATGAACGCCCTCGCACACTCTTCACATGATGGGTCGCCCTGCGCGGCCCGGACAGGCAGGTTGTCACGCACGGGAGGAGGGTCCCGCGCGCAGACCGGCCCGTCCTCTGGCCTGCAAGGCGTTGCCCGGCAACGCATGCGCGGCATGACGCTGCACCCTTCGGCGGCACTTTCCCTGGACCGATTGCCTTGGCAACGGAATTACGCCCGCCGATGAAAACGTTTACAAAGCCGCTCGCCCTGTCCCTGGCCCTGTCTGCCGCACTGGCCACCCCGGCCTGGGCCGACTCCGCCGCTTTCACCGTGCTGACACTGGAACAGGCGCCGACCGCGGACGCGATGCCGGCCCTGGCTGCCCAGTTGAAGACCCTGCAGGTGGATGCGGTCAGCGTTCGCCAGGTACAGCGCGGCATCGGCCAGGTCGATCCGCTGCAGCTGCTGGCCGATGGCCTGGGCTACCAGTACCGCTTCATCGCCGCCGGCAAGGATGACGGCCAGACCCAGCACGGCCAGGCCGTGTTGACCCGGCTGCCGATCGCCGCCGAATCCGGCCCCGACCAGCCGGGCCTGAACTACCTGCGCCTGGATGACGGCCGCCATGCAGTGGCGGTGTACACCGACGCTGGCGCCGGTGCTTCGCAGTTGCCGGCACTGGTGTCGCGTTCGCGACTGGGCGCGCCGGCGGTGCTGCTCGGCGCGGTGGCCGGTGAATCGGCCAAAGCGGCCGGCTTCGATCCGGCACGCGTGGCCCTGGAGGCCGATGCCAGCTATTTCAGCGATGGCTTCCAGGCCGCCAGCAGTGCGCCGTTCAAGGTTGAAGGCAGCGCGCTGCGTGCAACCCTGCTGACCCTGGCCTATGCGGCTGACAAGGGCGGCGAGCAGCCGTGGATGGATACCACGCTCACCGCCGATGCGCGCGCTGCGCTGCTGCTGAAGGCGATGACCGAGGACGAGAAGTTCCAGATGCTGCACAGCTACTTCGGGCTGGGCAAGGACGGTGGCAAGCTGCCGGAAGGTGCGGTGGGTTCGGCCGGTTTCGTGCCGGGCGTAGCGCGCTTGGGCATTCCGTCGCAGCAGTCGGCCGACGCCGGCGTGGGCGTGACAAATCCCGGTGGCATCCGCCCGGGTGATTTCGCCACCGCCATGCCATCGGGCCCGTCCACGGCGTCCACCTGGAACCGCGGTGTTGCCTTTGCCGGTGGCGCGACGATGGGTCGCGAAGCCTGGCAGCAGCGCTTCAACATCCTGCTGTCCGGCAGCGTCAACCTGCAGCGTGACCCGCGTAACGGCCGCAACTTCGAATACGCTGGTGAAGACCCGCTGCTGGCCGGTTCGATGGTCGGCGCAGTGATCCAGGGCGTGCAGAGCCAGCACGTGATCTCCTCGATGAAGCACTTTGCGCTGAACGACATGGAGACCCGCCGCAACTTCCACGACGTGCGCATTGGCGAGCAGGCCATGCACGAGTCGGATCTGCTGGCGTTCGAGATCGCGCTGGAAGCCGGCCGCCCGGGCGTGGCGATGTGCTCGTACAACAAGATCAACGGTACCTACGGCTGTGAAAACGGCTACCTGATGAACCAGGTGCTGAAGCAGGAGTGGAAATTCCCCGGTTTCGTGATGTCCGACTGGGGCGGCGTGCACAGCGGTTCGAAGGCGGCGCTGGCCGGCCTGGACCAGCAGTCTGCCGGTGAAGTGTTCGATGCGGCGGTGTTCTTCGATGAGCCGCTGCGCCTGGCCGTGCACGGCGGCGTGGTATCGCAGGCGCGCCTGAACGACATGGTCGCGCGCATCCTGCGCACGATGTTCCTGCACGGCAACTTCGACAACCCGCCGCAGCACCAGAAGGTCGACGCCGAAGCCGGTTTCGCCGTGGCCCAGCGCACGGTGGAAGAAGGCAGCGTGCTGCTGCGCAATGAAGGCAGTCTGCTGCCGCTGGCCGACAGCGCCAAGCGCATCGTCATCATCGGTGGCCATGCCGACAAGGGCGTGATCGGTGGCGGTGGTTCGTCGATGGTGGGCGTCACGGCCAAGGGCACCAACGCGGTGCCGGGCGTGCTGCCGACCACCTGGCCGGGCCCGGTGATCTTCCATCCGTCCTCGCCGTTGGAATCGCTGCGTGCCGCGCGTCCGGACGCCACCATCACCTATGTGGACGGCACCAATGCCGCCGCTGCGGCCAAGGCTGCTGCACAGGCGGATGTGGCCATCGTGTTCGCCACCCAGTGGGCGGCCGAATCGGTGGACCTGCCGGACATGCAGCTGCCGGACAACCAGGATGGGTTGATTTCGGCGGTGGCCAAGGCCAACCCGAAGACCGTGCTGGTGCTGGAAACCAACGGCCCGGTGCGTACGCCGTGGCTGGCGCAGGTGCCGGCGGTGCTGCAGGCCTGGTACCCGGGTATCCGTGGCGGTGAAGGCATTGCCGCACTGCTGACCGGCCAGGCCAATCCGTCCGGCCGCCTGCCGGTGACCTGGGTGGTGGACGAATCGCAGTTGCCGCGCCCGCATATCGATGGCCTTGGCTTCAAGCCGGCCAAGCCGTTCGGCGATGTGTTCGATTTCGATATCGAAGGCGCCAACGTCGGTTACAAGTGGATGGCGGCCAAGGGCCTGACCCCGACCTTCGCCTTCGGCCACGGCCTGTCCTACACCTCGTTCGCCTATGAAAACCTGAAGGTGAGCGTGGAGGGTTCGCGCCTGGTTGCCAGCGTCGACATCCGCAACACCGGCAAGCGCGCCGGTGCCGACGTCGCCCAGCTGTACCTGAAGCTGCCGGCCGGCAGCGCCACGCCGATCCGCCTGATCGGCTACGACAAGGTCGAGCTGCAGCCGGGCGAACAGCGCCGCATCCGCATCGAAGCCGAGCCGAAGACCCTGGCGCATTACGATGCGCAGGCACGCCAGTGGAAGATCGCCGGCGGCACCTACCAGGTGCAGTTGTCGCGCAACGCCGCCGAGCCGCTGCAGACGGTGGACGTGCAGCTGGTGGAGCAGGTGCTGCGCTGATCCGCTGCGGTACTGATGGTTGAAGACACGGCCCCGCAAGGGGCCGTGTCTGTTTACGGGGTGCCGCTGCGCTCGCCGGGCATGGCCCGGCGCTACCCGATTGCGGGCATTCCGGTAGCGCCGGGCCATGCCCGGCGGGCGAAGGATTCAGCTGGCGTCGTCACCAAACCACCCGCGCAGGAAATCGATCAGCTGCCGCACCTTCGGCGAGGGCTGGCTGCTGTGCGGGTACACCGCGTACACGCTCTGCTGCGGGAAACGATGCTGGCGCAGCACCGGCCGCAGGCGGTCGTGGGCGAGATCGTCCTCGATCAGCCAGCGTGGCAGCACGGTCACTCCTGTGCCGGCCACGGCGAACGCGCGCAGGCTGCTGGCCCCATCCACGCGTATTACCGCGTTGCCCGGATTGGTGGCGAACAATGCATCGCTGCCATCCGGCGCGACCACCGGCACATCGGCCAGGCGCGGATAGCCGAGGCGGGGCAGGGTTCCCAGCAGTACCGGATCATCCACCGCCTCGGCGGACCCCAGGCGCGCCAGCAATGCCGGAGCGGCGACCGCGCACAGCGGGTGACGTTCCAGCTCGGTGGCATGCAGTTGCGAATCGGGCAGGCGGCCGAGGCGGATCGCCAGGTCGAAGCGCTCGGGAATCAGGTCGGCCGGGGCTGGCGAGGTCGATAGATGCAGCACCAGCGCTGGATGCTGCGCGCGGAAGGCTTCCAGTGCTGGAATCAGCCGCAGCTGCGCGTACTCCGGGGTGGTGGTCAGGCGCAGTACGCCCTGCAGTTGATGCTGGTCGCGGCGCGCGGCATCGATGGCGGCCTGCGCGGCATCCAGTGCCTGCACGCAGTGCTGCAGGAACTGTTCGCCGGCCTCGGTCAGCGCCAAGTGGCGGGTACTGCGCAGCAGCAGGGTTACCCCCAGCTCCTGCTCCAGCCGCTTCAGGTTGAAGCTGACCACGGCCCGGCTCAGGCCCAGGCGCTCGGCGGCGGCGGTCAGGCTGCCGGCCTCGACCACGGCACGGAAGATATCGAAGCGATCGAGGCTGACCATGGTGGCTGATTGTCAAAACAGGTTTGACAGTGTTGCAGCTGCTGTCGTGTTTTTCCAACAACGCTGGTCCGCGATGCTGTCGCCTTCGCTGCTGGAGCCTGCTGATGCCTTCCCCACGCCTGCGCCATGAGGCGATCTTCCTGCTGGTGTTCGCCCTGGACCTGGTCAACATGTTCATCGCCACCGTGGCCTACCCGGCGCTGGCGGCCGAGCTGCATGCGGACATCGGCACCCTGGCCTGGGTGGGCACGGCCTACATGCTGGGCCTGAGCGTGGTGATTCCGCTGGCCCCGTGGCTGGCCGCGCGCTGTGGCGAGCGTCGCCTGCTGCTGGCTGCCTTGGTGCTGTTCGCGGTGGCTGCGGGCCTGGCCGGCGCCGCGCCGTCCATCGGCTGGCTGCTGGGCTGGCGGCTGCTGCAGGGGTTGGCTGGCGGGCTGCTGATTCCGGTGGCGCAGGCGGCGGCGTACCGGCAGTGCACGCCTGAGCAACGCGGTGCGCTGACCCGGCGCATCCTGCTGGTGGCGTTGCTGGTGCCGGCACTGGCACCGGCTCTTGGCGGCCTGCTGGTGCAGTGGCTGTCCTGGCGCGGCGTGCTGTGGGCCAGCCTGCCGCTGGCGGTGCTGGCGATCGCCCTGGTGCTGGCGTGGATGCCGGCGGATGGCTTGCGCAGTGCGCCACGCCTGCAGGGCTATGCACTGGCCACCGCGATGTCTGCGCTGGGTGCGCTGCTGCTGGCATTGACCTGGCTGGGTGAGCCCGGCCATCGCTTCGCCGGCGCAGGGTTGCTGCTGCTGGCAGCAGTGCTGGCCGTCGCCCACCTGCGTAATGCACGCCGGCAGCCGCAGCCGCTGCTGCGCTGGTCGCTGCTGTCCCATCGAGGCCTGCGCATGGCAATGCTGGTCTATCTGGCGGTGCCGGGTGTGTTCATCGGCAGCCAGCTGGCCAGTACCCTGCAGCTGAACCACGCCGGTTACAGCGCCGCGCAGATCGGCGCCTTGATGTTGCCGTGGGCGCTGGCCTCGGCACTGGCAATCACCGGCAGCCGGCGCTTGCTGGCGCGCTTCGGACCGGGTGCGGTGCTGCGGCTGGGCATGGTCCTGCAAGCCAGCGGTCTGCTGCTGATGGCGCTGCAATCGCAGCCCCCCTTCACGCTGGCCGCAATGCTGTTCGCCCTGATGGGCGCTGGCGGCAGCCTGTGCAGCAGCACCGCGCAGACGCTGGCGTTCCATGGTGTGGACGCCGAGGCGCTGGGCGATGCCAGTGCACTGTGGAACCTCAACCGCCAGCTCAGCTTCTGCCTGGGCACCGCCGCCATCGCCCTGCTGCTGGCCTTGGCCATGCAGTGGTGGCCGGCGCATGCCACCGGCGCGGCGCTGGGCCTGGCGGCCGTACTCACCCTGTTGCCATTGGCGCTGCTGCGCCGGTCGCAGCTGCATTCCCTTTCCGCTCCGGAGACTGCTTGATGGACATGACCGCCGAACACGAAATCCACCTGCTGCACGACAAGCTGCAGGCCTGGTTCCGCGCAGAGATCGCGGCCGATGCACTGGCTGATCTGATGGAACATTTCTGCGCGGACTTCAGCATGGTCGGCATCTCCGGTCGCAGGTTGGACCGCGCCGCCGTGCAGGCGCTGTTCGTGGGCGGACACGGCGCCCGGCCGGGACTGCGGATCGCCATCGAGGCCGTGCAGGCGGTGGAAGCGCCGTCGCCGCTGGCGATGCTGCGTTATCGCGAGGGACATGCCGTGGGTGTGGGAGAAACCGCGTGGCGGGAATCGCTGGCAGTGCTGCGGCAGGAAGGAGGGCACTGGCGCTGGCTGGCCCTGCATGAAGTACCGGTGGCGTGATGGATCCGCCGGGCATGGCCCGGCGCTACCGTGGTTGGCCGTGAACGGGTAGCACCGGGCCATGCGCGGTGAGCGCAGCGGCAGCAGACCGCACATGTGCCATCAGTCCTGCCTGTAAACGCCGCAGAATGCAAAGCAGGCACACGCTTTGCCGGGGGCTACGGGAGTAGGCTGGGGCCTTTCCTGCCGGGAGGTGATGTCCATGCGTGTGCGTGCCGTTGCTGTTGCCGTAGCCCTGAGCCTGTCCAGCGCCGTGCTGGCCGCCGACACGCCGCCGATGACCCCGGACATCAGCGGAAAACCCTTCGTCGCCCCCGATGTGGGCCGCGACTACGACAAGCGCGTGGTGATGGTGCCGATGCGTGATGGCACCAAGCTGTACACGGTGATCGTGGTGCCCAAGGGTGCCCACAATGCACCGATCCTGCTGACCCGCACGCCGTACGATGCCGCCGGCCGCGCCAGCCGCAGCGATTCACCGCGCATGCGCGATCTGCTGCCGCAGGGCGATGAAGTGTTCGTCGATGGCGGCTACATCCGCGTGTTCCAGGACATCCGTGGCAAGTACGGCTCCGAAGGCGATTACGTGATGACCCGGCCGCTGCGTGGGCCACTGAACGGTACCAAGGTCGATCATTCCACCGATGCGTGGGACACCATCGATTGGCTGGTCAAGCATGTGCCGGAGACCAACGGCAAGGTCGGCATGCTCGGCTCGTCGTACGAAGGCTTCACCGTGGTGATGGCGCTGACCGATCCGCACCCCGCACTGAAGGTGGCCGCGCCGCAGAGCCCGATGGTCGATGGCTGGATGGGTGACGACTGGCTCAACTACGGTGCCTTCCGCCAGGTCAATTTCAACTACTTCGCGATGCAGACCGAGAAGCGGGGCAAGGGCACGCCGCTGCCGTCGCTGGGCTACGACGATTACAGCACTTTCCTGCGCATCGGCTCGGCCGGTGACTACGCCCGCTTTACCGGCGTGGACCAGCTGACCTGGTGGAAAAAGCTGGTACAGCACCCCGCTTACGATGCGTTCTGGCAGGGCCAGGCGCTGGATGCGGTGATGGCGAAGACGCCGCTGAAGGTGCCGACCATGTGGCTACAGGGCCTGTGGGACCAGGAAGACATGTGGGGTGCCAACCACGCCTACCAGGCGATGGAAGGGCGCGACACCGGCAACACCCACAACTACCTGGTGATGGGCCCGTGGCGGCACAGCCAGGTGAACTATGACGGAAGCCAGCTTGGGGCGCTGAGATTCGATGGCGATACCGCGCTGCAGTTCCGCCGCGACGTGCTCAAGCCGTTCTTCGACCAGTACCTGGTGGATGGCGCGCCGAAGGCCGATACGCCACCAGTGCTGGTCTACAACACCGGTGAAAACCACTGGGACCGCCTGCAGGGCTGGCCGCGCAGCTGCGAGAAGGCGTGCGCGGCAAACAGCAAGCCGCTGTACCTGCGTGCCGGTGGCAAGCTGGCGTTCCAGGCGCCGGCGGCGGGCGAGGGCGACTTCGAGGAATACGTGTCTGATCCGTCCAAGCCGGTGCCGTTCGTACCGCGTCCGGTGCGCTTTGGCGACCGCGACATGTGGACGACCTGGCTAGTCAAGGATCAGCGCTTCGTCGATGGCCGGCCTGACGTGCTGACCTTCATCACCGAGCCGTTGACCGCACCGCTGCGCATCGGAGGTACGCCGGTGGTGAACCTGCAGGCGTCCACCAGTGGCACCGACAGCGACTGGGTGGTGAAGCTGATCGACGTGTATCCCGACCAGGAAGCATCGACACCGGAGATGGGCGGCTATGAGCTGCCGGTGTCGCTGGCGATCTTCCGTGGCCGCTACCGCGAGAGCTTCAGCGACCCCAAGGCATTGGCGGCCAACCAGGTGCTGCCGTACCGTTTCGACCTGCCCAATGCCAACCACACCTTCCAGAAGGGCCACCGGGTGATGGTGCAGGTGCAGTCCAGCCTGTTCCCGCTGTACGACCGCAACCCACAGACCTACGTGCCGAACATCTACCTGGCCAAGCCGGGTGACTACCAGAAGGCCACGCAGCGGGTATGGCACAGCGCCGCGCAGGCCAGTTACATCGAACTGCCGGTGTACTGAGACAGAGGGGATGACGCCGGGCACGGCCCGGCGCTACCCCGGTCGCGCGATGTTGGTAGCGCCGGGTGTGGTAGTGCCGGCCGCTGGCCGGCATTCTCACGCTCAAGGATAAAGGTCGTCGCTAGTCAGCTGCCCGCTGTCGAACTTACAAAAGAGTTCGGCAATAGACTCGGCTATAGGCTTACCTTGGCTGATATCCAGATCGCCCAGATCGAATGAGACTATCTGTCCGCGACTGGACGGGCTGAGATCGAGCGCGATGAGTGTCGATCCCCCGTCCGTTCCAATGCCCATCAGGGAATCACCAAGATAGCGACGGACCTGGTAGCTGTCGTTGAGCTCGATGATGCTGGCGATGGACCATAGGTCGACATAAGCATGAGGGAACACGCAGCGCCCGCCGTTTGACCAGCGCAGGAGTTCAATGAAGTCCTCGGGAATCGCTGCCTCGGCCCAATGTGCTTGCAGTCTGCGCAGGCCTTCTGTATGCGCCCCCGTCTCGGGCAGCCATGGGCTTTGGATGCTTCGGATGAAATTCGGCGTGTGTGGTCGATCCCGGTTGTCCACGTGGATTCCCTATAGTCAGCCCTACTACGGTGGCGTGACCCATTCTTGGCGGCAAGGGGCATGCGCGACATGCGCAGAGATGTACCGGGAATGCGATCCCTTTCAGAGAGTGTCGACCAAGGTCGACACCTACCGGAACAGATCGCCTGCAGGACTGATGGGGTAGTGCCGGCCGCTGGCCGGCAACCCGGTGGCGCGAAAGCGTGTCGACCAAGGTCGACACCTGCCCGGGCAGATGCGCTTCAACCAACCTTCGAAGGGCCGGTGCGCCAGCGGCTGGGCACCAGCCCGAAGCGCTTGCGGAATGCGGCAGCGAAGTTGCTGGGATGCCGATAGCCGGTTTCCGCAGCCGCCTGTTCCACGCTCCAGCCGGATTCGCGAAGGCCCTGCTCGGCATGTCGCATGCGTTGTTCGTGCAGGTAGTCGAACACCGAGCAGCCATACGCCTGGACGAAGTGCCGGCGCAGTGCGCTGGGGCTCATGCAGGCCAGTTGGGCAAGTTCCAGCAGGCTGTGCGCATGGCCAGGGTCGTCGTGCAGAAACGTCCGTACGCGTTCCAGCCGCGCCCGCTGGCCACTGCGCAGCGCACGCGCACCTTCGGCGTGCAGATCATCGGCCTGCAGGCCGGTGGACAGCAACTGCAGGGCAATGCCCTCGCGCCACAGCGCATCCAGGCCGTCCTGCCAGGGGCTGTCGAACAGCTGCGCGAGAGGCGGCAGCATCGCGTGCGGAATCGCCCAGTGCCTGCATTCCATGTGTGAACCCAATGCCCGCTGCAATTGCGGTTGCCGCAGCAGGTCCGGGTCCAGATCGGCTGGCACCATCAGGCTGATGCCACGCAGGCGCATATTGCCGGGATGGACGCCGACCATTGCCACATGGTCGCGGTGGCTGGTGGTCACTGCGGTGCCTGCGCGCAGGCTGAAGTCACTGCGGTTGGGAACCTGCACGTCGACCTGGCCCTGCAGCATCACGCGGATGACCAGGCCGGGCCGTTCGTGCGCTGTGGCGGTGTAGGCGATGCGGTTGTGCACATCCGATGCGAGCAGGCTCATGCCGCCGCGCAGGGTCTGTTCGTGCAGGTCGCCGTGACCGGCCCACTGTTCTTCGCGCAGGTGGCTTGGATCGGCACGGTAGTCATAGCCGTGTCGCTGGCCAAAACGGCGGTAATCGGCAAACGTGAAATATCGGGACATCGCTCGGCGCTCAACCATGGATGATGGGTGCCGGCGACGATGTGCCCGCACGTTCCATCGTGCACCTGCAGCGCGGATCGGTCCTGCGCTTTCAGAGTTGGAAATAGATTCCTGTCATTTTCTCCAATGCGAGCCCGAATGCGATATCCAACGGGTCAATCGATTGGCATTTACGGCCAAGTTGAAGGTCGCGCAGCAATGCGCGTGCGTACTGTAACTGCTCGGGACGGGTGATCGATTCGTCTTCGTACTGGTCAAAGAGCAGGCCGAACCGCGTATTGAGGGTAGTGAGGAAGCCGCTGTCGAACAGCAGATCGACCGTGGCATCGCTGAGCATCACTTCGTACAGATCGCCAGGCAGGCAGGAATCGGTATCCAGCCGCCGTTCGGCATCGGCAGAAAGTGGAACGCAGGCTGTACGCATGGGAGCTCAGGTGGCGGGCATGCGCGCAAGTATCACGCATGCAGCGCTTTCGTCACGAAGAAGGGCGTAGTGTCGATGAGGTCGGACGGTTCTGTCCGCATCGATTTCCCAACAAATGGAGACCACAGATGATTGATTACCGACTCAACGGAAAAACCGCGATCGTCACCGGCGGTGTATCCGGTATCGGCCTGGCGGTAGCGGAAACGCTCGCTGCATCGGGCGCGCGCATTTCGGTGTGGGACCTGAAGCAGGATGCGGTGGATGCCACGGTGGCCACGCTGCGCAACCAGGGGGCCGAGGCCATCGGTGTCGCGTTGGATGTCACCGACGAGGCGGCGGTGGAAGCGGCGGTGCAGCGCACGGTGAAGGAACTGGGCGGCGTGCATGTTGCAGTGAATAACGCCGGCATCGGCGGGCCAGCGGCAAGCAGCGGCGACTATCCCATTGATGGCTGGAAGCGCGTGGTCGATGTGAACCTGACCAGCGTGTTCCTGTGCCAGCGGGCGCAGATCCAGGCGATGCGCACGGCGGGCAGCGGCGGCAGCATCATCAACATGGCCTCCATCCTGGGCCAGGTCGGGTATGCCGGTTCGACCGCCTACGCGGCCGCCAAGCACGGCGTGGTCGGCCTGACCCAGACGGCTGCATGGGAGCACGCTGCCGATGGCATCCGCATCAATGCGGTGGGCCCGGGCTTCATCAACACGCCGTTGCTGGAAAAGATGGACGCCAAAGTGCGTGCCACCCTGGAGGGCCGGCATGCACTCAAGCGCTTGGGAACGCCGCAGGAAGTGGCCGCGCTGGTCGCCTGGCTGGCCAGCGACGATGCCTCGTTCGCGACGGGTGCCTACTACGCCATCGACGGTGGTTATCTGGCGCAGTAGTGCCGGCCGCTGGCCGGCAACTCCCGTTGCATGGAACAAGGCGGCATCGCCCGGTGAAGAGGGCGTGCCATCGCCTTCACCCCCGTCCCACGGCCGCCGAGCAACGCTCCGGGAAACTTCCGGAGCCTCCCCATGGAACTTACCCAGGACATGTCCATTCTGCTGCGCGTGGCCGCCGCCATGGTATTTGGCGGCGTGCTGGGCGTTGAACGTGAGATGGGCAAGCACGCTGCCGGCCTGCGCACGCACATGCTGATTGCCGGTGCCGCTGCGCTGATCGTCGGCCTCGGTGATTCGGTGGCCGAACACTTCCAGCAGGAACGCTACCGCGATCTGCTGCAGGTCGACCCGGTGCGATTGATCGAAGCGGTGGTGGCCTGCGTGGGCTTCGTTGCCGCCGGCACCATCCTGCGCGGCAATCGCGAAGACCAGGTCAGCGGGCTCACCACCGCCAGTTCGCTGGTGATGGCCGCGGCCATCGGTATTGCCGTGGGCATCGGCAAGTACGTGATCGCGCTCGGTGTCAGCGTACTGTGCGTGCTGGTGCTGGCGTTGATACGGCGGGTGGAAAAGAAGTTGTAATCGCTAAATGGTACTACCAATAATTCCGTATAGCCCTATGGTCTAATAGGCTGTCGGCAGGATTGGAGGTTCAATTCGCGCCTGTGGTCCGATTGTTGGTCAATGTGGTACGACCAATATATGGCGGGCCCGACGCCCCCACCCGGTGGGGAACCTCCTGTTCCTGTCGAGAGCCCTATGCAGCCCTGGCAACACGTGTACGACCCCGCCGGCAACCTGTGGTTGTCGAGCCTGATCGCGCTGCTGCCGATCGCCTTCTTCTTCATCGCTCTGGCCGTGCTGCGCATGAAGGGCTGGATCGCCGGCACCATCACGGTGGCCATCGCCCTTGCCGTGGCGCTGCTGTTCTATCGCATGCCGGTGGCGCAGGCGCTGGGCGCGGCCGGCTTCGGCTTCGTCTATGGCCTGTGGCCGATCGCCTGGATCATCATCGGCGCGGTGTTCCTGTACAAGGTCTCGGTCAAGACCGGCCAGTTCGACATCATCCGTGCCTCGATCCTGTCGGTCACCGAGGACCAGCGATTGCAGATGCTGATGGTCGGCTTTGCCTTCGGTGCCTTCCTGGAAGGTGCAGCCGGGTTCGGCGCGCCGGTGGCGATCACCGCCGCGCTGCTGGTCGGGCTGGGCTTCAAGCCGCTGTATGCGGCCGGCCTGTGCCTGATCGTCAACACTGCGCCGGTGGCGTTCGGCGCGATGGGCATCCCGATCATCGTGGCGGGGCAGGTGACCGGCCTGGATGCCTTCGAGATCGGCCAGATGGCCGGCCGCCAGCTGCCGTTCCTGACTGTCATCGTGCTGTTCTGGATCATGGCGATCATGGACGGCTGGCGCGGCATCAAGGAAACCTGGCCGGCGGTGCTGGTGGCAGGCGGTTCGTTCGCCATCGCCCAGTACCTGACCTCCAACTTCATCGGCCCGGAACTGCCGGATATCACCGCCTCGCTGGCGTCGCTGGTCTGCCTGACCCTGTTCCTGCGCCGCTGGAAGCCGGTACGGATCTTCCGCTTCGATACCGAAACCAGTGCTGAGGCGGCAGCACAGGCAATGGAGGCGCCGCGCCACAGCGTCGGCCAGATCGCCAAGGCGTGGTCGCCGTTCCTGATCCTCACTGCGATGGTCACCGTGTGGAGCATCAAGCCGTTCAAGTCGCTGTTCGCAGCCGGTGGCCCGCTTGAAGGCTGGGTGCTGAAGATTCCGGTGCCGGGCCTGGACCAGATGGTGCAGAAGATGCCGCCGATCGTCGATGCGCCGCTGAGCTATGAGGCGGTGTACAAGTTCGACTGGTTCTCGGCCACGGGTACCTCGATCATCCTTGCCGCAATCATCGCGATCATCGCCCTGCGCATGCCGGCGCGCTCGGCGCTGCAGACCTTCGCTGAAACCGTGCGCGAACTGCGCATGCCGATCTTTTCGATCGGCATGGTGCTGGCGTTCGCCTTCATCGCCAACTATTCGGGCCTGTCGGCAACGCTGGCGCTGGCACTGGCGCACACCGGCAAGGCGTTCCCGTTCTTCTCGCCGTTCCTGGGCTGGCTGGGCGTGTTCCTGACCGGTTCGGATACCTCGTCCAATGCACTGTTCTCGGCGCTGCAGGCGACCACCGCGCAGCAGATCGGCGTGTCCGACGTGCTGCTGGTAGCGGCCAACACCACCGGCGGTGTCACCGGCAAGATGATCTCGCCGCAGTCCATTGCCATTGCCTGCGCGGCGGTGGGCCTGGCCGGCAAGGAGTCGGACCTGTTCCGCTTCACCGTCAAGCACAGCCTGATCTTCACCACGATGGTCGGCCTGATCACCCTGGCCCAGGCCTACTGGTTGACCTGGATGATTCCCTGAGCCATGCAGTACAGGCCGACCAACAGCGGCGTGCTTCGGGCCACAATGGCGCCATGAGCACACAACGGGTTTCGGACAAGGTGGCCGCGCAGCTGCGTGCGCTGGTGCAGGAACAGCAGTTGCAGCCAGGCGACAGGCTGCCGGCCGAGCGCACGCTGGCCGTTCAGCTGGGGGTCTCGCGCACCGCGCTGCGCGAGGCCATCGCGCAGTTGTCCAGCCATGGTCTGCTGACCGCGCGGGTAGGCGGTGGCACTTACGTGAGCGAGCCCGCCGCACGTGCGCGGCAGGCACTGGATGAACCGCTGGTGCCGTACCTGCCGCTGTTCCAGGGGGACCCGGAATACCGCTTCGATGTGCTGGAAATCCGCCACGCGCTGGAAGGCGCCACGGCCTGGCACGCCGCGCTGCGCGCCACCGACGAGGACCGCGCGCGCATCGCCCAGGCGTTCCAGACCATGATGGATGCGCATGGCAAGGACGACCCCGCCGGTGAGGCGCAGGCCGATGCGGCCTTCCACCTGTCCATCGCCGAGGCCTCGCACAACCTGGTATTGCTGCAGGTGATGCGCGGCCTGTTCGAACTGCTGCAGACCAATATCTCGCAGAGCCGCGAAAAGCTCTACACCTCGGCCAGGACCTTCTCGCCGCTGTCCGACCAGCATCGCGAAATGATGGATGCGGTGCTGGCCGGCGACCCCGAACGCGCGCGCGCCGCCGCGCATGCCCACCTCGAGTTCGTGCACACCACGCTGCGCACCCTCGATGACAACGAAGCCCGGCGTGCGCGGGCTTCGCGTCTACCTTCCCCACACGGTTGACCCCATGATCATCTCCGCCTCCACCGATTACCGTGCCGCAGCCGAACGCCGGCTGCCGCCGTTCCTGTTCCACTACATCGATGGTGGCGCGTATGCCGAGCACACGCTGAAGCGCAACGTGTCCGATCTGTCCGACATCGCGCTGCGCCAGCGCGTCCTGCGCAACATGTCCGACCTGAGCCTGGAAACCGAGCTGTTCGGCGAGAAGCTGGCGATGCCGGTGGCACTGGCACCGGTCGGTCTGACCGGCATGTATGCCCGTCGCGGCGAAGTGCAGGCCGCGCGTGCAGCCGACAGCCGCGGCATTCCGTTCACGCTTTCCACGGTGTCGGTGTGCCCGATCGAAGAAGTCGCCCCGGCGATCCAGCGCCCGATGTGGTTCCAGCTGTACGTGCTGCGCGATCGCGGTTTCATGCGCAATGCGCTGGAGCGCGCGCAGGCGGCCGGTGTAACCACCCTGGTATTCACTGTCGACATGCCGGTGCCGGGCGCGCGCTATCGCGACGCACACTCGGGCATGAGTGGTCCGAATGCTGCAATGCGCCGCATCGGCCAGGCCATCACCCATCCGCGCTGGGCGTGGGACGTGGGCCTGCGCGGACGCCCGCATGACCTCGGCAACATCTCCACCTACCGTGGCAACCCAACGGGCCTGGAGGACTACATCGGCTGGCTGGGCAGCAACTTCGATCCGTCCATTTCGTGGAAGGACTTGGAGTGGATCCGTGAGTTCTGGAAAGGCCCGATGGTGATCAAGGGCATCCTCGACCCGGACGATGCGCGTGATGCGGTGGCGTTTGGCGCCGATGGCATCGTGGTCTCCAACCATGGCGGCCGCCAGCTCGATGGCGTGCTGTCCACCGCACGGGCGTTGCCGGCCATCGCCGACGCCGTGCAGGGTGACCTGAAGATCCTCGCCGATTCGGGCATCCGCACCGGCCTGGACGTGGTGCGCATGCTGGCGCTGGGCGCCGACACCGTGCTGCTGGGCCGCGCGTTTGTCTACGCTCTTGCCGCGCAGGGCGAGGCCGGCGTGGCCAACCTGCTGGACCTGATCGCCAAGGAAATGCGCGTGGCGATGACCCTGACCGGCGCGCATCGCATCGCCGACATCGGCCGTGATTCGCTGGTGCGCCTGCCATGAGTGATCGCAACACGGTGCTGGAACAGTTGCGTGCCGCGGTGGGGGACCGCCACGTACTGACCGGCGACAAGGCCACCCGTCGCTTCCGTCGCGGCTATCGCTTCGGTGATGGCCCGGTACTGGCGGTGGTACGCCCGGGCACGCTGCTGCAATTGTGGAACGTGCTGCAGGCCGCGATGCAGGGCGGGGCCGCGATCATCCTGCAGGCGGCCAATACCGGCCTGACCGGTGGCTCGACCCCGGACGGCGATGACTACGGCCGGCCGATCGTGCTGGTCAGCACCCTGCGCCTGACCGGCATCCAGCTGTTGAATGAAGGCCGCCAGGTGCTGTGCCTGCCCGGCGCGACGCTGGACCGGCTGGAGCAGACGCTGGCGCCGCTGGGCCGCGAGCCGCACTCGGTGATCGGCTCGTCGTGCATCGGCGCCTCGGTGCTGGGCGGCATCTGCAACAACTCCGGTGGCGCGCTGGTGCGCCGCGGCCCGGCCTATACCGAACTGGCGCTGTATGCGCAGGTCGACGCGCGGGGTGAACTGCAACTGGTCAACCATCTGGGCATCGCGCTGGGCGACACGCCCGAGCAGATCCTGCAACGCCTGCAGAGCGGTGACTACAGCGCCGCCGATGTCGGCGACGGTGATGGCCGTGCCGCCTCCGATCCGCGTTATGCCGAGGAAGTGCGCAAGGTCGATGCCGATACCCCGGCACGCTTCAACGCCGACCCCAGCCGCCATTTCGAGGCGGCCGGATCTGCCGGCAAGCTGGCGGTGTTCGCCGTGCGCCTGGATACCTTCGAGAAGGAGGCCGCCGAGGTCTTCTATATCGGCAGCAACCGCACCGACAGCCTGACCGCGATCCGCCGCCAGCTGCTGACCGGCTTCGAGCGCCTGCCCATCGCCGGCGAGTACATCCACCGTGATGCGTATGACATCGGCGAGCGCTACGGCAAGGACAGTTTCCTGCTGATCGACAAGCTCGGTACCGCGCGCGTTCCGGCCGCATTCGCACTGAAGAGCCGGGTTGATGGCTGGTTTGAACGGCTGGGCCTGCGCGGTGTCACCGACCGCATGATGCAACTGCTGACCGGCCTGTTGCCCTCGCACCTGCCCAAGCGCATGGGCGAGTTCCGCCAGCGTTACGAGCATCACCTGCTGCTGAAGGTGTCCGCACAGGATGCGGCTGCCACCGAGGCCTGGCTGCGCGGCTTCTTCAACGACCACGAAGGCGGCTACTTCCATTGCACGGCGGACGAAGGACGCAAGGCCTTCCTGCATCGTTTCGCGGTGGCCGGTGCGGCGGTGCGCTACCGCGAAGTGCATCGCCGGCAGGTGCAGGACATCGTCGCGCTGGACATCGCGCTGCGCCGCGATGACGCCGACTGGTTCGAGCAGCTGCCGGCCGATATCGATGGGCGCCTGCTGCACAAACTGTACTACGGCCATTTCCTGTGCCATGTGTTCCACCAGGACTACATCGCGCGCAAGGGTGAAGATCCGATGGCCATCGAGCATGCGATGTGGGCGTTGCTGGACCAGCGCGGCGCGGAGTACCCGGCCGAGCACAACGTCGGCCACCTGTATCCGGCCAAGCCGGCGCTGGCCGGCTTCTACCGCACGCTGGACCCGAGCAATACCTTCAACCCCGGCATCGGCCAGACGTCGAAGGCGAGGGGCTGGGGCAGCTGCGACTGCGACGGGCACTGAGCCGGAACGTGGCGCCTGCGCTACCATCGGTCTCTCGCAAGGACGTGCCGCTGCGCACAGGATGAACATGGTTTCCACGCGCATGGCTTACGCGGTGCTGTCTGTACTGCTGCTGGCATCGTCGTTGCCTGCAGCGGCGGACGTTGCGCCCGTTCAACGGGATGCGGCAGGCAACCGGCTGGAGACGCTGCTGCTGCAGGGCGGGCAGGGACCGGAAGGCCCGGAGCGCTACTGCACTGCTGATGGCCAGTGGTGCGTGCAGGCGCTGCCTTCAGCGGGCGAAGACCAGCCGGCCTCGCTGGAAGTTGCCGAGCGCGCGGATGCTGAAGGCGAGCCGCAGATGCGCTACGTGCCCATCGACGTGGTTGACGATGGCGACCTGCGGGTCTGGCCCTTCATCGTGCGCCTGGCGCCCGGCGCCGGGGTAGTCCAGGCCGTGGCCGATCCACAACAGGCCGCATTGCAGAACGTGCTCGTCGGCGGTCTGGTGGAGGCCCGTGCGATGTATTCCGGCGGCGGTGCCAGCGCATCGACCCTGCACCTGGCGCGCATCCGTCATCTCGACGATGGCATCCAGGTGGACGCCGACGTGCTGTCCGTTGCGTGGTCGGCCAACAAGATGATCCGGGCCTGTTTCAGCGAGCGCGATTTTGATCAGCGCGCCGGCGCCTGCCATGACGAGTACAGCTTCGATGCGGAACTTGCGCTGGCAGCCGAAGCGCAGGACATGCCCGTACTGCGCTACCAGACCGGGGCCACCAACTATCCGGCCGGGGTATCACCGCAGCGGGATTCGCTGGCCAAAGAGCGGTTGACGAAGAAGGACCTGCGCACCGAACAGGATGCGCAATGCAGCTACAGGCGCACCTTCCGCTTCACGTCAGGGGCGTACCAACCGGACCAGCCGCTGCCGGAGTGCTCGGCCTACACCGAGCCCTGAGCCATGGAGCCGGGCGCATGCCCGGCTCTGAGCAACGGCCGTGACGCGCTTACTCGCAGCGGGTGGCGGTGATGATGTTGTCCTTGTCCACGAACACGCGCAGGCGGTCCTGGCGGATGTCCTTGGTGGTGATGGTGGCCGGGCCGATGGGGTTGACCATGCCGGCGCCGCTTTCGCTGGACAGGCGGCGGATGTTCGGCTCGTTGGCCGGCTGGCCGATGGCCCAGCCCAGCTGGCTGGCATCGCAGCGGCCACTGCCCTTGACCTCCGGGCCGGGAGTGCTGACACAGGCCGACAGCAACAAGGCCGAGGCGGGCAGCAACAGAGTCAGGCGGATGGTCATGCGGGCGCTCCTGCGCAGGGGATTGGCGGCACGATAGCACTGACCGCGCGAAACCCGGCAGCGTTCGGGTCATTGCCCGCGCGGCCGCCGCACTGCATAGTGGCCGGCGTTGCCGGCAACGTGCCGGCGGGCAGGCCGGGCCACTCCGGTGCAGGTGTTGGGTCCGGTATGAGGTCAGGCAGTTTCCGTGGCAGGCAGAACGCAGTGAAGGCGACGGTAGTGCTGTCGTTGCTCTGCATGGCAGTGGCAGCCATGGCTGCCGAACCGACGCCAGCGCCGGCGGCCGAAGCGCTGGTATTTGGTGGCTGGCGCAACCTGCAGACCGAAGCCGGATACCAGCCGGCGCAGCGCAACCTGGCGTTCGCGATGCTGCCGCAGGCCGCAACCCGTGGTGATCGCTTCGCCATCCTCGACCGTGAAGGCAAGCGCACGGTGTGCTGCCTGCAGGTGGCCAGCGAGTCGCTGGGTGTTGCCGCGCTTCGCGAGCAGTACCACCTGCCGCAGGCCGGGGTGACCGATCTGAGCAACGGCCGCAGCCCGGCGCGCCCGTATCTGCCGCATGTCTATGCGATGCAGCGGGTGGATGAACTGGCCGATTATGGTTTCGCCGATGTTGCCGGTGCCTACAGCGACCTGGGCGGGCTGCTGCTGCCCGACGCTGCCGCGCTGGCTGCCGACGGCACCGAGGTGCGCGTGGGCGAGGGCCATTATCGCCTGCAGTTCCACCGCCAGCCGCTGGCCGATGATGACGGCGCACTGGACCGGTACACCCTGCAGGTGCTGCCTGCCGGCGACCCGGTCGTGGTTGAAGTGCCGTTCGGCACCTACTGATTGCCACATCCCACTGGCTAGAATGGCGCGCGGCGCTGCCTGCGCGCCTGATCCTGCGAGTTGTTGCCGTGCGATTTCTGTTGCTGCCCCTGCTGTTGCTGGCCGGTTGTGCCAGCGTGCCCCCTGCGCCGCCACCGGCCCATTCGGATGCGCTGTGGCGCCTGATCGAACGTGATTGCCAGGGCGCACAGTCGCCACGCGGCGATTGCCTGCAGGTGCGCCCGGCCGTTGATCACCGCGATGTGCTGGTCAAGGACGCGCACGGCCGCTATCAGTTCCTGCTGATGCCACTGGACAAGGTCAGTGGCATCGAAAGTCCCGCGTTGTACCGGCGCGGGGCACCCAATTACTTTGCTGCCGCCTGGCAGGCCCGCGCTCGTACCGAGCAGGCACTTGGCCAGCGGTTGCCGCGCAGCGTCGCCAGCCTGGCATTGAACTCGCCGCATGGACGTTCGCAGCACCAGCTGCACATCCACGTCGATTGCCTGCGCGCCGACGTGCTGCGGGCGCTGGAAGACAATCGCGCGGCCCTCGGCACGCAGTGGGCACCGCTGCCGGTACGGCTGCGCGGCCATCAGTACCAGGCGCGGTTGCTGCCGGGCGAGGCGTTGACTGCCAATCCCCTCAACCTGCTGGCCTATGGCCTGAGCGGTGTGGACAGGGTTGGCCAATGGAGCCTGCTGGTGGCGGGGCACGAGGACGTGCATGGCGCGCCGGGTTTCATCCTGCTGGCCACGCAGCTGGATCCCGGCAGCGACAACGATGCCAGCGCCGAGGAGCTGCAGGACCATGCCTGCAGCGTGTTGACCGGCGCGGATGCTTCGCTGGAGCGGGTGCGCTAGTTCTCTGCTGACTGCCGTTGCAGCCAGGCAGGGGCTGTCAGGGCGTAGAGCTGGCGGTCCTGCCAGCCTTCGATATCCAGGTGGTGGTCGCGCAGCAGGCCTTCGCGCTCGAAGCCGATCGCCTGCAGGGTAGTGACCAGCGCGCTGCCTGCATCGGGCGGCAGCAGCACGAACAGGCGACGGATCCCCACCTGTTCGAACAGGAACGTGCACAGCGCCTGCAACGAAGCGTGCAGCTGCCGCCGCTGGGGACAGCCTGCGGCATGCAGCCAACGCAGTTCAACGCTGCGCGCATGCGCGCAATGCAGGCGCAGGCTCAACTGGTCCAGCAGCTCACCCGCTGCATCGAAGCTGCCCAGCAGCAGCTGATCGTTGTCGTGTTGCAGCTGCGAACGCTGCACACCGCAGAGGAAATGGGCTTCGGCATCGAAATGGTCAGGCAGGTTGCTGCTGCGTTCGACCTGTCGATAGTGGTGACGCCAGGCGGAAAGGTCTGAACGCTGCAACGGGCGCAGCACCACAGGCCCGTGCTGGAGCAGCAGGAGGTGGCGGCGCAGCACCGGTCGCAGCGGTGGCAAGGAAGTAGGGAAATACCGGTTCATGGGGTGCGACGATGCCGCAGGCCGGCGAGGGGGAACAATGAAAGAAGTTGCAAATGCGGCGCGGTCGCTGCCTGCGGTCTGATTCGGTTCAGGCATAACGCCATCAAGCCTGGTCATTTCCGTTGCAACCATCCGTTCAGGACACTTTCGTTACGGGATCGTTATGCGCACACCGTCGCCAGCGCCCCGGACCACCCGCCCAACTCCCCCAGGAAGCCCATGTCCGCCTCTTCCCTGGCGCTGCGCCCGCGTCCGCTGGTGCTTGCCTTGTCGTCCCTGATGCTGGCCTCGTTGCCGGCCTTCGCGCAGGAAAGCGCACCCACCACATTGCAGGAAGTGAAGGTCACCGGCTCGCGCATCCCGCGTGCCAGTGTCGAGGGGCCGTCGCCGGTCACGGTGATCAGCCGCGAGCAGATCGATGCGCAGGGCTACCGCAATGCATTCGATGCGTTGAGCGCGCTCACCGAGAACACCGGCAACGTGCAGGGCGAGGACTTCGGCAATACCTTCACCCCGGCGGCGAACACCATCAACCTGCGTGGCCTGGGCCCGAACCGCACGCTGGTGCTGGTCAACGGCCGCCGCCAGGCCGACTATCCGCTGGCCTACGAAGGCTCGGTGAACGTGGTCAACCTGGCCAACATCCCCAGTGCGCTGATCGAGCGCATCGAGGTGCTGGCTGCGGGGGCGTCTGCGGTGTATGGCTCCGATGCCATCGCCGGCGTGGTCAACATCATCCTCAAGGACCGCTTCGACGGCGTGGACGTCAACGTGCGTGCCGGCGGCACCCAGCAGGGCGGTGGTGACAACCAGCGCGTGCAGGTGGTGGGAGGCAGCTCGGGCGAACGCTGGGAAGGCCTGTTCGGCTTCGAACTGGACGTGCGCAAGGCGATCCACGCGCGCCAGCGCGATTTCATGGATTCGCTGGACGATGACCCCACCGGCAAGGCGCCGCAGCCGACGGCCGTCGCCTATCGTCGCAATGCAGCCACCGGTCGCAACATCGATCCGGGCACCGCCGGCTGCGATGCGGCTTCGTCCATCTACGGTGGCAGCGTGCTGCGCGCCAACAACCCGCGCCAGGGCTGGTACTGCGGCAGCAACGAAGCCGCTGCCAGTTACTGGACCGTGCAGACCGAGAAGCGCAACCTCAACGGTTACGGCCTGCTGACCTTCCACGTCAACGACACTACCGACCTGTTTGCGGATGTCGCGCTGGGCAGCGCACGGATCAACAACAATACCCGTGCGCCCACCTGGACCTCGTCACGCAACTACTTCTACAACCAGAACACGGGCAACCTGGAGAGCTGGTACCGCCGCTTCGCGCCGGAGGAAATCGGCGGCCTGCCGCGCAATGCCAATCGCTTCCTGGAAAACTCGTGGTCGTTCAACGTCGGTGCGCGTGGCCAGATCGGCGACAGCGGCTGGGACTACGAGGCCGTCTACAGCCGCTCGCGCTACGAGAACCGCACGCGCCGCCCGGTGCTGCTGGCCGGCATCAACGAGTACCTGCTGGGCCCGCAGCTGGGCGTGCGCAACGGCGTGGAGGTCTATGCACCAGACCCTGCGCGCCTGTTCCAGCCGTTGACGCCCGATGAGTACGGCCGCCTGTCCGACTACCAGGAGAGCCGCAATGCCGCGTGGCTGCAGACCTTCAGCGCGACGGTCAACGGCCGCCTGTTCGCGTTGCCCGGTGGCGATGCCGCATTGGCCGCGGTGGTCGAGGCGGGCAGCCAGGGCTACCGCAACCGCCCGGACCCGCGCTTGGGCACCGGCGAATTCTGGAACACCAGCGCCGGCATCGGTGCCGGTGGCGAACGTGACCGCTACGCGGCCGGTGTTGAACTGCAGCTGCCGCTGCTGCAGTCGCTGACCACCACCCTGGCAGGTCGCTACGACCAGTACCGCGCCGGCGGCGAGCATATCGGCAAGGCGACCTGGAGCTTCGGTGTCGAATTCCGTCCGATCGAAAGCCTGCTGATCCGCGGCACCGCGGCCACCAGCTTCCGTGCGCCGGACATGAACTATGTGTTCGCCACCGAGACCCGTGGCTACAACCCCGGCATGACCGACTACTGGCGCTGCCGCACCGCCGGCCAGTCGTATGACAACTGCGACTACAACGGCCTGTCGATCGACTACAGCAACCGCGCCAACCCGCAGCTGCAGCCGGAGTCGGCCAAGTCGTATGGCTTCGGCGTGGTCTGGTCGCCGCTGTCCGGGCTGGATTTCAGCGCCGACTACTACGACATCCGCATCGACAACGAAGTGACCAGCCTCGACACCAGCCGCATCCTGCGTGATGAGGCCGATTGCCGGCTGGGCCGCACCCTCGGCGGCGAAACGCGCGACATCAGCTCGTCGCTGTGCCAGGACGCGCTGTCGCGGGTGATCCGCAACCCCTCCACTGCCACCGTGCAGCCGGACCAGGTAACCCGCGTACTGATCAACCCGATCAATGCGGCATCAGAGTCGGTGCGCGGCATCGACCTGAAGGGCAACTGGCGCTTCGATGCGGGCCGCTATGGCCGCTTCACCACGCGCCTGGCCTACACCCTGGTGCTGGAGCATGAGTACAAGCAGTTCGCCGATGACGAAGTGCGCGACATCCGCAATTCGCTGGATGACTACCAGTGGCGCAGCAAGGCCAATGGCAGCATCACCTGGAACCAGGGCGACTGGACCACGACGCTGTATGGCAACCGTTTCGGCTCGCTGCCCAAGACCGATGGCAGTGGCCGCATCGCACCGTACATGACCTACAACGCCAGCGTGTTCCGCCAGTTCGGCGAAAACCTGTCGGTGGGCGTGATCGTCAACAACCTGCGCGACAGCCGCCCGCCGGCAGACAAGAACGGTGGCGGTTGGCCGTTCTATCCGGTCGGCAACTACGACCCGTATGGCCGTCAGTTCTGGGTGCAGCTGGATTACCGGTTCCGTTAAGCGATGCAAAACGAAAGGCCCGGCATTGCCGGGCCTTTCTTTGTGTGGCACTTCGCTTCCAGCGCCAAGCAATGGCATGCTCACCCAATCAGCAGGGAGGAAACAACGCATGGACGTTCGTCATCTGATGGTTGTGGTGCTCGCAGTCGCGGGCTGCAGCAGCAAAGAAGAAGCACCGGCAGCCGCTGCCCAGGATGCCACGATGGCGCCTGCCGATCGGGTTGAGGCAGCAACACGGATACGCGCTGCTGCAACATCCCTGCACACTGCTCCCGCTTCGCCCGGGTCTGCAGTCATTGCTGCGGCGGCCAAGCCAGCGGAAGGAACGTTCCTCACCGGCGAGCGCAGCCTGTTGAGTGAGGGGGCGATGTCCGTTGAACGATTCCATGCGGTGGTCGGTTCCAACAGAGCATTCGCACAGGCGGTCAGCCAATTCGAGCAGGATGCCGCACGCCAACCGGAAGCACAGGATCTGACCGGGCTGTACAGGTCAGCGGTGACTGCGGCGCTGGACGGGAATACGGACGTGGTCTCGTTCGCATGCGGCTACAGCTTGTGCCTCGGCGAGATCCGCAGCCGGAGCGAAGACGGTTTCAGCGCCTGGGCGCGCTCCTTCGGGAAGGGCAACACGCCTCCCGTCTATGCATTCGCAACGGCCGAGTACACCCTGGGCCGGAACCTGCATTCGGGACGCTTCGTGTTCTCCACCGATCCGGCTGCCAACGGCATCACCACCCAGTAGGTCGGGACATGCCGGGCGGATGAAACGTTACGGCAGCGCCTGCACCAGGTACGACTCGATGACGTAGCTGAAAGGCTGCTGCTGGCGGTCGCGCAGCAGTGCGCGCACTTCCAGGATCACACCATGGTCGCCTTCGCCGCGCGGCGGCCAGAACGTCTGGTCGGTCACGGTCTGGCGCTGGAAGCCCAGCGGACCGACCACGCGGCCGAACGGCTCGTCGGTCGTGTCCAGGACCTGGTTCATGGCCGGGCTGAGATGGTCGGGCAGGTACCAGTTGTCGGCCTCGGACAGCACGCGGCTGCCGCAGGCCAGCTGCACGCGCCGGTAACGCAGGGGCGTGGAGGCAGTGGCGCCCAGGGCCTGCAGCACGTCGGCCGGCGCGGTCTTGTCCTGGCCGTGCACACGCACGGCACGAACCCGGGCCTGCTCGGCCAAGCCGTGCTCGGCGCACCAGCTTTCCAGGGTGGCGGTGGCGCTCTGGCCGGCCAGCACGCGCTGGTGCAGTACCTCCACCAGCGCGGCGGAGGCAATCCGCTGCTGGCCCGGCGGCGCCTGCAAGGGCGCGCTGGCGCTGGCATCGGTGGCGGACAGGCTGGCGATCGGGGCAGCGGCCAGCAGGGACGCGGCCTGCCAGCGGCGAAGACGATCGTGGCGGTCGGACGGGCCCATGCGGCATCACAGCGGAAACAGGCGCCCATGTTACCCGTTCAGGCGTGTATCCGGCGTCCCTGCGGCGCACGGTCGCGGACGGGATTCATCGTGCCGGTGAATGCATGGCATGCAGATATTTCGTTGGCCGATGGACGCGGCGGCGGGCAGGATGGCGCCAGTGTTGGCTTTCCGGGAGAACCTGATGACCCTGCAGTTCGTCCATGGCGGCGTCGATCGCGACGGTGCCCCGCTGCATTTCCACATCCGTGATGGCCGGTTTGTCGGCATCAATGGCGACGATGCAGCAGCACAGGGAGCCGAAAGCGTCGATCTGACCGGCTTTACCGTGCTGCCTGGACTGGTCGACGGCCATATCCACCTGGACAAGAGTTTCGTCGGCGACCGCTGGCATCCGCATCAGCCGGTGAACAGCCTGCGCGAGCGTCTGGCGGTGGAAAAGGCCGCGATTGCCACCGCCGCACCCATGGCCGATCGTGCCGAGGCCCTGATCCGCCAGTGCAGCGGATTCGGTACGGTGGCGATGCGGTGCCACGTTGACATCGATGGCAGCACCGGCCTGCGTCACCTGGAGGCGGTGCGTGAAGCGGCGCTGCGTTGTGCCGACATCATGCGCATCCAGTGGGTGGCATTCCCACAGGCCGGCGTGATGTCGTGCCCGGGTACGGCGGCCATTCTGGAACAGGCGATCGCTGCCGGGGTGGAGGTGCTTGGAGGCATCGACCCGAGCACGCTGGACGGGGATGCCGAAGGCCAGCTTGCGCTGTTGTTCGGGCTGGCCGAGCGCTATGGCGTGCGTCTGGACATCCATCTGCACGAGCCGGGCGAGACCGGGCTGGCGCAGCTGCTGCGGATCGCCGCGCGCACACGCGCGGCGGGCCTGCAGGGCAGGGTGGCGGTCAGTCACGCCTATGCGCTGGGCGAGGTGCCGTTGGCGCGGGCGCTGCAGGTGGGTGAGGCCTTGGCTGCCGCAGGCGTAGCGATCATGAGCAATGCGCCGGGCGACCATCCGTTCCCGCCGCTGCGTGCTCTGCACGACGCCGGTGTGCGCGTGTTTGCCGGCAACGACAACATCCGCGACTGCTGGTGGCCCTATGGCAATGGCGACCTGCTGCAGCGGGCGATGCTGCTGGGCTATCGGTCGGGCTTCTACACCGATGCGGACCTGATGCTGGCGCTGGACATGGTCACCACCCATGCGGCGGAGGTGATCGGGTTGCCGCAGTACGGCATTGCAGAAGGTCGTCCGGCTACCTTCGTGGCGGTGCGTGCCGACCATGGCCCGGCGGCGGTGGCCGCAGTGCCGGCCGAGCGACGCGTGGTGGTCGACGGTCGCTGGCTGTAGCGGCCGGGCCGTGCCCGGTAGCACCTGGTAGTGCCGGCCGCTGGCCGGCAACTTCAACAGCAACAGCCGAAGCAACAGCGGCATTCCGAGGTAGGGCGGTGCGGTGTCGGATTGCGGGGACGCCGCAAGTACGTCCGTGTAGGCTCAGCCGCGCCGTCCATGGCGCGGATGCCCGGCAATCCGACACCGCCCCGCCTTCGACAGGTTCCCGCTGACCAGTAGATCCACGCCATGCGTGGATGAATCTCCATTGGAAATCGAATATCTCGAAAAGCATCCACGCGTGGCGTGGATCTACTGGTCGACCAAGGTCGACACCTGCCAACAGCATCACAGAGCGCCGTCCCGACAGCTCGCGGAGATCTGTCGAAGGCGGGGTGGGTCCGGTTGCGGGGGCGTGAGCCGCATGGATGCGGCGACCGAGCCTACATGGACGTATTCACGGCGTCCCCCGCAACCGGACCCACCCCGCCATCCCACAGGAAACCAGCTGTTGCCGTTGCCGTTGAGGTTGCCGGCCAGCGGCCGGCACTACCCATGGGGTGCAGGGCGCAGCCCTGCCGACTATTCCGGCTCGCGCTGCACCTGGCGCCACAACTCGCTGGCCAGCGCACGCACCGCATCATCGGCATCGGCGCGATGCAGCAGGCCGATCTCGTAGTTGTCGACAAGGGGCAGGTCGCGCTGCCCATCGATGATGCGGTGTTCGCGGTTGACCGCGCGCCGTGGCAGCAGGCTGATGCCGATGCCGTCGGCCACCGCGCCCTGGATGCCGCTCAGCGAGGAACTGGTGAACGCGATGCGCCAGCGCAGGCCCAGGGCCTCGACGGCCTGGATCATCTCGTCGCGGTACAGCCCGCGCGGCGGGAAGGTGACCAGTGGCAGCGGGTCCTGCTGCAGGCTGCTGCTGCGCAGGCTGTCGATCCAATGCATCGGTTCGCGCCGGCAGTGCACGGCCTGGCGGGTGTTGCGACGCTGCTTGACCAGCACCAGGTCCAGCTCGCCATGGTCGAAGCCATGGGCCAGATCACGGCTGAGGCCGCTGCTGATTTCCAGCTTGACCTGCGGGTGGCGGCGACTGAAGGCGGCCAGCATGCGCGTGGTCTGCGGGTTCACGAAGTCCTCCGGCACGCCGATGCGCACCGCGGTCTCCACGGTGGCGCCGGCCAAGGCCTGGGCCAGTTCCTCGTTCAGATCCAGCATGCGCCGGGCATAGCCCAGCAGGGTGTGCCCGGCGTCGGTGGGATGCACGTCGCGGTGGCCGCGTTCAAGCAGGCGGTGGCCGGCAAGCTCCTCCAGGCGGCGGATCTTCTGGCTGACCGTGGACTGGGTTGAATGCAGGCGGGTGGCCGCGGTGGTGAAGCTGCCACAGTCGGCGACCATCACCAGGGCCCGCAGCAGGTCCAGTTCGAACACTGTTCTATTCGATTTGGCACTGTCTTGCATTTGAACATTTCACTTCTGGATACCCGTGCCGACTTCTACCATGCAGGGCAGGGGCCGGCAATGGCCGGCGCCATTGCGCATGAGGAGAGTCACGATGCACCACCCTCGCTCCCGGCAGCGCCGTTCGGCAGTGGCCCGCATGCTGCTGCTGTGCCTGCTGGCCATGGTCATCCCGGCGTGTACGGCGACTTCCCGAAGCGACGCCGATGCGCAGCTGCGCGATGCCGCCAGCCGCGGTGATGCCCGCGCCGTGCGCGAGGCACTGGATGCGGGTGCCGATCTGGAGGCGCGTGACGGCCAGGGCCGCACGGCCCTGCTGCTGGCCACCCACGGCAACAACGTGGATGCGGCGCGCGAACTGATCGAGGCCGGTGCCGATGTCAATGCCAAGGACGCGTTGCAGGACAGCACGTACCTGTATGCCGGCGCGCGCGGCCTGGATGAGATCCTGGCGCTGACGCTCGCCCACGGTGCAGACCTGCGCAGCACCAACCGATATGGCGGTACCGCGCTGATTCCTGCCGCCGAACGCGGCCATGTCGCCACCGTGCGTACGCTGCTGCGCGCCGGCGTGGCCGTGGATCATGTCAACCGTCTGCACTGGACTGCACTGCTGGAGGCGATCCTGCTTGGCGATGGCGGCCCGCGCCACGTGCAGATCGTACAGCTGCTGCTGGACGCCGGCGCCAACCCCGAGCTTGCCGATGGCGACGGCGTAACGCCGCTGGCGCACGCCCGGCAACGCGGCTACGCCAACATCGAAACCCTGCTGCGCCAGCATGGCGCGACGCGCTGACACCCGCCCCTTCCACCCGCACGCTGCCGTGCCCACCAGGATGCCGTCCATGTTCCGTTCCCATCCGTTGTCCCTTGCCGTCCTTCTTGCCGCTGCACCGCTGTCGGCGTCTGCCGCCGAGCGCGCCGATCTGCTGATCCGCAACGCCACGGTGGTCGATGTCGAGCACGCACGCAGCGTGCCCGGGCAGAGCGTGGTCATCCGTGGCGAGGACATCGTCGCGGTCGGTCCCGATGCGCAGCTACGCAGCCAGTGGAGCGCCAGCCGGCAGATTGACGCCAAGGGCAAGTACCTGATTCCAGGCCTGTGGGACATGCACGTGCACTTCGGTGGTGGTCCGGCGCTGGTGGAAGAGAACAAGGCGCTGCTGCCGCTGTACATCGCTCATGGCATCACCACGATCCGCGATTGCTCCGGTGATCTTCCGCAGCAGGTACTGCAGTGGCGCGGCGACATCGCCAACGGCACGCTGTTCGGTCCGCGCCTGCTGACCTCCGGTGCGAAAATCGAAGGCATCAAGCCGGTCTGGAAGGGCACCATCGAAGTGGGCAGCAAGGCCGACGCGGACAAGGCGATCGAGCGCCTGCAGCACGATAAGGTCGACTTCGTGAAGATCACCGACAGCACGCTGACGCCGGAGCTGTTCCTGTACTCGGCCAGCGCGGCGCGCAAGGCGGGTCTCAAGGCCTCGGGCCACATTCCGATGGCGTTGACGGTGGAGCAGGCCGTGGATGCGGGCCTGGCCTCGATCGAGCATCTGGACTATGCCTTCAAGGCTGGCAGCAAGGACGAGGCGCAGATCGCCGCCGATTTCGGCGCCGCGCGCATCGATCGCGCCGAAGCCAACCGCCGGCTCGAGGCCAGCTTCGATCGCGAGACCGCGCTGCATGCCTACCGTGATTTCGCCAAGCGTGGCGTATTCGTGACGCCGACCCTCAACGGTGGCCGCATCCTCGACTTCCTCGACCAGGATGACCACGCCAACGACCCGTATCTGGCCTATATCGGCCCGGGCCTGCGCGCGACCTACACCTGGCGCATCGAACGGGCGGCCAAGGCCACCCCGGCGCAGATCGAGGCGCGCCATGCGCAGTACCACCAGGTGGCTGCGGTGCTGCCGCTGCTGCAGGAAGCGGGAGTGACGATCATTGCCGGTACCGATGCCGGCTTCCTCAATTCGTTCAACTACCCCGGCATCGGCCTGCACCAGGAACTGCAGCTGTTCGTGAAGGAAGGCCTGAGCGCACCGCAGGCGCTGTCGGCCGCGACCCGTTCGGGCCCGGCCTGGTTCGGCCAGATGCAGCGCTATGGCGGCGTCGCCACGGGCAAGGCGGCCGATCTGGTGCTGCTGACGGCCAACCCGTTGCAGGACATCGCTGCCACCGAAAAGATCGACAGCGTGATCCTGCGCGGTGATGTGTACGATCGCGCGGCGCTGGACAAGATGCTGGCCGACACCAAGGCAAAGGTCGCTGCATGGAATGCCGTGGCGAAGCAGGACCACGCTTCGCAGTGATGCGGCCGGTAGCGCCTAGCGCGGTGCCGGCCGCATGCCATGCAGCTGCGGCAGCGTGGTTTTCATCGCATCGATGAAGGCGCGCAGGCGCAGCGGTTGCTGTCGCGCAGCGGGGAACACCAGATGCACCGGCAGCGGTGGTGCCTGCCAGTCCGCTAAAAGCTGCACCAACCGGCCTTCGGCCAGATCCTCGGCCACCAGCCAGGCCGACACCACTGCGGCTCCCAATCCAGCACGTGCGGCCTGCTGCACCACGAACAGGTTGTCACTCAGCAGGCGCGGTGTGATCGACAGCGTGTGCGCACGGCCCTGCGCATCGTGCAGCAGCAGACGTTCGCGGTAGTAGGTGACCAGCGAGATCCACGGCAATGCCTGCGCCTGTTCGGGGGTGGTGATCGACCCTGCATCGGCCAGCGACGGTGCGGCCACGACAATGCGAGGTACTTCGGCCAGCGGCAGGGCAACTACGCGCGGTTCATCGACCGCGCCGACCCGCACCGCGCAGTCGATGCCTTCGGCGATGAAGTCCGGGCGGCGGTCCTCGAGGATCCACTCCAGGCTCAGTTGTGGGTGCTGGGCCAGGAAGTCGAGCATGGTGGGCAGCAGCTGTGCCTGGCCGAACGCATGCGGCACCATCACCCGCAGGCGGCCGCTGAGCCTCTGTGTCTGCCCGTGCAGCTCGGCCTGCAGCGCTTCCCATTCGTCCACCACCCGCTGCGCATGGCGTTGGCAGCGCTGGCCGTCCTCGGTCAGCAGCAGGCCGTGGGTAGAGCGCTGCAGCAGGCGCAGGCCCAGCTGCCGTTCCAGGGCTTGAAGCCGACGGCTGACGGTGGGCTGGGTGGTGCCCAGCTGCACGGCGGCGGCCGAAAGGCTGCCGCTGTCGACGATGCGCAGGAAGGTACGCAGCAGGTCCAGGCGGTCGCCGCCCAATGCAAGGTCGCTCATGCGCATGGCGTATGTAAAGTATGTTCTTGAGCCTACTACAGACGCCTCGCGAATGTAGGCAAGCTAGGCTCCAATTCTCTCCCTGGTGCCTTCCATGCCCGCTCCCTCGCTCTCAACCGTCGTCTCTGCGCCACGCGCTGCGCCCGCCCCATCACTGGTGCTGGCGATGGCCGCCGGCGCGGGCTTTTCGGTGGCCTCGCTCTATTACAGCCAGCCGATGCTGGGCCTGATCGCGCAGGATCTGGCTGCGGGCGAGCGTGCCGTGGGCCTGGTGCCGACGCTGACCCAGCTGGGCTATGCGCTGGGCATCCTGCTGCTGGCTCCGTTGGGCGACCGCTTCGACCGGCGCAACCTGATCCTGCTGAAGTCGGTGCTGCTGGCGTTGGCCCTGGGGGCGGCCGCCCTGGCCGGCCAGTTGCCGGGGCTTCTTGTTGCCAGCCTGCTGGTGGGGCTGATGGCCACGCTGGCACAGGACATCGTGCCGGCCGCCGCGGTGCTGGCACCGGATGCGCAGCGCGGGCAGGTGGTGGGCAGGGTGATGACCGGCCTGCTGCTGGGCATCCTGCTGTCGCGCGTGGTCAGCGGCGTGGTGGCCGAAGCCTGGGGCTGGCGCGTGCAGTTCGGCCTGGCAGCGCTTTCGGTGCTGGCGATGGGGGCGGTGATGGCACGCGCACTACCGCACTTCGCTGCGACCAGTACGCTGCGTTATCCGGCGCTGCTGGGTTCGTTGCTGGCGCTCTGGCGTGAGCAGCCGCAGCTGCGCCGCGCCGTGGCCAGCCAATCGGTGCTGGCGGTGGGCTTCAGTGCGTTCTGGTCGACGCTGGCGCTGATGCTGCACGCACGGCTGGGCCTGGGCAGTGCCGCCGCGGGTGCGTTCGGCATTGCCGGTGCTGCGGGTGCATTGGCGGCGCCGGTTGCCGGTCGTTTTGCAGATCGGTTGGGCAGCCCCGCGGTCGCGCGGTTGGCGATTGCCGTCGCCTTGGTTGGCTTTGCGCTGTTGCTGGTTGATTCGTGGCTGCCGGCCGTGGCGCTGCTGCCGCTGCTGGTGGTCAGCGCGCTGCTGTTCGACTTCGGTTTCCAGTCGGCGCTGGTCGCGCACCAGACCCTGGTCTACGGCCTGGTGCCGCCGGCGCGCAGTCGCCTCAATGCACTGCTGTTCACCGGCATGTTCATCGGCATGGCTGGCGGCGGTGCGTTGGGCAGCCTGGCGCTGGCGCAGTGGGGTTGGCACGGCGTGGCGTGGCTGGCGACGATCTGCGCCGGTGGCAGCCTGCTGATCCGTCTGCGTTGAGGGTAGTTCGGCAGGGCTGCGCCCTGCACCTGCTGTAGTGCCGGCCGCTGGCCGGCAACCTCAACAGCAACAGCAACAGCGGGTATTCCGTGGGGGGCGGGGCGGTGTCGGATGGCGGGGACGCCGCAAGTACGTCCTTGTAGGCTTGGCAGCCGCATCCATGCGGCTGACACCCCGCAATCCGACACCGCCCCGCCTTCGACAGTTGTCCGGTGTCTGTTGGTCCATCTGTGCTTCGCTTGGATCAAATCCAATCGAAATCGAATATTTCGACAATTGAACGTAGAGCATCCACGCATGGCGTGGATCTACGTGTCGACCAAGGTCGACACCCACCAAGAGCAGGCCATGACATTCCGACAGATCGCGGGAAATTGTCGGAGGCGGGGAGGGGACAGATGGCGGGGGCGTGAGCGCCATGGATGGCGCGACCGAGCTTACATGGACGTACTTGCAGCGTCCCCCGCCATCTGTCCCCTCCCCGCCATCCCAAGGAATGCAGGCTTTTGCTGTTGCTGTTGCTGTTGCTGTTGCTTCGGCTGTTGCTGTTGCTTCGGCCTCTGCGGGTGCCGGGCGCAGCCCGGCCGAAACCCCTTCACTCCTGACCGGTGTCATCCAGGCTGATGATTCCGCGACGCAGTGCCTGGGTTACCGCGTGCGTCCGGTCGCCAACGCCCAGTTTTTCCATCAGGCTCTTCATGTGTGCCTTCACCGTCTGCTCGGAAATCTGCATGCGTTCGCCGATGCGCTTGTTCGACAGGCCGCCGGCCACGTGGCGCAGCACTTCGGTTTCGCGTGGCGACAGCCGGTCCTCCACCACGTGCGCGGCGATGCTGGCCGCTACTTCCGCCGGGATCGGTGCGCGGCGGCCACTGGCCACGGTACGGATGGTGGCTACCAGTTCGTGGCGCAGCATGTCCTTCAGCAGGTAGGCGCTGGCACCGGCCTGCAGCGCGCGTACGGCGCGCACGTCGCCGCGGTAGGTTGTCAGCACGATGATGCGTGCGCGGGGATCGATCGCACGGATCCGCACGATCGCTTCCACGCCATCCATGCGTGGCATCTGCAGGTCCATCAGCACCACATCCGGGCGCAGCTGCTGGTAGCAGGCAAGAGCCTCCTCGCCGTCGGCTGCTTCGCCGAGCAGGCGCAGGTCGGCATGTGCGCCGAGCAGTGCGGCCAGGCCATCGCGCAACAGCGGATGGTCATCAACCACCAGCACGCCGATGGGAGGAAGGGATTCAGTCATGGGAGGTTCTGCTCCAGGGCCAACGCCAGCGCGGTGGATGTCGGTGATACAAGCGACGGGCCGGCACGGACAGCGCGACTTCGGTACCCAGGCCGGGGCGTGTCCACAACTGCAGCTCCGCACCCAGCCGTTGTGCGCGCTCGCGCATGCCCTGCATGCCCCAGTGTCCGCCGCCGGCATTGTCATTGGCGATGCCGACGCCATCGTCGCGCACATGCAGCAGGAAGCAGCGCGTGCCGTAGGACAGTTCCACTTCGATGGCACTGGCCTGCGCATGCCGCAGCGCGTTGCGGATGGCCTCGCGCCCGATCAGGAACACTTCCTCGGCGGCTTCGGCCTGCAGCGGCGGCGGGGTGCCTTCCATGGTCAAACGCAGTGGATTGGTGCCTTGGCCTGCATATTCGGCATGCACGTCGGCCAGTGCAGAGGCGAGATCGCGGCCGGCAAACGGTGCGTCGCGCAGCGCGTTGACCCGTTCCCGGCCTTCGGCCAGATTGCGCTCGGCCAGCAGCATCGCCGATTCCAGCTGGGTGCGTACCGGCTCTGGTGTCTGTGCCGACTGGCTGATGGCGTGCAGGCGCAGGATGAGTCCCTGGCTGCCCTGCAGCAGGGTGTCGTGCAGATCGCGCGCAATGCGCTCGCGCTCGCCGTTGCGTTCCTGCAGGCGGGCGCGGAACAATGCCGCCAGCTGCCGGCTGCGGACCCGCACGGCCAGCGCCAGCGCAGCCATCACCACGCAGACGCACAACAGCTTGAACCACGCGGTCTGCAGGAACGTCGGTGCGATGTGGAAGCTGCGGCTGGCTGGCGTGCTGCTCCAGATGCCATCTTCGTTGGCTGCTTCCACCTCGAAGCGGTAATGGCCCGGTGCGAGGTTGGTGTAATAGGCGCGCGTGCTCGCGCCGGCCTCCTGCCAAGCGTCGTCCACGCCGGACAGTCGGTAGCGGTAGCGGTTGCGCTCCGGCCGCGCCAGCGACAGCGCGACATAGTCGATCTGCAGCTGGGTAGTGCCGGCCGGAAGGCGCAGTCCCTCCTGCAACGGGGCCTGGGTACTGCCATACAGCACGTCACCGATGCGCACGCCAGGTGCCATGGTGTTGATGTGCGACTGCCGCGTGTCCAGCCACGCCAGGCCTTGATTGGTGGCAAGCCACAGCAGGCCATCAGCCGCCAGTACCGCAGTGGGGATGGGGCCGCTCTGCAGGGCGATGCCCGGCATACCGTCAACCGCGTCGAACAAGCGGGGGGCTATCGCCTGGTCGTTGCGCAGCGCGCTGCGCAGGGTGGCAACCTGCAGCCGCACCAGGCCGCGGCTGCCGTTGAGCCAGAGCAGCCCGTTCGCATCGGCGACCATGCCGGTGATGCCTTCCAGCACGCCGGCCATGTCGGTGCGCACCGGCAGGAAGCGGCCGTTGCCGAAACGCGCGGCCAGGCCGGCCTCGCCGGCGACCAGCAGCAGATCCTTGTGCTGCAGCAACGCGGTTACCGGGCCTACCGACAGTCCTTCGGTGGCGCCGTAGGAGTTGACCGTAGCTCCGTGCAGGCGGCGCAGGGTGCCATCGGCGTAGCCCAGCAGCAGCGCACCGTCATCGGTACGCGCCAGCGACGAACAGGCCTGCTCGGGAAGCCGGGTTTCGCGGCGCCAGCGGTTGTCCGTGTAGTGCAGCACCGCGCGCTCGCCGGCGCAGGCCCAGGCCTGGTCCGCATCGGCAAACAGCAGGGCGTGCAGTGGCTGCCCGGTGAACGGTGCCGGCAGCGGTATGAGGGTGGTGTGGCCGCTGACGGTGCGCGCCAGATTGATCCAGTCGAACTGCCATACCGGAGTGGGTGCCTGCCGTGCCGCGGCCTGCAGCTGCGCAGCGCTGCGGCCCAGCAGCGGACGCCGCAGGTCGAACAGCTTCAGGTCTTCGCCATAGCCATACACCCGGCCATCAATGGCGCGTACCAATGACCGGTACGGATCGGTAGGGCCCACGGACAAGGTCTGCACGCTGTGCGCACGGAAGCGGTTGAGGCCGAGGTTGGTGCCTACCCAGATGTTGCCTTCGCGATCGGCAAGGACCGGCACTGCCGACGTCGCGGTAAGGCCCTGCGCGGCATCGAAGCGCTCCATGCGCATAGCCTGTTGGCCGTCGAAGGTGACCCGGGCCACGCCACCGTGCGGGCTGAGCGTGGCCCACAGGGCTCCGTCGGCCGTGAACTGCAGGCGCGAGGCGACCAGCCCGGGCAGCCGCCGTGCTTCACGTTCCTCGGCGGGCAACAGGCCATGCGCGTTGGCCAGCGGCGACGTGCCGCGCACGCGGTCGGCCAGCCAGATTTCGCCGCGCGGGCTCTCAACCAGCGAGGCCATCTGCGAGACCGCGATGCCGGTGGCTTCGAAGCGGGCCGCGCCAGGAGGGCGACGCCATATCTGCAGGTCCGCCAGCACCCAGAATGTGCCGTGGCGGTCCTGCAGCACCCATTGCACGCGTCTCTGCGGCAGGCCGAAGGAAGCCGGCGGCTGCTGCCAGCGATGTCCATCGAACCAGCGCAGGCCGCCATTGACGGCAGCCCACAGGCGGCCGTTGCGGTCATGCGCGAAGCGCGGGACCACACCCACCGGCACGCCCTGTGGGCGGCCGAAGCTGCGCAGGCGTTCCTGCGTGAACTGGCTGATGCCTGCCTGGAAGTAGCCGATCCACAGGCCACCATCGCCACCATCGCCACCATCGAGGCCGAGGGTGACCATGTTGGTGGAGGGAAAACGGGTGCCCGCCGGTGCGGCCTGCCGCTCGAAACGCCGGCCGTCGAAGCGGTACAGGCCCGAACCCGTGGCCAGCCACAACATGCCCTGGCGGTCCTGGACGATATCCCAGATGTCCCCCGGGGCGCCCTGGCCGACGCGCCAGGCGGTGTGCTGATAGCCGGGCATGCCATCGCTCACTGCGGGTTGCTGCACGGCGAAGACGGGCAGGGCAGTCAGCAACAGCAGGCACGACAGCAGCGCCGGCAGGCGACGCAGGAAGGGGAAGGGGCGGCCACGCATGCGGTCATTCTGGCAGGTGCGGGGCAGGCCGGGGTGACCCGTTCGGGGTAGGCGTACCGCTTCGGTGTCCGCTATCACGCCGTGATGGATGACGGAGCCCGGCGATGCAGCGCTTGTATGTGATGTTCCCTGACCGCGGCCCCGGACTGGGACTGCTGTGGCTGCGCCTGTGCGTGGCAGGGGGTCTGTTGGCGGGCGGAAGTCCGGCCGGTGTGCCGGGACTGATGTGCCTGGCGGCGATCGGCCTGCTGCTGCCTGGGCTGCTGACCCCGCTGGCGGTGCTGCTGGCGGTGCCGGGGTTGTACGGGCAGGGCGCGGCGCTGCCCTGGCTGCTGCTGCCGTTGGCCCTGCTCATGCTGGGGCCGGGCGCGTATTCGCTGGATGCGCGGTTGTTCGGCCGCCGCCTGCTGCAGCGCCGGCCTCCCCCGAATGGGTGAGCGCCGGCCTCGACCGACGGGGGTAGGGCGATTGCAGCCGGCGGCACACCATGGGTGCTCCCGTCGCGGCGCTCCTTCATGGCTACCGTCCAGCCTCCTGCCCTGTCCGCAACCACGTTGGCACCGCACCAGTCGGCTGCCCTGCAGCGTGCGCTGCGCTACATCGACGAGCACCTGTCGCAGCCGCTGCGGGTGACCGAGCTGGCTGCCGTTGCCTGCGTAAGCCGGTTCCATCTGGTGCGGTTGTTCCGCATGGGTACCGGCGCCAGTCCGCTGCGCTACGTGCGCCGTCGGCGCATCGAACGCGCCACGCAGCTGCTGCCGACGGCCGCGCAGTCGATGACCTGCCTGGCCCAGCATCTTGGCTTCTTCGACCAGAGCCACTTCGTCCGCAGCTTCCGCGCCGAGACCGGCTGCAGTCCCGGCCAGTACCTGGCCGATGGCGCGGCACGTTCCCAGCCCCCTGTTGTTTCCTCCACCGGAGTCCACCCATGAGCCTCGCCACCGCCACCCCCGCCAAAGCACTGCTGTCACCGGCCGACCACGCCCTGATACTGATCGACTACCAGTCGCAGATGGCATTTGCCACCCACACCATCGACATCTCCGCGCTGCGCAACAACGTGTCGTTGATCAGCAAGGGCGCCAAGGGTTTCAAGGTGCCGGTGCTGCTGACCACGGTGGCCGAGAAGTCGTTCTCCGGCCCGATGTTCCCGGAGCTGCCGGCGATCTTCCCCGGCCAGGCGGTGTTCGATCGCACGTCGATGAACACCTGGGAAGACCAGCCGGTGATCGATGAGGTGAACCGCATCGGCAAGCGTCGGCTGGTGCTCGCCGGTTTGTGGACCAGTGTGTGCATCGTCGGCCCGGCGCTGTCGGCGCTGGAGCAGGGGTTTGAGGTCTACGTGATCACCGATGCCTGCGGCGATGTGAGCGAAGAGGCGCACGAACGTGCGATCGCCCGCATGGTGCAGGCCGGTGCCGTGCCGATCACCAGCGTGCAGTACCTGCTGGAACTGCAGCGCGACTGGGCGCGTGCTGAAACCTACGACCTGACCACCGGCATCGCCCGTGACCATGCGGGTGGCTATGGCGTCGGCATCCAGTACGCCAAGACCATGTTCGGCGCGCAGGAAGGCGGGCACTGAGCGTGCGCGATGGCCATGGCCTCGACCTGGCCTTGTTGATCCTGCGGGTGGCGGCGGGAGGATTCCTGCTGCCGCATGCGCTGGGCAAGTTGTTCGGCTGGTTCAACGGGCCGGGCCTGGCAGGTTTTGCCGGCGAACTGCGTGGCTTCGGTCTGCCGTCGTCGGCGCCGCTGCCACTGCTGCTGGCGCTGCTGCAGGCGGTGGCCGGTAGCGCTGTGATGCTGGGCTGGCAGGCCCGGATCGCCGCGCTTGTCGCCGCCGCCTTCATCGCCTTCACCGCCCTGCTGGCGCTGCGCAACGGGTGGTTCTGGATGCGCGGCGGTGCCGAGTATCCGTTGTTGTGGACGCTGGCACTGCTGGCCATCGCCCTGGCCGGGCCCGGTGCATGGGCGGTGGATGGTCTGCTTCTTTCTGGAGACATCGCGTGAACAACGAACCTCTCGATCCTGGCCGCCGCAATGTGGTGCTGGCCACCGGTGCCGCGCTGGCGCTGGGCCTGGCTGGCGGTACCGCCGCGGCCATCCAATCCCCTTCCAAGGAGCGTCGCATGAGCACACTGGTCATCCGCAACGCACGCATCACCACGCTTGATCCGCAGCAGCCGCATGCGCAGGCACTGGCCGTGCAGAACGGCCGTATCGTTGCCGTGGGAAGCGACGAGGACATCATGCGCGGTTGGGGCAGCGAAGCCACGATCGTCGATGCGCAGGGGCGGCGAATCGTGCCCGGCCTCAATGACAGCCACACCCACCTGATCCGCGGTGGCCTGAACTACAACCTGGAACTGCGCTGGGATGGCCTGCGTTCACTGGCCGATGCGATGGCCATGCTGAAGGCGCAGGTTGACCGCACGCCCGCGCCGCAGTGGGTGCGCGTGGTCGGTGGATTCACCGCGACCCAGTTCACCGAAAAGCGCCTGCCGAGCCTGCAGGAGCTGAACGACATCGCTCCGGATACGCCGGTGTTCCTGCTGCACCTGTACGACCGCGCGCTGCTCAATCGCGCCGCGCTGCGTGCCTGTGGCTATACCAAGGAAACGCCGGACCCGCCCGGCGGGCAGATCGTGCGCGATTCGCTGGGCAACCCGACCGGCCTGCTGCTGGCCAAGCCGAATGCACTGATCCTGTATGCGACCCTGGCCAAGGGGCCGAAGCTGCCGGTCGAGTACCAGGCCAATTCAACCCGCCATTTCATGCGCGAGCTGAACCGCCTGGGCATCACCTCGGTGATCGACGCCGGAGGCGGTTTCCAGAACTACCCCGAGGACTACCAGGTCATCGAGCAGCTGCATCGCGATGATCAGCTGACCGTGCGCATCGCCTACAACCTGTTCACCCAGAACAAGGGCAGCGAGGTCAGCGATTTCCGTGGCTGGAGCGAGATGCTGCAACCGCGCCAGGGCGATGACCTGCTGCGCCACAATGGTGCCGGCGAGATGCTGGTGTTCTCCGCAGCCGACTTTGAACTGTTCAACGAGCCGCGCCCGGAACTGCCACCGGAACTTGAGCCGGAGCTGCACGATGTGGTGAAGCTGCTGGTGGAGAAGCGCTGGCCGTTCCGCATCCATGCGACCTACGACGAAAGCATCAGCCGCATCCTCGACGTCTACGAGCAGGTCAACCGTGAGGTGCCGTTCGATGGCCTGCACTGGTTCATCGACCATGCCGAGACCATCACCCCGCGCAACATCGAGCGTATCCGCGCACTCAACGGCGGCATCGCCGTGCAGCACCGCATGGCCTACCAGGGCGAGGCATTCGTGCAGCGCTATGGTGTGCAGGCGGCGCGGCACACGCCACCGGTGAAGCGGATGCTGGCCGAGGGCGTGCCGGTCGGCGCCGGCACCGATGCTACCCGCGTGGCCAGCTACAACCCGTGGGTGGCGCTGTCGTGGCTGGTGACGGGACGCACCGTCGGCGGCCTGGCCCTGTACGGCGATGAGAACCTGCTGGAGCGCGAGCAGGCCCTGCGCCTGTGGACACAGGGCAGCGCCTGGTTCTCCGGCGACGAAGCGGTGAAGGGCACGCTGAAGGTGGGCCAGCTGGCCGACTTCATCCTGCTGTCGTCCGACTTCTTCCGCGTCGATGAGCAGCAGATCGCCGACATCACCAGCCTGCTGACCGTGGTGGGTGGCCGCATCGTGCATGGCGACGGCGACTACGCCGGGTTGGCGCCGCAGCTGCCTCCGGCGATGCCGGACTGGTCGCCGGTGAACCGCTTCGGTGGCTACCACGTCGGTGGCGGGGCGACCGGGTTGGCTGCGGCGCACCGTCATCACCATGGTGTGGCCTGCGGCACCCACGGTGCGCATGGCCACGCGGTCCGTCATCCGGCGCCAACCGACGACCTGACCGCGTTCTGGGGCGCGATGGGGTGTTCGTGCTTCGCGTTCTGACCCTGGCATCGCTGGTGTTGCCGTCGTTGGCGCTGGCCTGCGACGGTGGTGCCTGTACCACGGTTGGCGACGGCCAGTTGCAGTGGGATGCATCGCTGCGCCTGCGTGGCATGTACTACGCCCCGACCCGGTTTGGCGTCGGTGCTGGCGACGATGGCTACGGCCTGCTGCGTGCGCTGGCTTCTGCCTCTTTCGCGCAGGGTGATTGGCAAGCGAAGCTGCAGCTGGGTACGCATGCCGAGCGCGGCAAGGCCGGTGGCCCAGGTCGTACCGATCGCGGCGCGCTGGACGTGCAGCAGGCGTACTGGCGCTGGGCCGGCGCTGGCATGCACGTGCAGCTGGGCCGGCAGGAAGCGGGCTATGGCAGCTCGCGCCTGTTGTCGGTGCGCGACGGGCCGAACATCCGCCTGGCCTTCGATGGTGCGCGGGTGGGGTGGCAGGGCAGGCTGGGCGCACTGGACCTGATGGCGCTGCGCCCGGTCGAGAACCGCCCGGGTGCTTTCGATGACCGCGGTGAGCGCGGTGCACACCTGCTCGGTGCGTATGCGACCACGGCCAAAGGCGCTGGCATCAGCCAGTGGGACCTTTACCTGCTCGACTATCGTCGCGAGGGCGCGCGCTTCGCCGCGGGCAGCGGCACCGAGCGGCGGCAGACCCTGGGCGCGCGCTGGTTCGGCCAGTCGGGTGCGCTGGACTGGAATACCGAACTGGTGGCGCAGGGCGGTGAACTGCGGGCGGTGACCGGCGATCTGGACATCCGCGCCTGGACCCTCGCCACCGATACCGGTTGGCGCTGGAGCGCGCTGCCGCTGCAACCGCGGCTTGGCCTGAAGGCCGACATTGCCAGCGGCGACGCAGACCCGGGTGATGGTCGACTGGGTACGTTCAATGCGTTGTTTCCCAAGTCCGCCTATTTCAGCGAAGCCAGCCTGTTGGCACCGGCCAACCTGATGGATCTGCAACCGACACTGGCACTGCGCCTGCATGAGGCGGTGACCACCGAGCTGGGTGTGCAGCTGGCGTGGAAGCATCGGCGCGCCGATGCGGTCTATACCACGCCGGCACCGTTGGCAGCGTTGCCCGGCAGTGCCGGAGGCGCACGCCGCATCGGTACCCAGTACAAATCCGAAACCCGCTGGCAGGTCAATGACCACTGGCAATGGCAGCTGCAGCTGGCCTGGGTCGACGCGGGTCCTGCACTGACGCAGGCCGGCGGCCGGGACACGCTGTTCGCCTCAATCGTTGGAGCTTGGCAATGGTGAACGCATCGGCGTCACAACACTCCCCGCAGGTCGATGGCGCATGGTCGCCGTTGAAGATCCGCATGTTCCGCTCGATCTGGCTGGCGATCCTGGCCAGCAACATCGGCACCTGGGTCAACGACGTGGCTGCGGCCTGGGTGATGGCCGAACGCACCGGTTCGGCGCTGATGGTCGCGCTGGTGCAGTCGGCCACCACCGTGCCGATCGTGCTGTTGGCGCTGGCGGCGGGGACCCTGGCCGACATCGTCGACCGCCGCAAGTACCTGCTGTTCACCCAGGGCTGGATGCTGCTGGTGGCGGCAGCGACCGCCGTGCTCACGGCATTGGACCTGCTGACGCCGCAGCTGCTGGTGCTGCTGACCTTCTGCATGGGCTGCGGTGCGGCGATGGCGATGCCGGCACAGGCCGCGATCGTCTCCGAGCTGGTTCCGCAGCCGATGCTGGCCTCGGCCGTGGCACTCAACTCCATCGGCATCAACATCGCCCGTTCCATCGGGCCGGCCATCGGCGGGGTGATCGTGGCCCAGCTGGGTGCGGTGTGGGCCTTCGGGTTCAACGCCATCACCTTTGCCGCCATGCTGTTCGTGGTGTGGGGCTGGAAGCGTGATCCGAAGGCGTCCAGCCTGCCGCCCGAAGGGTTCGGCGCTGGCCTCAAGGCGGGCCTGCGCTATGCCAGCCGTGCCGGTCGCCTGCAGGCGGTACTGATCAAATCGGCCGGTTTCTTCTTCTTTGCCGCGGCGATGAACGCAATGCTGCCGGTGGTGGTGCGCGGGCAGATGCAGGGCGGAGCGGGGCAGTACGGCGTGCTGCTGGGTTGCATCGGCATCGGTGCGGTGGGCGGTGCGTTGCTGCTGCCGAAGCTGCGGGCCAGGCTTGATCGCGACCTGCTGGTGCTGCTGGCCACCTTGTCGCTGGCGGCAAGCCTGGCCGGCCTGGCGCTGACCCGCAGCTGGTACGTGTTGCCGCTGGTGATGCTGGTCAATGGCTTTGCCTGGATCACCGTACTGTCCTCGTTGCAGATCGCAGCACAGACGGCGGTGCCGGCCTGGGTGAGGGCGCGCGCGCTTGCCCTGTACATCATGGTGTTCTCGGCCGGCATGGCGGCCGGTGGCCTGAGCTGGGGTGCACTGGCGCAGCGCACATCGCCCGAGCTGGCACTGCTGGTGGCTGCAGCCGGCGCGGTCATCGGCGGCCTGCTGGTGTGGCGGGTACGCATTGCAGGCGCCGAAGATCTGAACCTGAGCCCGGCCGGGCACTGGCCCGCACCGGAACTGTCGGTGCCGGTGTCGAATGATCGCGGACCGGTGCTGGTGACCATCGAATATCGCATCGATGCCGCCGACCGCGCCGCGTTCCAGGCGCAGATGCGCACGCTGGGAACGATCCGTCGACGCGATGGTGCCGTGGTCTGGGGCGTGGTCGAAGATGTGGCAACCCCGGGCATTCATCTGGAGTATTTCGTCGCAGCGTCGTGGTTGGAGCACCTGCGCCAGCATGAACGCATCACCGCTGACGACAAGGCGATCCAGGAGGCGCTGCGCGCGCTGCATCGCGGCGAGCGCGCGCCGGTGGTGCGTCACTTCGTTGGCGGCCATGATCCATTGCCGGCGGCGGCGCCGCATCACCACAGCGACATCTGATTGTCCCGTGATTGAGCCGGCCGCTGGCCGGCTCCATGGCAGGAGCGGCGGCGCACGGGCGCCGCCGCGATACGTCATCTGCGTGCGAACGCCAGCAGGTCGGCGTTGAACTGATCGGCATGGGTCAGGGTGAGGCCGTGCGGTGCACCGGCGTACACCTTCAGTTCTGCGTTGCGGATGATCTGCGAGGACAGCTTGGCCGAAGCATCGAAGGGCACGATCTGGTCGTCATCGCCATGCACCACCAGAGCCGGCACGTCGATCTTCTTCAGGTCGTCGGTGTAGTCCACCTCCGAGAATTCGTGGATGCAGTCGTACTGGCCTTTCACGCCGCCCAGCATGCCCTGCAGCCAGAACGAATCACGCATGCCTTCGGTGACGCTGTTGCCATCACGATTGGCGCCGAAGAACGGCGTGGCCAGATCCTTGAAGAACTGCGAACGATCGCCACCGGTGCCCTTGCGGATGCCGTCGAACACTTCCAGCGGGGTACCGGCCGGATTGCCTTCGGTCTTCAGCATCAGCGGCGGCACCGCGCCGACCAGCACCACCTTGGCCACGCGCTTGCTGCCATGGCGGCCGATGTAGTGCGCCACTTCGCCACCGCCGGTGGAATGGCCGACCAGGATCGCGTCCTTCACGTCCAGCGCATCCAGAACGGCAGCCAGGTCATCGGCGTAGGTGTCCATGTTGTTGCCGTCCCAGGTCTGGCTGGAGCGGCCATGGCTGCGGCGATCATGGGCGATCACGCGGTAGCCGTTCTGGCCCATGAACAGCATCTGCGGGTCCCAGGCATCGGACGACAGCGGCCAGCCATGGGCGAATACGACAGGCTGGCCGGTGCCCCAGTCCTTGTAGAAGATGCGGGCGCCATCATTGACGGTCACGAAATTGCTCATTGCAGGTTCCTTGGCGAAAGGGAGGGAAGACGCCTGCGGGTTGGCCGGCGCCTGCGGCAGTACAGCGCACGATGGGCGATGTGCATTGCACGGCTGTGCCGGATTGGCGTGGTCGTCACGCTGACGCGACTCGCTCTGGCGGCAGGCCGGTGCTGATGGCAACCATGGCCATCGGACGCGTGAGGGCCAGTCATGAAGATGCCGGGATGGGGAGTGCTGCCTGCAGTGCTGTTGGCTGCTGTCGCGATGGCACAGACCAACGTCTACAAGTGCACCGGAGGTGAGCATCCGGTCTACCAGCAGACGCCCTGCCAGGGGCGCGCGGAGTGGCGCTGGGAAGTGCCCGGTGCCGAGTCGAAGGCACGCGGGCCCACACCTGCAGTCGTGCAGCCTGCCCGCAGCGGTAGCAGGCGGACGCCACGGCGCGGGCGCGCACAGGGCGCGCTGATATCGATCACGGCTGACCCGCGTGGCTGCGAGCGGGCGCGCCGGCGGCAGGTGGCAACGCTGGCCAGGCCGCGCAGGCTCGACTACCTGCAGCGCAGGCAGCTGGATGACGCGGTACGCGAGGCCTGTCGTTGAGCACAACGAAAAACGGCACCCGAAGGTGCCGTTCTTGTCTACAGGCCCGTAAGACCTCAGCGGCCGTCGCTGGCGGCCGCCGGTGCCGTCGCCGCATCCGGCTTGGGCAGGCTCAGCTCCGGGTTGCCCTGTTCGGCCTGCAGGATCTGGATCCGTCGCTGCAGCGCATCGAGTTGGCTGTTGGTGCTCTGCACGTCGGTGCTCAGGCTGACCGCCTGCTGCTGTGCCTGCTGCAGCGCTGCGCTCACCTGCGCCGACTGCGCCTGCTGCTGTTCCATTTCCTGCTGCAGGGTGCGCAGGCGCTCTTCGTTGTAGGCCACCAGGCGCTCGGTGTAGCGCTTGCCGGCTTCCAGCCGGGTGGTGTCGATGTAGACCTGCGCCAGCTGTTCGGACTGCTGCGCGAAGGTGCGGTAGACACGCTCGGCGTTGTCGACGGCATCGGTCTTGATCACCCGCCAGAAGTTCTTCTCCTGGAACAGGGCCACGTAGTAGGTCAGGGTATTGGCGTTGAACAGCAGGCTGGCGCCGTAGTTGCCGTTGTAGGTGGTACGCAGCTCGGTGAGCTGCTGCGCATCCATCAACTGCTTGAGTTCGTCGACGGTGTTGCGTACCACCGGTGCGGCCTTGGCCGGCTCCACCGTGGCAGTGCGATCGCCACGTGCGGCCAGCGCCGACGGCGTCACCACCATCATGGCCACGGCCAGCAGTGCTGCGCCGCGCCGATACCGGGCGAAGACGGTGCCCCCTGAAGTTTCTCGCATGTCTAGACCATCCACGGATGTAGTGTGGGTTGAGTTGAATGTGGTTCCCCGCCGCGAGTCTAGCATGGGCGCGGACGCCGCCAACCGGTGCCCGCGCGGGTCAGAAGACCAGCTGCGCCGAGCTGCACTGGATCGACTGCATGCTGACATCGGTGCGGCCCAGTTCCAGCCCGAGCAGGCTGGCCAGGGTGTTGGTCAGCAGGGTGCCGACGCTGTTGAGTACGGGCTTGAGCGCCGCCAGCACCGGGTTCAGCAGCGCACACAGCAGGCCACTGCAGGTGACGTTGTTGCCGGGGGTGGTCACGCCGCCGCCGTTCTGCCCATCCAGGAATCCGGCCGGGGCGGTCTGGATGTAGGACGCCAGGTTGGTGCGCACGCAGCCGTTGTAGTCGATCAGGTTGCCCAGCAGGCTGTCGCAGCGGTTGATCAGCAGGCCGCCGACCAGCGAGCCCAGCAGGCCGTCGAGCAGGCCCAGGCCCTGGCCGGTCACGGTGGCGCGGTAACCGGCCCAGACCGATCCATCTTCCCAGCAGGTGCTCAGGCCAATCAGGCAGGGCTTGGGTACGCCTTTGGTAACGGTCCAGTTGCCCAGCGGTGCGAGGTTGCGTGACGGATCGCCATCGCGCAGCAATGGAATCACCTGGTCCACGTTGTAACGCCCGCCGCTGGGGAAGGCGGCCTGCAGGTAACGGTCGGCCAATGCCTTGGCCGTGTCATTGGCGCTCATGCCCTGCTTGGGTGAACTGAGCATGCCTGACAGCACCCGCAGCAGTTCGTTGACCAGGTCTGACACGGCGGTGCCGACGGCCAACGGGTTGATCCGGGTCGAGCCGGTCTGGCCTGCGGCCAGGGTCAGGCTCTGCGTGCTGGTCAGCGCCGGCAGGGTGACCTTGTCGTTGATCAGGGGCTGCCCCAGCAGCCTCAACAACTGCTCGTTCTGCAGGGTCGCGTCACAGACGTTGCTCTTGGAGAAGCGATCGGCCGCGTTGACCTTGCCGACGCAGGCGCGCAGTACCGAGGAATCGACCTGGACGGTGGCCGTCGGCGGCGCCGCTCCGCACTGGATGCTGGTCAGTGTCCCCATCGCATTGGCCACATCCACGTGCAGTGGCAGATGCAGGCGGGTGCCGAGCAGGTTCAGCAGCGGGCCGATCGCGAACAGGCGGTCGCTGTCGACGTCCACCATCAGCCGCACCTGCGCGTTGTACGCGCGTGCGCCGACGCCACCGATGGCGATCGACGGCGGCTCCACCACGCCGGCCTTGACGTCGATGCCCAGCAGGTTCAAGCCCTGCACCTGCACGCCATTGCCATCGTTGGCGATGGAGATCGCGGCGGTGACAAGATCCAGCACGTTGACCCTCGATTCCAGTGCGCTGCCGATGGTGCCGTCCGGTGAGATCACCTGCGCGAACAGGCCGCCGCCGCCGTTCTGGCTGCCCAGCAGAATGTTCAGCTGGTTGATGTCCAGCCGCGTGCCGACCAGGTTGGACAGCGCCTGCAGCTGTACGCCGACGGCGGTCTCGCGGCCCACCACCGTGGCAGTGGCATTGACCAGCTGTGCCAGTGATATGCGGTTGACCGACAGCAGCCGGTTGAAGTCGGCCACGCTGAGGTCGGCGGTGACCGGGATGCCCAGTGCCGCCAGCAGCCCCGACGGGGTGACGGTGGCCTGTGCCAGGCCGTCGTAGGACAGAATTGTTGCGTTGGTGACGTCCAGGCCGACCAGCCGAAGGGTCGCCATCAAGGGGGAGTTGCCATTGGTGCGCAGCAGCTGCGAACCCACTGCAAACACGGCGGTGGGTTCCGAACGCTTGGCCACCGCCTGCACGCGCAACGTGGGCAGCCCGCTGTTCTGGCCGAAGAACGGCAGCACGCCGCGTTCGGCAATGACCCGCACCGCGTTGCGTGGATTGCCTGCGTCCACGCTTGGGCTGAAGTGGTCAGCCGTTCCGCGGGTGGCATTCCAGTTGCCACATTGGATCTGCACCTGCCCAGGGAAGGTGTTCTGTGCGAGCGCGTTCTGCCGGGCCGCGCTGTTGTCGGCGTTGTCGGGCCGGCACAGGTCCAGCCGTTGGGCGCCTGCCAGCGCAGCCAGATCGACCACCTTCTGCGCATCGCGCTTGGCCCAGAACAGGAAGCCGATCTCGATCAGGCCGAGCATGGCCAGCAGCGCGATCATCACCAGCATCATGGTGACCGACATACCGCCGCGCGGGCGACTGAAGCTGATGTGGCGTGCTCGGTTCATGGCGGGCCTCAGCGTCCGGATCGGGAGGATCCTGCGGACTTGGCGACGTCGGTTTCGAAGAATTGCGGAATGTCGTACTGGAAGCTCTTCAGGTAACGCGCGTAGCTGGATGTGGCCTGGTCGCCGAGGATCGGCAGGCGGGCACCGGCCACCTCGCCGGACGCTTGCAGGCGGAACAGGCTGCGAGTGGTGTCACCGATCTGCGAGGTGTTGGGCTGTAACTGCGTGCCGCCGAAATCAGGCCTGGTTTCAGGGGCTGCGGGGGCTGCGGGGGCTGCGATGGGCGCTGCGGCTGGTGGCGGCGATACGTCCACGGTAGCCAACGGCTCGCTGTGCAGGGGAGCGGCTGCCGGCGCGGGCGCGGCACCACCCAGCATCTGCCCGGTCAACGGTTGCTGCGGCGTCTGCGCCTGCACAACCGCAGCGAAAGACAAGCCGGCAAGCACCGGCAGCAGGCAGCGGATCAGCGGCGTCGAAGTCATGGCGTGTTCCCGTTGGGATGGGCGGTGGAGCCGAAGCGTTCCAGCATCGAGGGCGGCAGTCGTGGCGGGTCGCGTTCGTCGCGACCATCGCGGCGCGGTTCGGCGGCCAAGCGTGGGCCTGCGTTGGCGGGGGTGGCAGCTACCGAAGCAACTGGCCGTGCCGCTGCCGCTGCCGCCGCTGCAGCAGTGGCAGCGGCCTGGCGTTGCTGCAGCCGCGCGCGGATCTGCTGCGCCTGCTGTTCCACGCTGCGGCGGGTCTCCTCGCTGAAGCTGGCCTGCTGGGCCAGCCGTTCGACGGTGGCAGTGTCGCCACGCAATAGCGCCCACAGGGCAAGATTGGCGGTGGCCTTGGCATTGCCTGGCGACAGTTCCAGCGCCTTGGCCAGTGGCTCGCGTGCCTGTTCGAAGCGGCCGGCACGAAGCCGTGCATAGCCCAGGTCGCCGAGGTAATCGGTGTTCAGCGGGCTCAACTGGGTGGCACGTGCCAGCGCCTGTTCGCCGCCCTGGTCGTCGTCGCGGAGGGCAGCGATCAGGCCCATGCCGTGTGCAGCGGCGGCGGCCTGCGGGCCATTGCCGAGTTCGCGGTACAGCGCCAGCGCCGCATCGATCTGGCCGGTCTGGCGCAGTGCGTCGGCCTGCAGCAGGCGCAGTGCCGGGGTATCGCCGTAGCGCTGGCGGAACGCATCCACGTGCGCCAGCGAAGCGTACCAGGCGCCCTGCTGCTGCATCCGCTGGATCAGTTCCAGGTAGGCGTTGCGGCTGTCCTGCGGGGCCGGCGTCGGCTCGGCCAGGCTCGGCGCACGCAGGTACTTCGGCGTGGTGGAGCTGCAGCCGGCAACGGCGGCAACCAGGGCAAGCAACAGGCAGGCAGGGCGCAGGACAGGCATGAAGGTCATCCCATTTTCGACAAGGTAGTGGCCAGCGCGACCAGCGCCGGTCCGGCCAGCACCAGCATCAGTGCCGGCAGCAGGGTCAGCATCATCACCACGGTCATCTTCACCGAGAGCTTGCCGACCTTTTCCTTCAGCGCGTTGCGGCGCTGCTCGCGCAGGCGGACGCTGAACTGGCGCAGCGGTTCCTGCACGGCACCGCCGTGGGCGTGCACCTGCAGGATCAACTGCACAAGGCTGGACAGATCGTCATCGCCGTACACATCGCTCAGCCGGCGCAGCGACTGCGCGCGCGTGCGCCCATGGGTGTAGGACACATTCGCTTCCTGGATTTCCCCACCCAGCACCGGCAGTGCGTCGCGCAGCTTGTCGCCCAGTGTCTGCAGGCTCTGATCCATGCTGTAGCCCACGCCCTGCAGCAGGCGCAGCAGGTCGATCAACAGCGGCAGCTCATTGTTCACGGCGCGTCGCCGCCGCTTGACCCACGCACTGAGCGCGAACTTCGGCAGCAGCAGGCCAGCAGCCAGCGCGCCGATCACCACCATGATCCTCGACAACCCCGTGGCGTCACTCAGCGTCAGCGCAATACCCAGTACCAGGACAGCCAGCAGCAGCCGCAGGCCGAGGTAGATGGCGGTGCCGCGGCGGGTGTTCCAGCCAGCCAGGTCCAGCAGCAGGCGATCCTCACCGGCCAGCAGCGCCGCTTCCAGGCGTCCGCCGCTCAGTCCGCGGCCGAACTGCTCCAGCCAGCCGAGTGAGTCCTTGCGTGCGTCGGCCGCTGTGTCTTCGCTTTCGCGCGGACGCAGCGCTGTCTTCAACGTGGCCTCGCTGCGGTCCTCGCGATGGCTGCGCACCCAGCTGCCAAGCCCCAGCAGGGCCACGCCGGCGGCCAACACCAGCAGGGCAGCCACGAACCAGATGCTGGCGCTCATTGGATGCCTCCTGCGTGGTCGGGGATGTTCATAGTGATTTGGCCAGGCGGTACAGCAGGAAGGCGCCGGTCAACTCCAGCGCCAGCGCGATCAGCAGGATCTTGTGGCCCAGTGGGTCGTGCAGCACCGGCTGGAAGAACTCGGGGCTGGAGATCGCCATCAGCACTGCGCTGGCCGGTGGCAGGAGGCCCAGTACCCACGCCGACATGCGGGTTTCAGAAGTGGTTGCGGCCAGTTCCTGCTGCGCCTGTTCCAGGTCACGCATGAAGTCGCCCATGCGCTGCAGGATCTGGTCGGCACGGCCACCGATGCGCACGCTGACGCCCATCACCACCGCCAGCACCTTCAGCACGTCCATGCGGTAGGGCTGTGCGGCCAGGTTGAGCGCACGGTCAAGGTCCATGCCGCCACGTGCATAGCGCACCGTGGTGTCGAGCAGGCCGCGCAGCGGCGCGTTGGTCTGCATCGACGCGACCTGGAAGGCGGCCTGCAGGCTGTTGCCGAGCGCGGTAAGGCGCACCAGGTTGTCGAGGAAGTCCGGCAGCTGGTGCAGCAGCTGCGCCTGCAGCTTGCCGATACGGCGCATCAGCCACAGCCAGCAGCCCAGCAGGTACAGCAGCAGGGTCAGCGGGAACATCCAGAAGGTGCCCAGGCGCAACACCGCGAACTCGGACAGGGCGATGCCCGGCAGCAGCATCAGCAGCGGCAGCTTCCAGCCCGGTGCCAGGCCGGCACGCTGCAGCAGCCCGTTCCAGGGCAGGGCGCGGCGACCCGGCGCAGGCAGCGGCGCCTGCCGTGCTGCATCGGCCGGCGCGGCGGCAGCGCCGGTGCCGCGCGCCAGCTGCTGCTCGGCATGCTGCAGCGAGGCCTGGCGCTGTTCGCGGCTGCTGGCCGTCCCCCACAGCCACACCGCCAGCGCCAGCAGCACCGACACGATGCTCAGCACACCCAGCAGCAGGCCGGTACCCATGCTCAGAAGTCTCCGTACAGGGATTCGCGCAGCAACTGCCGGAACGGCTCCAGCTTGTGCGAATGTGGCTGGAAGCCGAGGCCGATCCAACGGTCGATTTCCTTGCCGCTGCCATCGATCTGCACTTCGTGGCGGAACATCTCCTGGGTGGTGATCAGGTTGTCGCTGACGCCGGTGATTTCAGTGATGGACACCAGCACCCGGCGGCCGCTGCCCAGGCGCGAGATCTGCACGATGAAGTCGATGGCACTGGCGATCTGCCGGCGCAGGCTGTCTTCGCTGCCCTGGAAACCGGCGAAGCCGGCCAGCATCTCGATGCGGTACAGGCAGTCGCGCGGTGAATTGGCGTGGATGGTGGCCATCGATCCGTCATGGCCGGTGTTCATCGCCTGCAGCATCTCCAGCACCTCGGCGCCACGCACTTCGCCGACCACGATGCGGTCCGGGCGCATGCGCAGGCTGTTGCGCACCAGGTCGCGGATGCTGACCGCGCCCTGGCCTTCGGCGCCACCGATGCGGCTCTCCAGGCGCACCACATGCGGGTGGTTGAGCGAGAGCTCGGCGGTGTCTTCCACGGTGATGACGCGTTCGTTGGCCGGCACATAGCTGGCCAGCGCATTGAGCAGCGAGGTCTTGCCCGAGCTGGTGCCACCTGACACCAGGATGTTGCAGCGGCCCAGCACCATCGCCTTCAGCAGTGCCTGCATCGGCGCATCGAAGGTGCCCTTGGCCAGCAGTTCGTCGGGCGTGAACGGATCCTTGCGGAACTTGCGGATGGACACCATCGGCCCGTCCACCGCCAGTGGCGAGATGATCGCGTTGAGGCGGCCACCATTGGGCAGGCGTGCATCGACCATCGGATTGGAATCATCCAGGCGGCGGCCGAGCGGGGCGATGATGCGGCGCAGGATGCGCAGCAGGTGGGTGTCATCGGTGAAGCGCTGAGGTGCGCGTTTGAGCTGCCCGCCCTGGGAGACATGCACATCCTTGAAGCCATTGATCAGGATGTCTTCGATGGTGGGGTCATGCAGCAGGTCATCGAGCGGGCCGAAACCGGTCAGCTCCTTGACCAGGCCTTCGGCCACCACCTGCATTTCTTCTTCGTTGATGGGGATGCGCCATTCCTGGATGAAACTGACCGTCTGCACTTCCACCCAGCGGGCGATGGTGTCGGGGGCCCAGGAATCGATGTCGATGCGCTCGTCTTCGATGCTGTTGAGCAGATGCTCGTGCGCGGCCGACAGCACCTTCTGGTACTGCTCGGTCTGTGCGAACGGCAGGCTGCCCGGTGCATGCTCCGGCACCGTGCTGCGGGCGACAACGTGCGGGAACGGGGTCACTTTGTCTTCCATTGCGATCCACCCAGGGCAAGGGCAAGTCTTTCCCGCAGGCCGTGCGCCTGGAGCGGGCAGGCAGCCGGATCCAGGCGTTGCACCAGCGGGGCGAGGGCACGCAGGTACGGGTCGCGCGGCGCATCCTGCAGCAGCAGATGGCCATGGCTGGCGGAGGCGCGTACCCGCGACCGCTCGGGCAGGGTGGCCAGCAGCGGCAGCTCGAAGCGGCGCGCGATCTGTTCGGGGCTCATGCCACTGTTGTCGTCGTGGCGGTTGATCACCAGCTGCAGTCGCTTCTCGCGGTCGCGCTGGCCGGAAAGGTGCTTCAGGGCGTGGTCCAGCGACACCAGGGTGGCGATCGATGCGTCGGCCACCAGCCAGATTTCATCGGCCTGGTCCAGCAGCAGCGGCGGCAGCTGCCGCAGCGGGCAGCCACCGGCATCGCACAGTACGCTGGAAAACACGCCGCGCAGTCGTTGCAGCAGCGCACCAGGATCGGACGGCGGCAGTGCGTCGCTGCCTCTGGCACGGTCGAGCAGGACCAGTCCGCTGGTGTGCCGGGCCATCGCCGTGCGGGCCAGGGTGGCATCGATGCGGCTGGCATTGCGCAGCGCGTCTTCGTAGTGGAAGCGGCTGTCCAGGTTGAGGTACAGGGCGAGGTCGCCGGCCGGCTGCGCCAGCTCCATCAGCAGCCCGTCCTGCACGGCGGCATCGCCCTGGGCCAGGGTGCGGGTCTGCTGTGCGAGCACCGACAGGTGTGCGGCCAACGTGCTGGTGCCGACGCCGGCGCGCACGCCCAGCAGCACGATCAGGCGCGCCTTGTGCGCCTGCTGTGCGCTTGCGGCGGGGCGCGGTGACAAAGCGCGACGCAGGGCGGCTTCGATGCCGGTGTTGTCACTGTCCAGGTCCAGTACATCGCGCAGGCCCGCGCGCAGCGCCATCACCACGCCTTCCACCTGGCCGGCGCTGGTGGCGCCCACCGCCACCAGGGTCAATTCGGGTTGGGTCTGCTGCAGCTGCTGCGCCAGTACCGTCGATGCCGAGGCATGCTCCGGGCGGAAGTCCAGCAGCACCAGGTTCTGCGGGCCACGCTGCAGGTCCTGGGCCGATGTCGGCTCGCTGCTGTCCTGCCAGTGCAGTGCCGTGGCCGGCGGCAGCTTGGCAGCCAGGCGCGGCAGCAGTTCACGGTCGATCCCGTACAGGACCAGGTTCATCGGTGGTCCTTGCGGGTGCAGCGGCAGGGCAGTGGCGTAGGGCATGGGCGTAGTACCGGAGACGTCATGCAGGTCAGCGCGAGAAGCCGGGAACCGGATCGCGGCTGATCGGGCCAAGCAGCCACGCGCCCCATTCGGGCATGTTCGGCTTGGCTTCGCGATCGCCGGGCAGCGGCAGTTCGGTATTGCGGGCAATCGGCTGTACCAACCGCGGGGTGACGATGATCACCAGTTCCTTGTCCTGGCGCTTGTAGTCGAAGTTGCGGAAGAACGTACCGATGATCGGCAGGTCGCCGAGCAGCGGAATCTTGTTGACCGTCGAAGCCACGGTGGAACTGACCAGGCCGCCGATGACGAAACTCTCACCATCGCCAAGCTCGACGGTGGTGTCGGCGCGGCGGGTGGTGATCGAAGGGATCTGCACGCCGTTGAGCGCGATCGCATTGGTGTAGTCCAGGTCGCTGGCTTCCGGGGCAACCTTCAACGCAATGCGGTTCGGAGAGAGCACCGTGGGAGTAACGGTGAGGCCGATGCCGAAGGGCTTGTAGGTGACCGTGGTCGTGCCGAGCCCCTGCGGCTCCAGGATCGGCAGTTCGCCACCGGCCAGGAAGCTGGCGCTCTGCCCGGACAGCGCGACGAGAGTGGGCTCGGCCAGCACGCGCGCCATGCCGTTGGCCTGCAGCAGGTCGACATCGGCGTTCCACAGGCCCTTGGTCGAACCGAACACCAGCCTGAATGCCGAGGAGATCGGTGACTCGCTTTCGTTGCTCGACTCACCTTCCTTCATGCCAGGCAGGATGCCGGTGTTGCCTGGCAGCTGCCCGCCCGGCCGCGCGAATCCATAGGCGAAGCCACCGTTGCGGTTCTGGAAGTTGATGCCGATCTGCTTCAGCGCGGTCTTGTTGAACTCGACCACCTTCACCTCGACCTGCACTACGCCGCCGCTGCTGATGGTGGAGGCATCGGCCAGGCTGCCGTCCTTGCCGAGCGCCATCACCGCGGTCTTCTGCTCCTGCATGTGCGCCAGCACGCTGTCGCTGCTTCCCTGCAGCAGCCCCTGCTGGTCCTGCTGGGTGAACACCAGTCCGCTGGAGCCGGCATCGGCGGCCCCCTGCACGGCACTCTGCACCCGCACCTGCACGCGCTGCGGTTCGCTCTGCTTGCGATGCCAGAGCAGCAGGGTGGTGGTGCCGGGGGCCTTGCCTACCAGCAGCGCCTGGCGTGCGCCGCGCAGCATCACGATGTCAGCTACGCCGGGGTCGGCGATGGCAACCCGTTCCAGGTCGGCCGGCAGCGTCCATGGCCGCTGTTCGCGGGTCTGCAGCAGCAGATCGTCGGCAGCCACGCTCGCACCCGGTGCCAGCAGCACCAGCAGCAGGGCCAGCCAGCGCTGGCGGACAGTGGGGCGTAGGCGGTGGCGACGTTCAGTCATGTGCGCTCTCGGCAAGGGTCAAAGGGAGCCGCGGGGGGCAGCAGTGTCGCCGCGGATGATTTCGATGCCCGCCGGTCGCGGCGTCGAGCGACGCTGCACCGGTGCACGCGCCGGCGTTTCGTGGACGCTGCGCTGCACGCTGCTGCCGCGGCCAGCCAGCGCATCGCCATCCAGGCCGGCGTAGGCGTTGTTCTCCGGTCGCTGCAGGGCCTGCTGCTGCTCGTTGTCGAGGCCGCGCACCGGGTCCAGCACGCCGCGCGCCTGTGGGAACAGCGCCACATCCGGCAGGCCGGTATCGGCGGGATTGCGCAGGGCGAGGAACAGCTTGCCCTGCTGTGCGCCGAGCAGCAGGCGGTTGGCGTCGGCCACCGGCACCGCCAGCACCGCGGTGCGCGCCGGCTGCGTGGCATCGCTACCGTTTGCGTTGCTGGGGGCACTGCTGGAACCGCTGGTGATATCGGCTGCACGTGAGTCGTTGCCTGCCGTGGCCGGGGCCTGGCCCTGGCTGCTCGTCGGGGCTGCCGCGATGTCCTGCTGTCCGTAGCTGAGCACGCGCAGGCGTGACAGCAGCAACCGCGTCTGTGCGACGTCCTGCTGGCCGTTGTAGCTGGTAGCGGCGCTGCGCAGGTTGAGGAAGACGTCGACGAAATCACCGGGCAGGATGCGGTTGCCTGCCGCGACCAGCTCATCGACCGGCACCGCCAATGCCCGTTCACCCGGCCGCAGCTGCAGTGAGAAGCCCTGTGCGAGCAGGCTGGCAGCAATCGCGCTGCCTTCGCTGATGTCCTGCACCGGCACCTTGCCGACCACCGCTGCCAGGTCGGCAACGGCCCCCGGCACTTCTGCGGTGCGTTGCGTCAGCCGCACGCCATTGGCGCTGATCGGCTCGCCGGCGGGCAGCCGCGCGGTGGCTTCAACGACACTGAAGGTCTGCGCATCGGCCTTCACGATGGTGCTCGGGTTGTCCGCCGAGGCCGCAGGCTTCCGCCCGATCACGAAGGCGACCACGGCCAGCAGCACGGCGAGCGCGATCAGCGCGATGGCGGCGATGCGGGTCAACTTGAGCATGAAAATCGTCTCCTGTACCGATCGTCAGTTGCTGCCGAGGTCCAGCTGGGCGACCGCGACGCTGCGGATGGGGGCCTGCATCACCCAGCCATAGAGCGTGGCGGTGCCGGGCAGGAAGGGATGGGACGCATAGTCGTAGCTCACCGTCACGGTCATGCATTGCACCGTCGCCAGGCCGGCGCAGGGCGCCTGCGGCGAGACCACGATGGCGCCGGTGCCGCCGCCGCTGCAGTCCGGGTTCTGCCCGGAAAACTGCAACAGCCATTGCATGGAGCGACGGGCCGCCAGGCAGGCGGCGGTGCGCCGCTCGCCGGCGTTGCCAAAGCGCAGCGAAGCACGCGCGCCCTCGGCCGAGGCCGTCGCCAGCGTCTGCTGCGCGGCCATGATCAGCACGCCGGAAAAGGTGAGCAGCAGCAGCGGCACCAGGCCGAGCAGCAGCATCAACGCGAATTCGATGCTGGCCACGCCGCGTTGGCGTTGGCGCGCGAACGCTTTCATGCGACGCCTCCATAGGTGGTTGCCAACACCCAGCCAATCGCCGCGAAGGCCAGGTAGGCTGCGTAGGGAATGCCCTGTCGCCCCTCGCGCGCGGCATGCAGTTCGCGCAGGGCAGGGTGGCCATTCAAATGCGTGCTGGCGCGGTTTACCTGCATCTGCAGGCGCAGCGGCAGGTGACCGGCCAACTGCCGACCGGCCAGCACCAGCACGGCGTGGGCACCTGCGGCCAGGCTGGCCAGCACCCACACCGGCAGCAATGCCTTCCAGCCCAGCAGCAGGCCGAGCACGGCGAAGAACTTCACATCGCCGGCGCCCATCCAGCGCACCGCATAGAACGGCAGCAATGCCAGCAGGCCAACGACTGCGCCCAGCAGGTGTGGCGCCCAGACCGTGCGCGTTGCATTGAACTGGCCGGCGATGATCAGGGGCACGGCGATCGCGCACGCGGCCAGCAGCCAGGTGTTGGGCACGCGGCGGGCGTACAGATCGCTGATCGCAATCCGCAGGCACACTCCCATGGCCAGCAATCCCAGCAGTGTCATCGCACACCCTCGTTGTCCGTCACTGGACAGTTGCAGAACCCCTCATCGGCCACCGCGGCCGCCATCGAAGCGACCGCAGGTGCTGCACCCTGCGCGCTGGCTAGGTGGTGGTGGCGTCGGTGGCAATGGCCTGCAGGCGGGTGAACAACGTGGTGAAGAACGCGGTGATCTGGGTTCTGCCCACCACGATCAGGATGCCGGCGATCACGGCGGCCAGCAGCCCGTATTCGAGCGCGGTCACGCCATCTTCTTCTTTCAGGAACTTGCGGATCGATGCGTTCATGACGGTTGTCTCCCTCTACCTGTCAGTTGCTGCAGGACACCTGCATGGGCGGTGGCCCGGCTCCGCCGGGACCGTCCGTAGGCCCCCGCCATCCTGGCGGAGGAGGCACGGCGGGCAATCCCGCTGTGCTCAAGCAGGGTGATCATTCCCGGGCAGGGCAGCGGCCGCGCAACCACGACCACCCAGCTCCAGGCCGGTGGTCGAAACGGTATCTCGTACGTGCATGGTCATGCTGTCCCCCTGGGTGTGGCCGCTGTCTGCGTGCCCGATCACCGTGTATTCGACTTTGCCTGAATGGCGGTTCCCTGCAACCGGAACCTATATGCAAATTCGGCAGATTCGCCGGATGCCTGAATATTGCGGCGCGGATCTGTGACGTAAATCCGTTCCTGCGCAAAACGATTCATGGTCGTGCAGATAATGTGATGCCCAGCCGCGCGCATGCGAAAACCATGCCATCGGCGCGCACATTTTCTTCACGCAGTTGATAATTCCGCAGCGTCGAAACATCCTGTTTACGACTGCCGATTATCGGGCATACTCGCATTCAAGGTTTTGCATTTTCAGGGAGGGACGCGCGTGCATCGCAGCGTCCATCTCGGCAACGGACGATGCTCTTGGAAACGGCGTGCGCCCTGTCAGGCAGTGGGGGCGGGGTCGTGCGGCAGGCCAAACGGGGGACGACACTGTCATGGTCGATGGTGGGGTGGAAGACAACGACGACGGCGATCTCAGGTCAATCGACCTGGCCACGCTGAGCGGCGTGCTCCGCGTGTGCGATGTGGAACTGTTGCTGCTGGATGGCAATGGTCCGCGCGCGGCATTTGCTTCGCGCGTTCACGAGGAAGCCCTGTTCTGCAGCATCACCTGTGGCTTCCACTGCCGCGGCCGTTTCATGCTGCCGCCGGACTGGGCAATGCTCGGCTACCTGCACACCACCGATGATGCATTGAGCTGGTGCCATGGCGTGCCGCTGACGCCGGGCATGGCCTTGACCGTGATGCCCGAAGGCATCAGTGAATTCACTCTCAGCCCTGGTACCCAGATGACGCTGATGCTGGTGCCGGTCGCGCGCGTGCAGCGCAAGTTGACCGAGCTGAGCCTGCGCAGCACGCCACCGGCGGGGCAGGCGCTTTCACTGTTCAACCTTGGCGATGATGCGATGCCGCTGGTACGCCATTACCAGCAACTGCACGCGCAGCTGGGGCAGGGTGGTGGGCTGCAGCCGGAAGAAACCGAGCGCCTGCTGCACGAGCATGTCCAGGCGCTGCTCGGTGCCGGCCCAGCCGATCGGCCCAGTTGCAGCCGCGCCCGCCGCACGCATTACCTGATCGCGCAGCGGGCGGAGAACTTCATGCGCCTCAATCTTCGCCGCAATATCTACATGAATGAAATCTGTGACGCCGCCGGCGTCAGCGAGCGTGGCCTGCGCTATGCGTTCGAGGATCTGTTCGGCACCTCACCCAATCGCTACCTGTCGATGCTGCGGCTGTGCGCGGCCTGCCGCAGCCTGTCGATGGCCGATTCCAACCGGCGTTCGGTCAAGGCCATCGCCCTCAGTTGCGGGCTGTGGGATCTTTCGCGCTTTGCCGACAACTACCGGAAAGTGTTCGGCGAACTGCCGCGTGACACGCTGATGCGCGCGCCGGCACAGCTCGGCCAGCCAGCCTGAGGGGTATCGGCCGGGCTGCCGCCCGGCACCCGCAGAGGCAAGGGCAACGGCAACTGCCGAAAGCAAAAGCAGGTTTCCTGTGGAATGGCGGGGTGGGTCCGGTTGCGGGGGACGCCGTAAACCCGTCCATGGGGGCTTGGCCGCGGCATCGATGCCGCGGACACCCCCGCAACCGGACCTACCCCGCCTTCGACAGTTTCCCGCGCGCTTTGGATGTAGCGCCGGGCCATGTCCGGCCGAGGGAAAGTCGGATCATCAATTTCGATTTAGATCGAAATAATCACTGAAAATCAAAGATCGATCATGTCGACAGTGAATGCACGACGGCAGATCGAACCGTCGTGGGGAAACTGTCACAGGTGGGGCGGGGGGGGGGGGGGGGGCCCGGGGGGGCCCGGGGGGGGGCCCCCCCCCCCCCACGGCCGGGTTTTCGGGGGGGGCGGAACACCCCACCCCCCCCCCCCCCCCC